>NZ_WWRX01000008.1:240823-328706 GCF_009875575.1 Eggerthella sp. BIOML-A4 | reverse complement strand
GGGGCGGGGGTCTGCGTTGCACAGTTTTGCACGATATGTTGCGTCTCAAGCGCTTTCGGACGCCCTCGCGCTCCTCCGGGCGCACTTCTCGCGAGCGTTTTACCAGGTCGCGCGAAATCGGGGTTCGAGCGGTTCGGGTCGAACGCAGCATATCGCGCAAAACTGTGCAACGCGGACCCCGCACCCCCTCCCCCTCGCCCGCCCCCTCCCGCCGGCCAACCCCCGCCGGCTAGCCCCCGCTCGCACCCTCCCCGCCGGCTAGCCCCCGCTTCGCTCCCCGTCAATTCGTCCAAAAATGTTATTCGTCCAATAACATTTTTTCTACAAATGATGGTATAATGCGCCCCATAGACATCTGTCGGTACAGACGAGAGTAAGGGGGTGTGCGATGGATATCTTCTCCGATCCTGTGCTTCTGGCGCGTTTGCAGTTCGCTTGCACGGCGGCGTATCACTTCATTTTCGTGCCGTTGACCATCGGTTTGGGACTTATCCTTGCCATCAACGAAACACGGTACTACCGTTCCCGCGACCCGAAGGACGCGGCTGCCACCAAGTTCTGGGTGAAGATCTTCACCGCGACGTTCGTGTTAGGCTTGGCCACGGGCATCACGATGGAGTTCTCCTTCGGAACGAACTGGGCGGATTACTCGAGGTTCGTCGGCGACATCTTCGGTGCGCCGCTGGCCGCCGAGGCGCTGCTCGCGTTCTTCCTGGAGTCCACGTTCCTGGGCGTGCTGCTGTTCGGGCGCAAGCGCGTGTCGCCGAAGTTCTACATGGTGTCGGCCTGGCTCGTGTGGTTCGGCTCGGCTCTGTCGGCCCTGTGGATCCTCATCGCGAACTCGTGGATGCAGACCCCGGCCGGCGCGGAGCTGTCCGCCGACGGCTCGAAGGCCGTCATCACCGACTTCCTGACCGCGGCGATGAACCCGTCGGTATGGCCGCGCTACTCGCACACCATCGTGGCCGTGCTCATCATGGGCGCGTTCGTGGCCATGGCCGTTTCCGCGTGGTACCTCATCAAGAACCGCCACAAGGAATTCGCCATGAAGACGATGAAGCTGGGCGCCGTGGTGGGCATCGTGGTCAGCTGCGTCATGCTGGTCACGGCTCATTCCTCCGCCGTCACCGTCGCCGAGGAGCAGCCCACGAAGCTTGCCATGATGGAGGGCATGTACGACTCCGAGGTGCCTCCTCTGTACGCGTTCGGGTGGGTTGACGAGGAGAACCAGAAGGTCATCACCCCGTTCTCCATCCCGGGTGGCACGAGCTTCCTTGCAACCGGCACCTGGGACACCGAGTACGAGGGCCTCAACCAGCTGGCCGCTTCCGCCGAGTACGGTGCTCTCGATCCCGAAACCGCGCCGGTGAACTTCGTGTTCCAGACGTACCACCTCATGGTTGCCATGTACGGCCTCATCATGCTCACCGTTATCCTGGCGCTCGTATTCACGCTGCGCGGCGGCAAGATCCAGAACATGAAGTGGTTGCAGCGCCTGGTGCTCATCTCGCCGGTGTTCCCGCTCATCGCCATTCAGGCGGGCTGGTTCACGGCCGAAGTCGGCCGCCAGCCGTGGGTGGTGTACCCGTCCGCAACCAGCCCCGAAGGCGTCAGCCTGCTCACGAACGAGGGCGTCTCGCAGTCGGTGTCCGCTCCCGAGCTGGTGATCACGATGGTGCTGTTCCTGGTGGTGTACGCGTTCCTCATGGTCGCGTGGGCTCGCACGATGGGTCGCTTCATCAAGGAAGGGCCGGTTGCAGAGCATGAGCCTGCGTTGGAGGGCGCCGCTGCGGGCAAGACCCCGAAGGGCAAAGCAGCCCCCTCGTTCGGCGACGACCTCGCGAAGGAAGGTGAGTAGTCATGGAAATCACGTTCTTCCAGGGGCTTTGGTTCCTCCTGATCTTCGTGTTGATCGCCGGCTATTTCGTGCTCGACGGTTTCGACCTGGGCGCGGGCGTGCTGTACCCCTTCGTGGCGAAGGGCGATGAAGAAAAGGCCGTTGTGCGCACGAGCATCGGCCCGGTGTGGGACGGCAACGAGGTGTGGCTGCTCACCGCAGGCGGCGCGCTGTTCGCGGCGTTCCCGGCGGCATACGCCACCACGTTCTCCGGGTTCTATCTGGCGGTCATGCTGGTGCTGTTCGGCCTGATCGTGCGTGCTGTTTCGCTGGAATACCGCGGCATCGACCACAAGTGGGCGAAGGTGTGGGACGGCTGCTTCTTCGTGGGCTCGCTGCTGCCGGCGCTGCTGCTGGGCGTTGCCGTGGGCAACATCTACGCGGGCATCCCCATGAGCGCCAACGGCGACTACACGGGCATTCCGCTGTTGGGCCTCATCACCCCGTTCACGCTGCTGTGCGGCCTGCTGGGCCTGTCGATGTTCCTGGCGCAAGGGGCGTCCTGGCTGGCGCTCAAGGCGCCGAAGCCTAGCGACCTGCAGGCGCGCGCCGCGAAGTTGCGCTTCCCGCTGCAGATCGTGTCGCTGGTGCTGTTCGTCGCGGTGACCGCCTATGCTCTGCTGGGCATTCAGCCGGCAATGGATCCCCTGCTGGGAGCGGTTCGCTGGTTGCTGGCCGCCCTGTTCGTGGTTGCCATCGTCGCCTCCGTGTTCTTCGCGAAGAGCAAGGACTGCGACCTGGGCGCCTTCATCGCCCAGTCGGGCGCGGCGGCGCTGCTGGTGCTGCTGCTGGCCGCTTCGATGTTCCCGAACTTCGTGGTTGCTTCGGCCGATAGCGTCGGCCCGGCCATCACGGCCATGAGCGCCGCGTCGTCCGAGCTCACGTTGATGTGGATGACCATCATCACGTGCGTGGGCCTGCCGCTGGTGCTGGTCTATCACGTCATCATCTACCGCACGTTCCGCGGTCGTGTGAAGGAAGAGGATCTGGCGCACTACTAGAGCGGATGCCGTTCCTTGCATAGAAGCGAACTGCCAGGAGCCGTCGGAAATCCGACGGCTCCTTTGCTATACTGTCGGAAACCGCACCTGAAAGGGGATTTTCCATGGATGAGCAGACCGCGCCGCAGCCGCCCGTACCGCCGCAGCCGCCCGTACCGCCCACCGTTTCCGCGCCGCCCGGTTCTCCGGCGCAACCGACGCAGCCGATGCCGCAGTCCGCGCAAGCGCCCGGATCCGTGCCTTACGGTCAGCAGCCGGGCCAGCCCTTCAGCCAACAGCCTGCAGGCTACTATCAACCGGTTCCTCCGCAATCCAACGGCAAGGCCGTCGGCGCTCTCGTGTGCGGCATTTTGGCCATCTTGTTTTCGGCTTCTATCCTGTTCGGAATCGCGCTGGGTATCGTCGCCATCGTGCTGGCCGGCCAAGCCGTTAAGCAGGCGGGCAGGGACGGTAAGGCGACCGGTGGCAAGGTGTGCGGCATCGTCGGTATCGTGCTTTCGGTGCTGGCGTTCGTCTTGTACGTGGTTATCGGGGTTGGCGTGCTCGCCTTCGTGGTCGGTGCGTCCGACGAATACGATCGCACGTACTCGTCGGAAAGTTCCGACCTGTCGTCCATCACGCAGGGCGGCCAGCAGATGGAAGCGGCGGCGTCTGAGAAGCTCGACCTGCTGAAGAGCAAGGATGCTGCGCTTATGCGGAAGATCGCCGACCAAGCCGACGAGCAGCTGGCCGACGCGACGGGATACAGCCTCACCGACTTGGGCATCGATCCCTTGACGTTCGTCGAGTGGATGCTGGTCGATTTCGACTATCAGCTGGACGGCGCCTACGATAACGGCGACGGCACGGGCACCGTGTACGCCGATGTGACGCTGCGCGATTCTATGGCCTTCGCCACCACGTTCATGGAAGACGCGCAAGCCGCCATCGACGCCGGCGACTTGCAGTCCCTCGACGAGGCCGGCGCGAAGGTGCTTCTCGGCGAGCTCTACCAGGCTGCAATGGACAAGACCACCGCCATGACCACGGATTACGTAAGCTTGGAGGTGGTCAAGAACGGCGATTCTTGGCAGGTTGACGAAGACTCCTGGGGCGACGAGCTGGATTACCTTTTCGGCCTATAAAGAATCGCTTCGGCTTCACGGCTTCCGCCGTGCCCCGTATCGCACGGGGCACGGCAGTCGTCGCAACGAAAGAAGGCGTGCATCATGCGCGCCTTCTTGTTTGATGCGGGGGGGGGCTACGCCAGCTTCTGGCCCAGCTCCTTGGCGGCGGCCGCCTTGTCGAAGTTGCCGCCGGTCTTCTGGGTGAGGGCGCCCATGACGCGGCCCATGTCCTTCTTGGAGGACGCGCCCGTCTCGGTCAGCACCTCGTCGATGAGCGCGACCAGCTCGTCGCCCGACACCTGCTTGGGCAGGTAGCTTTCCAGGATGGCCACCTGGGCGGTCAGGGTGTCGGTGCGTTCCTGGTCGTTGCCGGCCTTGATGGAGCCGTCCAGCGTCTCCTTCGTCTGCTTGATCAGGCGCTTCAACATGGCGTCCACGTCCGCGTCCGTGATGTCGCGGCGCTCGTTCACCTCGATGTTCTTGATCTCGCCGTGCACCTGGCGCAGGATGGACAGTTTCGGCTTGTCCTTCGCGCGCATCGCATTTTTGATCTCGTCTTGCAGCTCGTCATAGCGCATGGGAACCTCGTTTCGCTCGCAGTTTGCTGTCCTGAGTATACTGCACCGGGAAACCCCGCCCAACCCAAACGGATGTTTCACGTGAAACATCCGGAATCGTTCGGCTCTGCGGTGCGCCGTGCTGGCATGCTTGCGCGAAAGCGGCCTTCCCAACGCCCGTCGATTCCGCGGCCGCGCCGAGAAGCCTGTTCCCGCGTAGCGCATCGCGTTAGACGATGCGCCGTCGCTCTGCAATTCTGTGTTGATGCGGCTCCTGGTGACGTTGCGTCGCTCTGGTATGATGAAGCAAGCATATCGACATCGACCAGAAGGACTCGCATGAAAGACTTGCCGGCGCACCAGCTCGATCCGAAGGTCAAAACGGTCTGGCGCATCAACGACGCCATTTGGCTTACCGTGGTATTCCTCTGCTGCTTCGTTCCATTCGCCATCGCTGCAATGGTGGATCCGGCGACGTGGATGTTCGTCGTCCTGGTCGCCGTCGCCGTTGCGTACGCAGCTTGCTTGATCGTGTGGTTGATCGTGCTGCCGCCCATCCGCTTCATGCGCTGGCGCTACGAGCTTTCCAGCGACTACCTCGATATCGCGAAGGGAATCGTGTGGCGCAAGCGTTTCGTCATCCCCTTCATCCGCGTGCAGAACACCGACACGCGCCAGGGTCCCATCTTACGTGCGTTCGGTCTGTCCAGCGTGACGGTGGCCACGGCGGCCGGCGAGCATGAGATCCCCGGCCTCGGCGCCGACGTCGCCGAGCAGCTGCGCGATCGCGCGGCCGAGCTTGCGCGCCTGGCCCAGGAGGACGTGTGATGACGGACTATCGCCAACCGCCCCAACCTTCGCAGCCCCAACCCCAGCCTGCTGCGCCGCAGCCTGAAGGGCCGCGGGGGAGCCATGTCCATCATAGCTATATCTGGTTGGGCAGTCTGCGCACGGCGTTCATGCTGCTGGCCATCGTGGTCTTCTCCTCGTTCTCGGCTATCATCGGCGCCATCTCCGAGGGCGAAGCCATCACGCGCGGCGACATCCCCATGCTTTTCATCGTCATCGGATCCGTGATCGCCGGCATCGTCGTGCTGGTGGCGCTTGTGGCGGTCTACCAGGTGATCTCGTACAAGCATCTGTACTACGAGCTAGGGCCCGAGGAATTCAACCTGTATTCGGGCATACTCAACAAGAAGCGCGTGCATGTGCCCTACCAGCGCATCCAGTCCGTCGACCAGCACGCCACGCTCATCCAGCGCATCTTCGGCGTGTGCAGCGTCAGCATCGACACGGCGGGCGGCGCGGCGAACAAGGCCGTCATCGTGCCGTATGTGCAGAAGACGCAAGCTGAGGAGCTGCGCCGCGAGCTGTTCGCGCGCAAGCAGTACGCCGTAGCCGTGCGCAACGGTGCCGCGCCCGATGCCGCCGTTGCGGCGATGGCCTCTGCAGCGGGCGTTCCCGCGCAAGCCTTGCACGAGGGCGCCAATGTGCTGGACGCTCCCGCCGAGATCTGGCAGGACGTGCGCGGCGTGTTCGGCGGCGCCGCGGTGGATACGGGCCGCGTGACCTACGAGTACGGCATGTCCAACAAGGAGCTCGTGTTCACCGGCCTGTCGAACAATACGGCGTTCTTCGTCGTGGTTGTCGGCATCGTCGGCGCCGTTTCCCAGTTCATGGGTCAGATGGCGCCCATCCTCTCCGGTTCGATGGAGCCGCTCGTTGGCAACGTTGTAGCCACGAGCGTTCGGCTGTTCGGGGGCAGCCTCATCGCCGCGGGCGTGGCGACCTTCCTCGCTGCGTCGCTCGTGTTGTGGCTGCTGTCTGCCATCGGCGCTTGCGTCTCGTACGGCGGCTTCCGCGCATGTCGCCGCGACAACCGCATCGAAGTCGAGCACGGCCTGCTGCAGCACCGCTTCCAGGGCGTCGACGTCGACCGCGTGCAGTCGGTGATGGTGAAGCAGAGCTTCATCCGCCGTCTGCTTGGCTACTGCGAGCTGTCGCTGGGCAAGATCGATGCGGCGGCTGAAAACTCCGACGACCAGCAGAAAGGCCTCAGCCAGCAAGGGCTCGTGATCCATCCCTTCGTGAAGATGTCCCGTGTGCCCGAGATTCTCGCGGGCATCGTTCCCGAGTTCGCCGACGTTCCCACCGAGAACATCCCGGTGGCGCCCGTGGGACTGCGTCGCGCCCTCATCCGGCGATGCATCATCCAGGGGACGGGCTTCTGGTTGGCCGTCCTCGTGGCGGCAGGGCAGATAGCGGTGAACCTCCTGGCGGATCCGGCCGTGCCTGACGGAGCCATGACGTTGTTCTTCGTCAACAACGGCGCGCTGTTCGGCTATGCGCTTGCGGTCGTGCTGCTCGTTCTCGACGCGGTAGGAGCCGTGCTGTGGTTCCGTGGCTCGGGGTTTGCGTACAACGAGCGTTTCATGCAGGTGAGCAACGGCGGGTTCGCTCGCGAGACCATCAGCTTCCCGCGCAAAAAGATACAGTTCGGTTACACGAAGACGAATCCTTTTCAACGTAATGCCGGCACCGCTACGGTCAACGCGCGCACTGCAGCAGGGGTTGGAGGCACTACCATCAGGCTTATCGATGCCCGAGAGGATGATGCCCGTGCGTGGCTTGCATGGCTCAAGCCCCACGGAAATGTGATACAGTAGCACCATGAACGCATCAACTACATCCGACGCCAAAGGCGCTCGAAGTACCGGCTCCGGCCGCAGTGCCGAGAGCCCTTCTTCGGTCGTGCCCGAAACAGAGCACCGGCCCGCTCCCGGTTGGACGCCTTCGCAATTCAAGCCGAACGACTACGCCAGCATGCACGCGCTGCGCAACGAGGTGTCGCATACGTCGGCCAGCGCCACGAACAAAGCTCGCGACATCCGCGAGTACACGCTGGGGGAGGAGATCGCGAACTCCGTCACCCATGGCTTGGGGGCGCTGTTGGCCATTGCGGCCATCCCCATCCTCGTGGTGCGTGCGCTCGACGACGGAGGCGGCATCTACCTGTTCGCCGCGCTCGTGTACACCCTCACGATGCTGCTGGAATATACCATGTCCACGCTGTACCATGCCATCGCGGTAGACCGTGCGAAGCGCGTGTTCAAGGTACTCGACCATAGTTGCATCTACCTGTTCATCGCCGGATCCTACACCCCGTTCTGCCTGATCTCGCTTGCCGATTCCGGCGGCGTGTGGCTGTGCGCCTTCGTGTGGCTGGTTGCGTTGGCGGGCGTTGCCTGCGAGGCGTTCTGGGTGTTTCGTCCGCGCTGGGTGTCGGCCGTGCTGTATCTTCTCATGGGCTGGTGCGTCATCTGGTTCCTCCCCGCGCTCATCGAGGCCATTCCCGGGCCGGGCCTGTGGCTGCTCGTGGGCGGCGGCATCTGCTACTCCATCGGATGCATCTTCTACGTGTTGAAGAAGGTGCCGTACATGCATTCCCTGTTCCATCTCTGGGTACTCGCCGGAAGCGTTCTGCAGTTTCTGGCCATCTTCTTGTACGTTATGTAAGCGGTCGCGTGCATAAGCGCGCGGGCATGACAGCCCCACGGGTGCCGCGAGGACGCAGCGCGAAAGCGCCTCGCCGCGCGGCCAAAGCGCAGAGGTTGCGCATCGTCCGCTTGTCGAAGGAGTTGCAGAAGTACCATGGATATTTGGATTAGCATCGTCGTCACGTTCGTGCTGGTGCTGGTGAACGGCTATTTCTCGATGTCGGAGATGGCGTTGGTGAACGCGCGCCACGTACTGCTGCAGCACGATGCCGACGAGGGCGATAAAAGCGCCCAACGCGCGCTGGGCCTGGCCGCCGATTCGGGGCAGTTCCTGGCCACCATCCAGGTGGCCATCACGCTCGTCGGGTTCTTCGCCTCCGCGGCTGCCGCCACGAACCTCTCCGATCCGCTGGCGCAGTGGCTGTCCGGCTTCAACATCGGGTGGCTTTCCGTTATCGCGCCCGGCTTGGCCCCCGTGGTCATCACGCTCATCGTGTCATACCTCAGCATCGTGGTGGGCGAGCTGGTGCCGAAGCGCATCGCGCTGGCCGATGCCGAGCGCGTCAGCAAGATGGTGGCCGGACCGCTCATGGTGTTCCAGAAAATCGCTTCGCCTTTGGTGGCGTTGACCTCGGCGTCCGCGAACGGGCTGTCGCGCCTGTTCGGCATCAAGAACGCCGACGAGCGCCAGAACGTGTCCGAAGAAGAGATCAAGTACATGGTCACGGACAACGACGAGCTGCTCGAGGACGAGAAGCGCATGATCCACGACATCCTCGATTTGGGCGACATGACCGTGCACGAGATCATGACGCCGCGCGTGGACGTGATGTTCGCGGAAGACACCGACACGGTGCGCCAGACGGTGGAGCGCATGCGCGGCACGGGCTACTCGCGTCTGCCGGTGTATCACGAGGACATCGACCGCATCGTGGGCATCGTCCACTTCAAGGACCTCGTGGCGCCGCTCATGGACGGCAAGGAGCACGAGCCGGTGGCCGAGTACGCCTACGAGGCCATGTTCGTGCCCGAGACGAAGGATCTGTTCCCGCTGCTCGCCGAGATGCAAACGAATCGTCAACAGATGGCTATCGTCGTTGACGAGTACGGTGGCACCGATGGTTTAATTACCGTTGAGGACATCGTAGAGGAGGTCGTCGGCGAGATCGTGGACGAGACGGATCGAGAGAATCCGTTCATCGAGCAGGAAAGCGAGAACGTCTGGGTGGTCGACGGGCGATTCCCCGTCGAAGATGCCGCAGAGCTTGGATGGCCGGTGGAGGATTCGGCCGACTACGAGACCATCGCGGGCTGGCTCATGAGCATGCTCGACTCGGTGCCCCAGGTGGGCGAGGAACTTGCGTTCGACGGATACCGCTTCAAGATTCAGGCTATGCGCCGCCGTCGCATTTCGACGGTGCGCGTGGAACGACTGGACGATCCCTCCCCATCATGCGTGGACGCTGTCGAGGCGATCGACCGGGAGGAAGCGTGACGAGTGAAAAACGGCTGCTCCGTTCGCGAAAGGCGCTCATAGGCGGCGTCTGCGCGGGCGTGGCCGATTATTTCAACGTCGATCCTGTCATCGTCCGTATCATCATGGTGGTGTTCACCCTGGCCTCGGGCGGGCTGCTGGGCATCGCATACATCCTGCTGTGGATCGTGCTGCCGCTCGAACCGAAGGAGGAGGCGCCGCTCGACGTGCACCCCCAGTCGGTGCATTCCGAGACGTACGGGACGTTCGAATTCGGCGGCACCCCGCGCAAAACCGAGTCGGGGGGGCAAAATGCGCCCAATCCCGCGCAAGCGGCCGGTTGGCGCTATGCGCATCCCCCGTACGCCTCGGCCGCTCATGTGCCGCCCGAGCCCCCGGCAGGCGCATCGCGCGCCTCTGCCGCTGCGCCTGCCGATGCTTCTCGTTCGTATGCGCCTCCGGCGAGCCATTCGCATGAAGGGTGGATGCATGCCGCGCCGCAACAGCAGCCGCCGGCGAAGTCGTCGCGCTCGGGCGTGAAGGCTGCTCTGTTCGCGGGGTCGTTCCTGTTGTTTTTCGGCATGTCCGCTATGGTGGCGAGCATGGTCGAAGGCGTGGTGTGGTGGCAGTATTGGCCGCTTATCTTCGTTATCTTGGGCATCGTCGGTATGGTAGTCCCCGGCGAAGAGGGGCATCGCATGCGCCAGTTCGTGGACTCCCTTATCACGTTTTCCGCGGGAGTGGTGCTGGTGCTGATGAGCCTCGATGTCATCGGGTGGCGCTCCATCGAGTTCATGTTGGTGGGCCTATGGCCGCTGCTGCTTATTATGGTTGGGCTGCTGCTTCTGGGAGGCGCGCTCAAGTCGCCGCTGCTTACGTTGCTGGCAGGCTTGTGCTTCGTGGCGTTCTGCGTGGTGGGATTGCTGTGGTACTCGGTTCCGGGAGCGACGGAAGAGCTGGTTTTCTCGGCGCCGTACGGGCGCGAGTATCGTTTCGACATGCAGCCGTGGGAAAACATCGGTCTAAACGAGTCCGTTGTGATCTCGATAACCGAATGAGCGTGCTTGTCGCGTTACAGAGCACATAGTTCGTTCGCTTTTTCCCGTGTCCGCAACTAAGGCGAACCACCTGCTGAAATGCGCTTTCATTCACTGTCAAGCGAACAAATCGTGTAGGGCGTCTCCATAAAATTTTGCCCTCGGACCCCCTTGTCCGTTAAAATACGTTTTGTCACAACAGCATATCGCCCTTTCGGCAGCAAACCCTCACACAATTTACTACGCTGTCAACCGCTTCGGCGGCTGGGTCGTGTGCTGTTCAACGAAAGGTAACTGACGTTTTGGCTAAAAAGCGCTATATACAAAAGAAGTCGAACCTGGCTGCTAAAATTATCGCGGTCGGCTGCGCATCGTGCGTGCTGACCGGGTGCATCGGCTTCGGGTTCGCCTCTGCTGGAAGCGGCGCCGTGCACGATATCGATTCTTTCGGCATCGGCGGTGCGGACGCGAATGTCGCCATTGCCGATTCTGCCGACTTCGCCAACGTATCCGAGGGTTCCACCCGCGAGTCCACCGTGCTTACCAGTACCGCATCGCGCGACATCTCGCAAGGCATCGAAGCTATCGAAGCCGAGGAAGAAGCTGCTCGCATCGCCGCGGAGGAGGCCGCTCGTGCCGAGGAGGAGGCTCGTATCGCCGCCGCCGAGCAGGCGAAGGCCGAGCAGGAGGCCGCCGCTGCGCGCGATGCAGCCTCCGATGCCGTCGCCTCGCTTCCCGAAGTTGATTTCTCCGTGGGCAAAGAGGCTTTCGTTTCCGAGTGGACCTCCCGTATCAATGCATACTTGGCCGGCTCGCCCTTGGCGGGGCAGGGTGCCACGTTCGCCGAAGCTGCCTGGAGCAACGGCGTCGACCCGCGCTGGTCGCCTGCCATATCCAACACCGAAAGCTCCAAGGGCGCGCATTGCTTCCTGCCGTACAACGCATGGGGCTGGGGCGATAAGAGTTGGTCCAGCTGGGAAGAGGCTATCAACGCTCACGTAGCGGGCCTGGCAAACGGCTACGGCTACTCCATCACGTATGCGAACGCTGCCAAGTACTGTCCGCCTAATACGGATCATTGGTTCAAGGCGACTATCGGCCAAATGAAGATGATCTAAACGTTCCGCCGGCCACGAGCCGGCGGTTCCTTTTCCATCGTCGAATCCTTCTTCCGCATGCGTTCGAGACGATGGCCTTGCGGAATGTTTCACGTGAAACATTCGTTCCTAAGTGCCTGATTGCCACGTTACGCCTTTGTCGCCGTTCTATGGCGACGCTGGTCGTGCCCGCATCCATGCAGTATGCTAAGCGCAGCAAGAAATCGGCACCATGCGGGTGCCTGGTGAAAGGATCGGTATGAGCAACGTGATCGTCGTCGGCTGCGGCCGCGTCGGTTCCCAGCTGGCGAACATGCTGTCGGATAACGGCAACAACGTGTGCGTCATCGACAAGAACGTGAACGCGTTCGCGAACCTGGGGCGCAACTTCAACGGCTCCACGGTGCAGGGTGTGGGCTTCGACGAGGAAACCCTCGTCAAAGCCGGTGTCGAAGATTGCGACGTCATGGCCGCCGTCACCCAGTTCGACAACACGAACCTCATGTGCGCCGAAGTGGGCAGCCGTCTGTTCGGCGTGCCGCACGTCATCGCGCGCCTGTACAACCCCGATCACGAGCGCGCGTACATGCAGCTGGGCATCGACTACGTGTGCGGCACGTCGCTGGTGGCCGAGGACGTGTTCAGCAAGGTGGTGTCGGGCCACGGCGCCCATCTCGACACGTTCGGCGAGTTCGAGGTGCTGCGCTTCTCGCTGGACCTCAGCTCCACCGACAAGCGCACCATCCGCGTGGGCGAGCTGGAGCGCGATCACGACGTCCGCATCATCGCGTTCGAGCGCAGCGACGGCTCGGCCAGCTCTATTCCTACGCGCGACTCCATCCTCTACAACGGGGATTCGGTGCTCGCCTGCGTGCGCCATGAGCTGATCGAATCGTTCTCGCGCTATATCCAAGATTAAGGGAGACGGAGCATGTACATCGTTATCGCTGGCGGCGGCAAGATCGGCGAATACTTGGCTTCAGTGCTGCTTTCAAGCGGCAACGACGTGGCCGTCATCGAGGAGAATCTGGCCACGGCCGACCGCCTGTCGGTGGCGCTTCAAGGGCGCTACCTGGTCATCCACGGCGACGGCTGCGACTCGAAGTACCAGGAGGACGCGGGCATCCGGCGCGCCGACGTGTTCGTGGCCACCACCGGCCAGGACGACGACAACCTCGTGTCGTGCGAGATCGCGCAGCGCGTGTTCAACGTGCCGCGCTGCATCGCGCGCGTGAACAGCCCGAAGAACCTCCGCATCTTCAAGGAGGTGGGCATCGAGTGCGTGTCGTCCACCACGCTCATTGCGAACCTCATCGAGGAAGAGACGCTGCTGGGCAGCGTGAGCGTGGCCTCGTCGCTGACGCACGGCAACGTTACGCTTACCGAGATCGTGGTGCCGCGCATGCGCCATCATTCCAACGAGGCCGGCATCCTGGTGTCGTCGGTTCCCATGCCCGAGAACAGCCTGATCGCGGCCGTGTCGCCGAAGGACGACGACAACGTGGAAGTGGCCAGCGAAGAGACGGTGCTGTATCCCGGCGACAAGGCCATCGTCGTGGCCGACAACGAAGTGCTCGACGAAGTCCGGGCGCTGTTCAAGGGGCTGTAGGTTCCGTCGGCCTTGCGGCTAGACAGCGCCAAGCCATAAAGCGAAGTTGTCCGACCTGGTCGGACAACTTCGCTTTATGTTTTCCAGAGCGTACGGTTGCCTTGTTTCGTCTTTTGAACCCATTTTTTTGCTTTGCGACAATGGGGTTGCCGAAGGGGACGACCCCATCGGTCGAAGAGGACGGAGCGAGGAGGGGTTCGCATGAAACGTAATTTCAGCAACGAATCGGCAAGCACGAAGAGCATGTCTCGTAGGGCGTTTCTCGGAGGCAGCGCGGTGGCGTTTGGCACGGTGATGCTTTCGAGTGCGATGGGCGCTTGTTCGGCACCGGAAACATCCGAAGGGCGGGGCGCGGGCGCGTCTGCAAACAGCGAGCAGGTACTTTACGAGCTCTACGATACCGATATTCTTATCATCGGCGGCGGCCTTGCGGGGTCTCATGCGGCATTGCAGGCTTACAAGCAGGGAAAGGACGTTGCGGTCGTTGAGAAGGCTGCCTTCCATTTCGGCGGTGCTTGCGGCTACAACTGGTGCAACTGGGTGAACTTCATTCAGGCTGACACGCCGTGGGATCAATCCGAGGACTTCGTTTTGAACGAGTTGACGAACAAGAAGATCGCAAAGGCGACCCATGAAGCGTTTACTGTGGAGGAGCGCAATTTGCTGCTGCGCTACGCCCAAGAAGGCAACAACCTGTTCATGCGCGATGAAACAGGTGCGTTTGTGCCGGGCCTCGATATCCCGGGCTATCCGCTTTTCGGCATCTTCAACGGTTTCCCGCGATACTTTACCGATTCCGTGGAGCGTTCGGGCGCTCGCATCTTCGACCAGACCATGATCACCGACATCGTAGTCGAAGACGGTGCCTGCATTGGAGCGGTAGGGCTGCATGTGCCCACGGGAACGGTGCGCGTTTTTCGTGCAAAGTCGACCGTATCTTGCACGGGTGCAAGTTCGTGGATTTACGGGTGGAATACTGTGGCTCCCACTTCCATCAATTCACCGGACAACACAGGAGATGTAGATGCAGCTGCTTTTCGACGCGGTGCGGCTCTGCAGGATTCGGAGTTTTTTCAATTCGACCTCATCAGCATGTATCCGACGGGGCTTGCGGCGACGTTCGTAGGAGGCATCGGCGCTGACAATCTGTGCTGCGAATACATCTGCGATGCAAACGACAATTACTTTTTCCGTGGCATGGACTACTCCACGCTCGATCGCATCACGTTCACGCGCACAATCGCCAAGGCAATTCACGACGGCGGTGGATCGCCGAATGGCGGAGTGTACGTGGATTTCTCCAATCCCGAGGCGTTTGCGGCCATGGGGGAGGTGTATCGCCGTAACGTCGAGTTGTGGAAAGAGGTGTTCGGCATAGATGTGGCATCCACTAAGCTCGAATGCGCGCTTGAGGCTTATGAGCACGGTAGCAACCCGCGCGTTGATGAAAAGCTTATGGTGGAGGGCCTGCCTGGATTGTTCTGCGCTCGCGGTGGCGGAGTATACGGAGCGCAAGGCGGTTCATCGGTGAACGTTGCTTATCGAGACGGCTCATACGCCATGATGCAAGCTGTCGAGTATGCCGAGGGCGCGGGCAAAGACAAGCCGAAGGCGTTCACGTTCGATACGGTTGAAGAGGAGATTAACCGTTTGCACGAGATACGCATCCGTCAGACGGATGGTAAGAGGCCTCAGGAAATTACCCGTATGATACAGCGCGCTTGCTATCGGGCATGCCAGCCCACGCGAGAGACTCCTGCGATGCAGGAGGCAGTTGCCGAACTAGAGCGAATTCGCAAGGAGGAAATGCCCGCGATGAGGCTGGGAGACGCGACGCTTACCTACAACACCGATTGGAAGGCGGCCATCGAAGCCTACAACATGCTCGACATCGCCGAGGCGAGTTCGAAAGCCGCGCTCATGCGCGAGGAAAGCCGAGGCCACAGCTATCGTCCGGAATTCCCTCAGGAAGATCCAGCCAACTGGACGTGCAACATTGTCGCGAGGAACGTGAACGGCGAGATGAAGCTCGAAACCGTTCCCGTCGTCGAGCTCGACTAACCACGACCGCTCACGGACTCACAAGGAGGCGCTATGAAGATCAGCGTGCAAAAGTACAATCCCTCGGTTGACGCCGAGCCTTATTTCGGTACATACGAGATCGAGCACACCGAGCACATGACCCTGCTCGAGGCGCTGGTGGTCATCAACGACACCATCGAGCCTATCGCATTCGATTACAGCTGCCGCGGGCGCGTGTGCGGCCGTTGCGCCATGACGCTCAACGGCACACCGTGTCTCGCCTGCGTTACCCTGGTTGAGGATGCGGGCAAGAACGAAGTCACGCCACTCAAGCATTTTCCGGTGGTGCGCGACCTGATTGTCGACAAGACGAAGGTTACGGACAAAGTGAGCCGTATTCTCGCTCGTCAACGTGCGTTTGACCTAAACCTTGATGAGATTAAGGCTCCGGTCGACGCTGGTCTGTCCGAGAAGCTCGAGCCGCTCGAGTACTGCGCACGTTGCGGCGTGTGCACGGCGGCGTGCCCCGTTGTCGAGCAGAAGGGGTTTAAGTCCTATATCGGCCCAACTGGAATGATAGCCATTGCCAATCGTTTTTACGATCCTTACGATCAGGGGGATCGCGTTGTCCAAGCCGTGCAAAATGGCTTGTGGGAATGTATAGAGTGCGGTATGTGCGATACGGTGTGCAAGGCTCTTGAGATCGACCATTTGTCGGTTTGGAAGGATTTGCGCACCGCGGCCTCTGCCGAAGGGTTGAAGCCGGTCGGCATCTAAGGAGCGATCGGCAGCGTGGGGAAGGGTACTCTTTGAGAAAACCGTATGGGGATGCGGGAAGGGGGGTAGAGATGGGCGAGTGGGAGCCGAAGGGGATCCTCGACGATGAAGACGTGCGGATGCGGTTGCGGATCATGCACGCTGTAGACAAGTCTCTCGACCAGATCAAGGTGACCGACTTATGTGAAAAAATCGGTATATCTCGCCAAATGTTCTATCGGTACTTCGATAGCAAGTACAGTCTGCATTGGTGGTGGCCGATGCACGTCCACAAGTTTTACTTGATAGAGGTGGGCCGGACAATGGATTGGGAAACAGGCTATTTCCATCATCTAAAGCTGCTTTCGCTCGAGAGCGAATTCTTCAAGGTCGCAACGCAGTATACGCTCAACTTCCCAAGCCAGCGCAGTATCATGCCTCACTATCGCAAGTGCGCACTGCTCGAGACGCTGCAGGATTACAAGCATATAGCCCTTGATGACGATCTCATGTTTTGCCTGGACAGCTGGGTGAAAACCGAGACGGATATTCTGACTGAGTGGTATCGCCTGGACACGGTGCCCCCTCTGCAGGAAGCTGTCGAGAGGCTTGCGCGCGTAGCGCCGAAAATGCTGTACGATGCATTGCGCATGGATTGAGGTGTTGCCGGTGGACGTTCGGCCTCTTGTTAGGCCGGACGTCCACGAGGCGACAAGTATCGTCTTGGTGCTATCGAGTCGCGGCGGCCAGCTCTGCCAGCGCTTCGGGCGGGGTGTAAGCGCAGGTGCCGTCGCCGAGTGAGACGACTTCCACCGGGTCGCCCACGTTGATCGCGCCGCCTTCCAGCGCCACGAAGAAGATGCCCTCGCGCGGGAAGATGCAGTCGCCTGCCAGGTGGTAGATGGCGCACTTCGTGTGGCACACCTTGCCGATCTGCGATAGCTCCAACAGCACGTCCTCGCCGATGCGCACGCGCGTGCCCAGGGGCAGCGCTAACAGGTCGATGCCCTCGGTGGTGACGTTTTCGGCGAAGTCGCCCTCAACCACGTCGAGGCCGGTCGCGCGCGCTTTCTCGATGGATTCCCAAGCAAGCAGCGACACCTGGCGATGCCAATCGCCGGCATGTGCGTCGGTGTCCAGGCCCCGATGCGCGACGACGGTCGCGCCGCCTTCGCACGGCATCTTGCGCGTTCCCTTGCGCTTCGACACGTTGATCGAGCGGACTCGTCCGCGTGCGACGATCTGCTGCTTCCGTGCTTGCTCCATACCGCGGTTCCTCCCTAAAACCTAGCATAATAATGGGAAATATACTACTCGAACAAGAATAGAGAAGTCAAGCAATAAGCCGCGCTCTGAAGCGCGCTTCGGGAAGGCTGATCCGTCCGGGCGCAAAGCGGCCTAGTGGCCGCTTTGCGCCCGCGCAGCCCGCCGCCCTGGCTGCTCGGCGCTTTCCGTGAAATACGCCGCGCTGCCGTCCGTTTGCGGTATGCTGGTTGCCATCAGGCAGAACAGGGTGAAAGGGACCGGCGTGATCAACCGTTACACGCGCCCCGCGATGGGCGCCATCTGGGAGTTGGAAAACAAGTTCAACATCTGGAAGGAAATCGAGGTGCTGGCCTGCGAGGCGCAGGCCGAGCTGGGCAAGTCCGGCATCATGAAGGAGGAGGCCGCGTGGATCCGCGCGCATGCCGACTTCACCGTGGAGCGCATCGACGAGATCGAGAAGGTGACGAACCACGACGTCATCGCGTTCACCACGAACATGGCCGAGTACATCGACGCCGACGTGCCGGAAGGCACCGAGCCGCCCAGCCGTTGGGTGCACTACGGCATGACGTCGTCCGACCTGGGCGACACGGCGCTGTCCTACCAGATCACGCAGGCTATCGATATCATCCTGGAAGACATCAAGCAGCTGGGCGAGACGTGCAAGCGCCGTGCCTTCGAGTTCCAGGAGACGCTGTGCGTGGGCCGCACGCACGGCATCCACGCCGAGCCCATGACGTTCGGCATGAAGTTCGGCAGCTGGGCTTGGGCCCTCAAGCGCGCGCAGACGCGCATGGAGGAAGCCCGCAAGGTGGCCGCCACGGGCGCCATCAGCGGCGCGGTGGGCACGTACTCCAGCATCGACCCGTTCGTCGAGCAGTACGTGTGCGAGCGCCTGGGCCTTGCGGCCGACCCGCTGTCCACGCAGGTGCTGGCGCGCGACCGTCACGCGCAGGTGATGGCCGGCCTGGCTGTGACGGCTTCCACACTGGAGTCCATCGCCATGCAGGTGCGCCTGCTGCAGCAGTCCGACGTCATCGAGGCCGAGGAGCCGTTCGCGAAGGGGCAGAAGGGGAGCAGCGCCATGCCGCACAAGCGCAACCCCATCACGGCCGAGCGCGTCTGCGGCCTGGCCCGCACGGTCAAGAGCAACGCGCAGGTGGCCTTCGACAACGTGGCGCTGTGGTACGAGCGCGACATCAGCCACTCCGGTGCCGAGCGGGTCGCGCTGGCCGACAGCTTCATCGCGCTGGACTACATGTTCGGCAAGATGCAGTGGATGCTGGACGGCCTGCAAACCTATCCGGCCAAGATGGAGCACAACCTGTGGCGCACGAAGGGCCTCATCTTCAGCTCGAAGGTGCTGCTGGCCCTGGTGGACACCGGCATCAGCCGCGAGGACGCCTACGTCATCGTGCAACGCAACGCCATGAAGGTGTGGGAGGATATCCAGAACGCCGTGGACGGACCCACCTATCGCGAAAACCTCGAAGCCGACCCCGAGGCGAACCTCAGCGCCGAGGTGCTGGACGAGATCTTCGACCCTTGGGACTTCCTCACCCGTAAAGACGTGGTATTCGACCGCCTCAAGGAGCTGGAGTTCTAAAAGCTGCCGCCTACCTTACGTAGAGGCATCAGGAAGCCCCGTCCTGCGGGGCTTCCTGTTTTTGATGGGTGCGATATCTTTGTGCCGGCTTACGCAGATGGTCTGGGACGGAGAAGGCGTTTAAGCTGGTGTCCATACCCTTACGAGGCAGTACTTCCTGGCCTCGCCGTCGAGGGGCTTGTCGTCGATGTTTGTGTACGTGACCACGGCATCGCGCGAGCCGGTGGACGCCAGGTACTCGCCGTAATCGTCAGCGCCGCTTTTCACGTCGAAGGCGAACCAGTCGTTCGTGTCGAAGTTGATGCCCACGACTTGCGTGCGCGACTTCACCATGAGGTACGACCCGCACCAGGCAGGCGGCGCGGTAGGGTTGCGGCTGAAACGGAACCACGGCGCGTTGCTGTAGTCGCCGTTCGTCACGGCGCTGGCCGGGGTGTACGTGCCGATGCTGGCGATACCTCCGCCGTACTGGTAGCCGGCATCGAACGAGAACATGAACCCGGTGTTGCCGTAGCCGGCTTCCAGCGGTTTCATGGACGTGGGCAGCGCCATGGTGTCCAGCGCTTCGCCCGTGTTGGCATCCACGCGCACGAGCTGGTAGTGGATGGACGAGGTGTCCGTGCGCGGCGTGATGACCACGGAGTCGCCGGTGGCGTAGGGAGCCGTCGCCATGCGGCCGATCGAGGTCCACAGCGTCTCGATGTCGTTCGCTCCCATGGTGGCGCGCTTGAACAGCGACGGCTCGGTTTTCTTCGGACCGCTCGCTTTCGGCAACACCTGCCAGAATGCGCGGTTTCCCACGGCGGCGATGGTGGGCATCTCCCAATCGCCGTCGCCTTCTTCCACCAGCGCGGGATTGCCCAGAGCCGCACCATCGGTACGCGCGGTGTATATGCGCCAGACGCCGTCGAGGATGTCCGCCTCGGCCCAGATGAGACCCGAGGATGTGGCGCGCACGTCGTAGATTTCGAAGCCTTCGTCGGATCCGACGGCCTGCTCCAGCACCACGGTGGAGTTTCCCGAGCTCAGCGAAAGCAGCGCCACCTGGGTCAGCGGCTTGCCGGTGTCGGTGGGCAAGAGGCATGCGGCCAAATCGTCGTCGTTCGCCCAGACGAGCGAGCCGTACGGCAGCTCGTAATTCCCCACCTGGTTCATGAGCGTCGTTGGATCTTCCGCCTGGACGAACGTGTTGGTGAACTCGTCGGACGCAGACGACAGCACCGCGTCTTCGGGCACCTTGAGCACTACGAGGTTGTCATCTGGGTCGTTCTTCGTCTGCTCGATTACGACGGATGCGCCGCCGCCCACGGCCGCCAAAGCGCCCACGCCCAACGCTCCGTACAGGAAGTGGCGGCGGGTGAGCAGAACCTCGCCTCCGTTCGGCGTGGGAACGCGAACGCCGTTGCCGCCGGCGTTGCCGTTAGAGGTGCCGCGCGGAGCGGGGGACGATGGGGAGGGCGATGCGGAGGACGAGCGGCGATGCGCGCCGACCGAGCCCATGGCGCTGGCGCTGCCGTACCCCGCCACGTTGCCGACGTCTGCGGAGCCCCCGCGACGACCGCTGCCGCCGTGTGCTCCGCCGTATCCGGCGACGTTTCCCACATGCCCACCGCGCGCGTTCGGTTTTCCGCCGGCGTACAGCGCGCCTCCCCGGGAGGCTGCGCGCCTGTTCGCAAGGCGTTTCTTAGCAACGGTCGGTTTCGCGTGATTCGCGTGTGTTGATCTGCGGGTTACCATGGTGTTTATTGTGTCATTTCACGCACAGGTTAAAGCGCCCTTCGGTCTAATTGCTACAATAAACGCAAACACGACCAATACGCTCGGAACTGGTCCGCGTAGGGAACGCGGGCGCGCATTGTCCGAGATGTCAGCGAGCTTGAGGAGTGATCCATGAGCAACGAAACACGACGCATCCTTTTGGTTGAAGACGAAAAGGCCATCCGCGACGCCGTGACGGCCTATCTTGAACGCGAGAATTACTGGGTGACGGCGGTCGGCGACGGCCAGGAGGCGCTCGAGGAGTTCTCGAAGCACCACTTCGATCTTGTCATCCTCGACCTCATGCTGCCCCGCGTGCCGGGCGAGCGCGTCTGCCGCGCCATCCGCGACAACTCCGACGTGCCCATTATCATGCTCACCGCTAAGGGCGAGGTGGAAGACCGCATCATCGGTCTGGAGCTGGGCGCCGACGACTACCTGGTGAAGCCGTTCAGCCCCCGCGAGCTGGTTGCTCGCGCCCGCGCGCTTCTGCGCCGCGTGCACGCCGATTCCGAGCCGCAGCGCGAAGTGCTGGAGTTCGGCGAGCTCACCATCGACGTGTCGGGGCACAAAGTGCTGGTCAACAACGAGGAGATCGATCTCACCGCCAGCGAGTTCAAGCTGCTCACCACGCTGTCCCGCTACCCGGGTCGCGTGTACTCGCGCATGGAGCTGGTGGAGAAGGTGCTGGGCTACGACTTCGAGGGCTACGAGCGCACCATCGACTCGCATGTGAAGAACCTGCGCGCGAAGATCGGCGACAACCCGCGCAGCCCGAAGTGGCTGCACACCGTTCACGGCGTGGGCTACCGCTTCGAGGATCCCACGAAAGTTGCGCAGTAAACCGACGTGCGAGACGCAAGCGAACAGGCTGCATCGCCAGCCTCCGATGCGCAAGAAACCGCATCGCACACCCCGGTCGTCGAGCGTTTGACGGTCGAAGCCGATACGGGCACCACGGGGCCCATCGTCGTGCCGCACGAGAGCGACGGCAAAAAGCGCCGCGGCATCCGTTTCGGCTGGGACAACCTGACGTACACCACGCGCGTCACGGCCGCGTTCGCCTTCATCGCGGCCATGACCGCGCTTGTGGCCATCGGCGTGCTGTCGTTCGTGTGGGAGCAGCACTTCCAGACGTATACGCAGGCCAACATCTATAAACTCGCCGAATCCACGGCCGAGCAGATCGCGGAGATCTACTCGGATACGGGCACGCTCGACAACGTCGGCATCGCGACGGTTGCGGGCTATGCGGCAAAGCTGAACGGCGTGGGCGTCAAGATCTTCGACAACCAAACCGGCAGCGTCGTGTACGATTCCACGATTCCGCCCAGCGAAAACGGAAATGATATGCCGGGCAAGGACTACAGTCGAGGATCGCTCGCGCCTCCTCCCGGAGACAGCGACCAGCTGGCCATCGCCCCCATCATCACCGACAACGTCGCCGTCGGATCCGTCCACATGTGGGTGTACGGCTCCGAGGCGCTGCTCAGTCAGACCGACGAGGAATTCCGTAACAACTCGTACCAGGCCATGGTGTTCGCGACGGCGCTCGCCATCGTGCTGGCATCATGCATCGGCTTCTTGTTCGCGCGTACGCTGGTCAGCCCCATCAACCGCATGACCACCACGGCGAAGGCCATCAAGGAAGGCGACCTGTCGGCCCGCACCGAGCTGCACGGCGAGGACGAGATCGCGCACCTGGGCGAGACGTTCGACGCGATGGCCGACTCCATCGAGCGCGACCGCGAGCTGGAGCGCCGTCTGACCACCGACGTGGCGCATGAGCTGCGTACGCCGCTGATGGCCATCCAATCCACTGTGGAAGCGATGGTGGACGGCGTGTTCGAGGCCGACGAGGAGCGCCTGGAAACCGTGAACTCCGAGGTGCAGCGCCTCAGCCGCCTGGTAGACGCCATCTTGAAGCTTTCGCGTTTGGAGAGCCGCTCTACGCCTATGAAGAAGGAAGTGGTCAATGTGGGCGAGCTGATCGCCGGCATCGTGGCCACGCACGAGGCGTTCGTAGCCGATTCTGGCCTCACGCTGAAGTACGAGATGGAGCAAGGCGTGCGCGTGCTAGGCGACGCGGACATGATTCGCCAGGCAACCGCCAACCTCATCTCGAACGCGGTTCGTTACACGTCCGAAGGGGGCTTGGTTACCGTGCGCGTGAAGCGCGGCGACATCATGGCGTCCATCAGCGTGCAGGACACGGGCATCGGCCTCACGCCCGACGAGGCGAAGATGGTGTTCTCGCGCTTCTGGCGCGCCGACGCGGGACGCACGCGCGAGAGCGGCGGCCTGGGCATCGGCTTGTCCGTGGTGAAGGAGATCGTCGAGCGCCACAACGGCTGGGTGCAGGTGGAAGGCCGCAAGGGAGAGGGCGCATGCTTCACCATTCACATCCCGCTGTACCAGGGCGACGAGCAGCAGCGCGGGCAGAAATCGCAAAAATCGCGTGGGAAGTCGCGTAAAGACCAGAAATAGACGATAATAGGGCGCGCCGACGGAGAAGGGGAGCGCCGGGTGCCGCAGAGCGGCGTTTCGAGAGAGCAACGAAAGGACCAGCATGACCGGAATCGACATCAAGCCTGATGCACAAGGGAAAGTCCGCGATCTGTACGATCTGGGCGACAAGCTGCTGCTTGTGGCGACGGACCGCATCTCGGCGTTCGATTACATCCTGGAAGACGAGATCCCCCACAAGGGCGCGGTGCTCACGCAGCTGTCGTGCTTCTGGTTCGAGCTTCTGGACGGCGTGGTGGAGAACCATCTCATCTCCTCCGACGTGGCCGACCTGCCCGAGCAGTTCCAGCCGTACGCCGACTACCTGCGCGGCCGCTTCATGCTGGTGAAGAAGGCCGACATGTTCCCCGCCGAGTGCATTGTGCGCGGCTACCTGGCCGGCAGCGGCCTCAAAGAGTACCAGAAGCAGGGCACTGTGTGCGGCATCCAGCTGCCCGAGGGCCTGGTGAACTCGTCGAAGCTTCCCGAGCCCATCTTCACGCCCTCGACGAAGGCCGAGATCGGCGACCACGACGAGAACATCAGCTACGAGCGCCTCGTGGAGATCATCGGCGAGGACGACGCTTCGCAGCTGCGCGACCTTGCGCTGAAGGTATACACCACGGCGCGCGACCACGCGGCCGAGCGCGGCGTGATCATCGCCGACACGAAGTTCGAGTTCGGCCGCCTGAACGGCCAGATCATCCTGGCCGACGAGGTGCTGACGCCCGATTCGTCCCGCTTCTGGCCGGGCGATGAGTACGCCGAGGGCAAGGACCAGCCCAGCTTCGACAAGCAGTTCGTGCGCGACTGGCTGAACGCCAACTGGGATCGTCAGGGCAACCCGCCCCGCCTGCCCCAGGACATCATCGACCGCACCAGCGAGAAGTACATCCAGGCCTACGAGAAGATCACGGGTAGAACTTTCGTTCCGTTTGCCTAACGGCAACCGGAACTTCTCGACGCTGCGAGGCGTTGAGGCGTCCGGCCTTGCCGCTCCAAGCTTCGCTCACGTGCAAAAGCACGCTTCGCAAAGCTTTCACGACAATTCCGGGCACCTCAACGCCTCTCGCTGACTTTGACGGACCTGCGAGGTTCGAGGCAATCAACAAGGAGCAATAACCCATGTCCCAGCGTAACCCTATGAACGACCGGTACCAGACCGACGAGCATCGCGGCCAGACGCGCAAGAGCGCGGCCACCATGAAGCCGAAGACGAAGGCGGCTTCGTCGGTGCGCATCCAGCCCACCGTGAAGACGAAGCAGCAGAAGAAGGCTGACAAGAAGGCCGCACGAGCGAAGCAGACCGAGATCGATCGGCAGTACTACAACCCGCCCACGCCGGAATACAAGCGTCTTCGCAAAATCTGGTGGGGTCTTTTGATCGGCGCCATCGTGATGACGGCTATGTCGTGGTTCGGCCGCGCCTTCCTGCCCGAGGTGGGAACCTATGTGGTGCTGGGCCTGGCCTATGTGTGCATCATCGGCGCCTTATACGTGGACTTCTCGAAAATCCGCAAGGTGCGACGCGCCTATCAGGAAGAGATGATGTCCAAAAAAACCAAGGAGATGCGCGCAGCAGAAAAGCAGCAGAAGGCCGCGCAGCGCGCCGCCAAGCAGAAGGTGGAGGAGGCTCCGGCCGTGGAGGAGGCGCCTAAGAAGCGCGGCCTGTTCGGCAACGGGTTCCGCCTGCCGAAGAAGCAGGAGGCCGAGCCGATGGAGGCGAAAACTTCCGACAAGGATTCGACGAAGTAAGGTGGGGACCATGGTTTCTCGTGTCTACGTGGAGAAGAAGCCCGGCTTCGACGGGGAGGCGAAGCAGCTGAAAGAGGAGCTGCGCAGCCTGCTGGGCGTCGGCGCGCTTGAGAATCTCCGCATGGTGAATCGCTACGACGTGGAGGGGATCTCGGACGAGCTGTTCGCTCAGTGCGTGCCCACCGTGTTCAGCGAGCCGCAGTCCGACATCGCGACGCTGGAGATGCCCGAGGCGAACGGGGTGGCGGTGTTCGCCGTGGAGTACCTTCCCGGCCAGTTCGACCAGCGCGCCGATTCTGCAAGCGAATGCATCCAGCTGATCAGCCAGGGCGAGCGCCCCGAGGTGCGCAGCGCGAAGGTGTACATGCTGGAGGGCGCGCTGTCCGACGAGGACGTCGCCGCCATCAAGCACTACGTGATCAACCCCATCGAAGCGCGCGAGGCGTCGCTTGATGTGCGCGAGACGCTGCACCTGGAACAGCCCGTGCCGGGCATGGTGGAGACGGTGGACGGGTTCCTGGAGCTGGACGAGGCGGGCCTGGCGGCGTTCATCGCCGACCGCGGCCTGGCCATGGACCTGGCCGACATCGCGTTCTGCCAGCAGTACTTCGCCGAAGAGGGGCGCAACCCCACCATCACCGAAATCAAGATGATCGACACGTACTGGTCCGATCACTGCCGCCACACCACGTTCGGCACCGTGCTGGACAACGTGGCAGTGGAGGACGAGGCCGTGCAGGCCGCGTTCGAGAAGTACCTTGAGATGCGCCACGAGCTGGGCCGCGACGAGAAGCCGGTGTGCCTCATGGACATGGGCACCATCGGCGCGCGCTGGCTGAAGGCGAAGGGCGTGCTGACCGGCCTCGACGAGTCCGAGGAGATCAACGCCTGCACCGTGAAGTGCAAGGTGGACGTGGACGGCGAAGAGCAGGACTGGCTGTACCTGTTCAAGAACGAGACGCACAACCATCCTACCGAAATCGAGCCGTTCGGCGGCGCAGCCACCTGCGTGGGCGGCGCCATCCGCGACCCCTTGTCGGGCCGCAGCTACGTCTACCAGGCCATGCGCGTGACGGGCGCGGCCGACCCGCTGGTTCCCGTGAGCGAGACGCTGCCGGGCAAGCTGCCGCAGCGCAAGCTGGTGACCACCGCGGCCGCGGGCTACTCTTCGTACGGCAACCAGATCGGCTTGGCAACCGGCCAGGTGAACGAGCTGTACCATCCCGGCTACGCCGCGAAGCGCATGGAGATCGGCGCCGTGGTGGGCGCCACGCCGGCCGACCACGTGCGTCGCGAGACGCCCGCTCCGGGCGACGTGGTGGTGCTGCTGGGCGGCCGCACGGGCCGCGACGGCATCGGCGGCGCCACGGGCTCCTCGAAGGCGCACAAGCTGGAATCGCTCGAGAGCTGCGGCGCCGAGGTGCAGAAGGGCAACGCGCCCGTGGAGCGCAAGATCCAGCGCCTGTTCCGTCGGGGCGACGCCTGCAAGCTGATCAAGCGCTGCAACGACTTCGGCGCGGGCGGCGTGTCCGTGGCCATCGGCGAGCTGGCCGACGGCCTGTTCATCGACCTCAACAAGGTGCCGAAGAAGTACGACGGCCTTGACGGCACCGAGCTGGCCATCTCCGAGAGCCAGGAGCGCATGGCCGTTGCCCTGGCGGCCGAGGACGTGGACGAGTTCATCGGCTACGCGCACGAGGAGAACCTCGAAGCAACCCCCATCGCCACGGTGACGGAGGAGGCGCGCGTGCGCATGGAGTGGAACGGCGCCGTCATCGTGGACGTGAGCCGCGACTTCCTCAACAGCAACGGCGCGGCGAAGCACCAGGACGTGCGCGTGCTGCCGGGTGGAACGTACGAGCGCACCTGGGCGGGCGACACGCTGGCCGAGCGCATGAACGCGCTGGTCACCGACTTGAACGTGTGCTCGAACAAGGGCCTGTCCGAGCGCTTCGACTCCACCATCGGCGCGGGCACGGTGCTCATGCCGTTCGGCGGGTCGCGCCAGCTGACGCCGGCGATGGCCATGGTGGCGAAGCTGCCCGTGTTCGGCGAGACCACCACGGTCAGCGGCATGGCCTGGGGCTTCAACCCCTACCTCACCGAGGCGAACCAGTTCACCGGCTCGTACATCGCCGTGGTGGAGAGCGTGGCGCGCCTCGTGGCCGCCGGCTTCTTCCACAAGGACATGTACCTGACGTTCCAGGAGTACTTCGAGAAGCTGCGCGACGAGCCCGAGCGCTGGGGCAAGCCCGCCGCCGCCGTGCTGGGCGCGCTGATGGCGCAGGTGGACCTGGGTATCGGCTCCATCGGCGGCAAGGACTCCATGTCGGGCAGTTTCGAGCAGCTGGACGTGCCGCCCACGCTGGTGTCGTTCGCCACGGCCATCGGCTCGGTGGATCGCGCGACGTCGCCCGAGTTCAAGCAGGCGGGCAGCCGCGTGGTGCGCATCGCGCCCGCGTCGTACGACGGTGTCACGCCCGACGCCGCCGGCTTGGTGGAGGCGTTCGAGCTGGTGGAGCGCTTGATCGGCGACGGTGCGGCGCTGGCCGTGTCCACGCCGGGATACGGCGCGACGGCTGAGGCTCTGTTCAAGATGAGCGTGGGCAACGGCATCGGCGTGAAGCTGACTGATTCGGTGACGGCCGACGAGCTGTTCGCCCCGTCGTACGGCAGCTTCCTCGTGGAGCTGGCTCCGTGCGTGGAGCTGCCGCATGCGTCCGACGTCGTGCGCGTGGACGAGGTGGGCGAGACGACCGAGGCCTACGAGTTCGCCGCCTGCGGCGAGGTCATCGACCTGGTCGGGTTGCAGGAAGCGTGGGAGGGCCACCTCGAGTCGGTGTTCCCGTACCGCGCCGAGGGCGATGCCGTGGAAACGGTGTCCTTCACCAGTGCCGCGCCGCTGGTGTACAACGGCACCATCGCGCGCCCGCGCGTCATCATCCCCGTGTTCCCGGGCAACAACTGCGAGTACGATTCGGCGCGCGCCTTCGAGCAGGCGGGAGCTGTGGCCGAGACGCTCATCATCAACAATCTGACCCCCGACAAGGTGGCCGAGAGCACCGAGGCGCTGGTGAAGGCCATCGAGAACAGCCAGATCATCATGATCCCCGGCGGGTTCTCCGGCGGCGACGAGCCCGACGGCTCGGCCAAGTTCATCACGGCGTTCTTCCGCGCTCCGGCCGTCACCGAAGCGGTGCGCGACCTGCTGCAGAACCGCGACGGCCTCATGCTGGGCATCTGCAACGGTTTCCAGGCGCTCGTGAAGTTGGGTCTCGTGCCGTTCGGCGACATCCGCCCCATGGACGAGGAGTGCCCCACGCTCACGTTCAACACCATCGGTCGTCATCAGAGCCGTCTGGTGCGCACGCGCGTGGCATCGAACCTGTCGCCGTGGCTGAGCCGCTGCGAGGTGGGCGACATCCATACGGTGCCCGTGAGCCACGGCGAGGGCCGCTTCGTCGCGTCGCCCGAGCTGGCGGCCCAGTTGGCTGCGAACGGCCAGATCGCCACGCAGTACGTGGACGAGCAGGGCGTGCCGTCGATGAGCCTTGACGTGAACCCGAACGGATCGGTACTGGCCATCGAGGGCATCACCAGCCCCGACGGCCGCATCCTCGGCAAGATGGGCCACAGCGAGCGCCGCGGCTACGGTCTGTACCAGAACGTCCCCGGCGACCGCTACCAGCAGCTGTTCGAGGGCGGCGTGGGTTACTTCACGGACTAGGGGCTTCTCGCATCAAGTTTTCTCGCGCGGCGCATCTTCGGGTGCGCCGCGCTTGCTATACTGGTTGAAAAAGGCCTCGCGGAAAGGCGGCTTCATGAAGATACTGGGTTTGGGTGTTCCGGAAATGCTCATCATGCTGATGTTGCTGGTGCCCGTCGCACTCGTGGTCGCGCTCATCGTGGTGTTGGCGAAGCGCGCCGGCAGCCAACAGCCTTTGCCCGATGAGCGCCAGCGCGCGAGCGCGCTTGCCTACCAGCGTCTTTCGCAGCTTGACGACCTGTATAAACGCGGCGCCATCACCGAAGAAGAGTACGCGTTGAAAAAGCAGGAGTGTATGCGCGATCTGTAAGCCTGATCGGAAAGGCGGCTCTCATGGGGTTCATGGATGGGTTCGAGCGCGGGTTGTCTGGCAATTACCGTTACGAGATCGCGGGGAAGGCGGTGGTCTGCTCGCATTGCGGCGGCGAGGAATTCGATGAGCGCTCGGGGCAATTGAACACAGCCGGCGCGTCGCTTCTCAACCTCGATTGGGCCAACGCGACCGCGCGTGTGCTTGTATGCCAAAGCTGCGGTCATTTGGAATGGTTTCTTTAGGAGGAGCATGGATCCCGAATTCGTCAACCTAACCCCCGAGAACCTTGCCGACGAGCATCTTTCCTGCATCATTCGCGTCAGGAAGCCCCATCCCGGCGTCGAGGCGAAGCGCCAATGGCTCGCCGATCGGCTGCGCGAAGGCCATGTGTTCCGAAAGCTGCAGGTGAAAGACCCGGTTTTCATCGAGTACGCGCCGCTTGAAACGGCGTGGGTTCCCGTGCTGGGCGACAACTACCTGTACGTGTACTGCCTCTGGGCGTACGGTGCCGGCAAGGGCAAAGGCTACGGGCGCGCGCTCATGGAGTACTGCCTGGCCGACGCGCGAGTGCAAGGCAAGTCGGGCGTGTGCCTGCTGGGGGCGAAGAAGCAGAAGGCGTGGCTGACCGATCAGGCGTTCGCGCGGAAGTTCGGCTTCGAAGTGGTCGACGCTACCGACGACGGCTACGAGTTGCTGGCTCTGTCGTTCGACGGGACGGTGCCGCGGTTCGCGCCGCACGCGAAAGCCCAGGCTATCGACAGCGACGAGCTGACGATCTACTACGATTTCCAGTGCCCTTACGTGCCCGAGCGCATCGAGGCGATCCGGCGGTATTGCGAGGCGAACGACGTGCCGCTGACGCTCATCCAAGTGGATTCGCTGCAAAAGGCGAAGGAGCTGCCCGGCGTCTTTAACAACTGGGGCGTGTTCTACAAAGGGAAGTTCGAGACGGTGAACGTTCTGGATACCACGTACCTCAAGAGGATCCTCAAGAAATAGGAGCGTTGCAGACGCGACAACTCACGGTGTCCTGCGCATCATCCAGTCCGTTCCCTCTCCGAAGGCCGAGCCTTTCAAGCTATGGCTCGCCCAGGTTGGCGCCGAGCGCATCGAGGAAACCGTCGATCCCGAACAGGGAATCGATCGCGCGTTCGAGCTGGTGCTCAACATGCTTGCCGATGCGCTGAGCGACGTCGAGGCCCTGGAGGCGGGGATGTCCAGCAGCACCGCCCTGAGCGATGTCAGCACCCAGGAGCTGCTCTCGCGCCTTCGCCGTCGGACATCCCCAGCCCATTGAGCACGTAGGAGTCGCTGGACGTCCAACAGCGGTTCGCATCCTCGCACTCTTCGCTGCAAGCTCCGGGCGCGAATCGCCGGCGAGCGGCATCGCCCGTGTGCGCTCGTCGGCTCTGCGCAGCGCGGGTTCGCCGTATGTTGGCGGCTTCGTTCGGGCGCGATCGGGCTTGCCGCTCGCGTGCTTCTTCGCCGCCGCTTGCGGGTCGCTTTCGTTCTCTGCTGCTCGCTGACCGAGCGAGGCGCTACGCCCGCCATCGGTCGGCTTCGGCGGCATCGGTTCCGTGATTGAATGGCGCATCTTTTAACCGAAAACGCTCGAAGGCCTGGCGGCCCCAGAGCGGAGAAGGGAGTATGCGCATGCGGCAGCACACGACGAACCAAACAGGCGGTGAACGGCGTTCGCGCCGATTGCATCCGGCATGGCTCATCCTCATCGCCTGTTGCTTCCTGCAAGCGGGAGGCATGGGCACCATCAACAACGCGGCGGGCATCATGGTTCCCGCCGTGCTGGGCGATCTGCAGTTCTCGCAGGGCAGCTTCATGCTGTACTTCACGATCCAGGGTTTGTGCATGACGGCGGCGCTTCCCGTGGCGGGGAAGCTGTTGCCGAAGGTGAGCATGCGCGTGCTGGTGAGCGTCGGCATGGTGGCGGCCGCGCTGGCGTTCGCGTCCATGGGGCAGTTCAACGCGGTGTGGCAGTGGTACGTGGCGGGGGCGGTGCTGGGCGTGGCGGCCGCGTTCGCGTTCCTGCTGCCGGCACCCGTCATGATAGGCAACTGGTTCAAGAAGAAGGCGGGCCTTGCGATGGGCATCGCCATGGCCTGCTCGGGCATCGGCGGGGCGGTGATGAACCCGTTGGGCGGCGCGCTCATCCAATCGTTGGGATGGCGGCCCACCTATGCGGTGCTCGCCCTGATCGCAGCCGTGCTGGTGCTGCCGTTCTCGCTGCTGGTGATGAAGTTCAAGCCGGCCGACCCGCGCGATGCCTATGGAGCCGACGAGGTGGAAGACACCCCGGCGAGCAGCGGAGCCGAAACGGCGTCCGGCGTCTCGGCGGCTCGCGCCGTGCGTTCGCTGGCGTTCGCGTGCGTGTTCCTGGTTGCGGGATTCCTGTCGCTCGAGAGCGCGTTTTTGCAGCTGATGCCCACGTACGCCGGCACCGTCGGGCTCGCCGCCGTCGCAGCGTTCCTTCCTTCCATCGCCATGATCAGCAACATCGTGGGCAAGCTGGTGCTGGGGTGGCTGGCCGACGCCGTGGGGCCGCGCAACGCGACGCTGTGCGGCTTCGGCGTGGGCGTGACCGCGTTCGCGCTGTTCCTAGCCTCGAACGGCAACGTGGGGATGGTCATGGTGGCGGCCGCCTTGTTCGGCGTGCTTACGGCGATGGTGACGGTGAACGTGCCGCTGCTGGTGCGCAGCGCGTTCGGATCGAAGGATTACGGCACGCTGTTCTCGTACGTGAGCATCGGCACATCGCTGGTAGGCTCGCTGGGCATTTCGGTGTATGGGTTCCTGTTCGACCGCTTCGGCTCGTACGATCCCGGCCTGATGCTGGGCATTGGCACGGGCGTTGCGAGCGCCGCGCTGCTGCTGGTGGGTATGGCTGCGGCAAAGCGCCTGATGGGCGCCGCGCACGTGCGAAGCGGCGCGGTGCAGGCGGAGGAGCCCGCGTTCTAAGAGCGCGCTTTTTTCTTCGGGACGATGCGTTCGACGATGCCCTGGGTGACGCGGTGGCCTGCCAGCTCGGCAAGCGAGCCGAGGGCGCCGACCAGGGTTTCGCGAGCGGTCCCGTCGATGTTCTTGGCCGCCTCGCTCAGCAGGGCCACCGTTTTCGCCCCGCCGAAGAAGACCTCGGTGGCGTTCTGGGCGCCCGAGGCCTCGACGGCTTTGAACAGCGCGTCGACGATGGCCGCCGCTTCCTCGTCGGAGTAGCGCGCCAGCCATTCGGTGAGCAGCGCGTCGGTGAACCGGGCGTTTTCGGTGAGGTTGTCGAGGTAGACGAAATCGTCGCCGTCGACCTCCCACGAGAACGGGCTGTGCTGCAAAAGGCCGCGCTCGGTGCTGTGCACCACGAGCGGCGGGGTGTGCGACTCCATGAGCATACCGATGACGGAGTCCTGCGGGACGGTGCGGTGGATGCGGCCGTCCAGCTTTCTCCAATCATCGGGCGAGAACGCGCCCGCTTTGAAACCGGGGCCGTCGTGCGTGTACACGCGCTCGATGCGGTCCTGCACAGCGGCGGACGCGTTCAGCGCGGCGTACAGCGCGAGGTTGGCGCCCTTCGAGTGGCCGCCCACGAACAGCCGGCGAGGCAGGTGCGGCGCTACGGCCTCCAGGTAGCGCGCGGCTTGCTCCTGGGCGGGCACGGGCGCGGTGTAGCACATGTTGAAGTTCTCGCGCCAGCCGGTGATGGACGTGTCGGTTCCGCGGAAGCCCACGTAGGCGAATTCCTTCTTGTAGACGAACGTCATGGCGGCGAACTGCGTCTGCCGCTCGGTATCGAACAGGCTGAGGTAATCGCGGATGACCATGTCGCGAAACCGCGGGCTGGCGGCGAGTGCCAGCATATTTTCCTTCACGCGGCCAGGGATGAGGCCCGAGAACATATGCTCATAGTGTTCGGCACGCAATGTATCGAGGAAGTGGGCGGGGCGTCCCGAAGGGGATAGCAGGTTCTTCACGATGGTGCCGAGCCTGCCGAACGCCTTGCGCTCGCGCAGCGGCGGCACGATCCCTTCGGCGCGCACCATGCAGAACTGGGAAAGCGCCGCCGAATCGACCGGGTTGAACGGCTTTTCCTCGAATGAGGCGAACTCCGTGCCGAGATAGTCGAGAATGTTCATGCAGCAGCGCTCCTAGCATCCGATACCGCCTGCGTCGCCTCTCATCATACCGCGTCTCGGGCGCTGCCGGCCTTCAATCTGCCGACCTTCAACCTCTCGGCGTTTCGTCGTCGATCATGGCGAGTAGCTCCTCGCGCGAGTTGATGGCGAGCTTCGCGTAGATGTGGCGCACGTGGGTGCGCACGGTGTTCTCGGAGATGTAGAGCTTCTCGGCCACATAGCCGTGATTGTAGCCTCGTCCCAGGTAGTACAGCACCTCGCGCTCGCGCGGCGACAGCCCCCGTTCGGCTGCCAGCGTGTCGCAGCGGCGGTGGATGTACGTGCGCGAGTCGTCCGCGCCGTGAGGCTCGGTGCGCCGGCCTTCGCGCTGCCGCGAGCCTTGCGCGAACGATATGGCGATGAGCGCCAGGTACACGGTGAGCATGATGAGACAGATCGTGCGGCCGTCGGTGCCGATGACGGCGATGCCGCACAGGCCGGCCACGAACGCGAGCGCTAGCAGCGCGAGACAGGCCGGGAATACGAACGTGGCGGCAAAGGGCACGCTGCGGACGGCGCTGGCCATGCTGCACCAGATGGCCAGCGCGATCACCGCGAAGCTGGCCTGGGTGAGCACGTCGATGATACCCGCTGCGACATCGCTGTCGGAGCTGATGACGGGCAGCGCGAGCAGAAGCGCCACGGCGATGGGATACACGGCCTGGTTGAGCAATCTGAGCGGCGACGAGTTTGCCTTGCGCAGCACGAACAGCGCGACGACGATGGCCAGCAGCGACGGCCCGATGAGCGATTTCCACGCTCCCAGCGGATCGGGCAGGCGCATCTGCTCGCTCGAGATGACGGGATCCCAGGTGAGCCCGAAGATGAAGCAGGTGATGCACGCCCCTACGAGGGGCATCCACAATATGGCGGCTGCCTTGCGCAGCCGGATGCGATGGTCATCCTCGCTTGCGCTTTCGGCGCCGGCGGGGTGCGGTGCCGCAGTCTCGTCGTTGAACGTGCGGGCGACGAACAGCAGCGCCACCGATGTGACAAGCGAGCATGCGATCAGCGCCAACCCGATGGGAGAGGGGGAAAGCGGCTCGGCCGCGAAATGGACGACTGCTGCCGCCACGATGCCCCATGCGCTGTTGAACAGCAAATTCTCCGGTTCGAGCCGCGCGAACACCGAGCCCCACGCCGTGGCGAGCATGGCAAGTCCCGCTCCGAACGCCAGGCCGAACATGGCGGGCTCGGCGAACGGCAGCGTCAGCTGCGTGTACAGCGGCAGCATGAACTGCACTCCGATGGCGACCAGGCAGGCGCCTGTCACCAGAGGCGCCGTGCGGGTGAGGTCGGGCGTGCGTCGATCTGCGCGCTTGGCCAACATGGCCAGCGCGGCGAGCACGATGCCCGCGCCCGTCAGCCCCCAGCCGGCGTACACCGCGAAGGGGTGCAGCGAGGGCGTCGCGCCCGTTCCGTGCTCAGAAAAGAAGCGGATCGCATTGAGGAAGACGGAGAACAGCAGTCCCGCGCCCAGCAGCGCGGGCTTGAACGAGACGGGCGCCGGAGACGCCTGCTTCGAGTCGTGTTGTTGCGCGCTTTCCATGCCCTCCCTGCAACGCCTCGGCGTTTTCCCTCGTAGATAGCGCAAATCACCAAATTCAGCTATAGGGTGGGCGCGTGCGGCGCACCCTGCGGATTCCGAAATCATCGCTTTCAGTGATGGCGAAACCCCGGCCTGCACCGTAGTGTAGCCGAACGTCCGGCGCCGCACAACAGAAGCGGGCGACGCCGGGATCGGAACATGGGCACATGATTGAAGGGAGCGGGAACATGGGAACCACCTCGAAGCACAGCTGGTCGCGTCGCGACTTCTTGAAGGGGGCGGCCGCCGGCACGATGAGCGTCGCCGCGCTGGGAGCGCTGGGCGGATGCTCGCCGCAGCAGTCGGCCTCCACCGCCTCGGCGGCGGCCGCCGATTCCGGCGAAGCGGGCACGTACGACGTGATGCAGGAGCTGTCGACGTTCAACCGCGGCCAGAATGCCAGCGCGAAGGCGCCTACCACGCCCGAAGAGTACATCGCCCTCAAGGGCGACGGCGTGCTGTCCGCGGGCGGCGGCTGCGAGCAGCTGGGCATCAAGCCGGCCGACTTCATGCTGAACAAGCCGGCGTGGTTGGGCGACGCGCCCGTGGTCAGCGACATCGCCGATACCGAGGACTGCGACGTGCTGGTCATCGGCGCGGGCAACGCGGGCACCGTGGCGGCGCTGCGCTGCCAGGAGGAAGGCGCGAACGTCTTCTTGGCCGATATGCAGACCTACGACGAGTACGACGAATACGCCTGCGACATGGCCTGCTACAACTCGAAGCTGTTCCTGGACAAAGGCACGCCCGAGATCGACACCACCGAGGTGTTCAACGAGTACATGCGCCTCTCGCGCGGCCATGCGCACCAGAAGATCGTGCGCGACTACGCCATGCGCTCGGGCGAGATGCTCGACTGGATGGTGGGGCACATTCCCGCCGAGTACGTGGAGAAGTATGCGAAGACCTCGAACTACAAGGGCAACGACAACTTCAACGGCGAGTGCTGCGGGCAGAGGTCGTGGCCGGCCATGACTCAGTGGCGCGACGAGGAATCCAACATCAACATGTGGCCGTTCGTCATCCGCTCGGTGCACGCGGCGTTCGAGGAAGCCGGCGGCACCATCAAGTGGGGTTACCAGGGCGTGGTGCTGGTGCAGGACGGCGACGCGGTGACCGGGGCCGTCTTCCAGGATGTCGACGGCGCGTACCACCAGATCAACGCGAAGGCCGTGGTCGTGGCGGCGGGCGACTTCGGCGGCAACCCCGACATGCGCCTCGACCTGTCCGACCAGATGCGCAACCTGGCCTGGTCGTACGGCAACGACCGCACCGACGCCACCAGCATCGGGGGCATGGGCCGCGACGGCTCGGGCATCCGCATGTGCATGTGGGCCGGCGGCACGATGGAGGGCGGCCCCCGCGCCGGCCAGGCCGCGGGCATCAACGGTGTGCCGGGCTTCGCGTTCGGCGGCGCATGGCCGTGCTTCGGCAACGACGGCAAGCGCTTCATGAACGAGACCATGGTGAAGCACGGCTCCAACGGCTACCTGGACATGCTTCCCGAGGGCCAGCTGCTGGTGAACGTGACCGACGCGAACTGGGAAGAGTACCTGTCGCACCAAGGGTACGGCCACGAGACGATGGACCGCAGCTCGGACTACATGGTGGAAGAAGTGCGCGAGAACATGGCGAACTACAAAACCGGCAAGGACGGCTTCGACGTGCGCGCCTTCTCCCGCTTCGGCAAAGAGTACTCCACGGTGTACGCTGCCGACACGCTTGAGGAGCTGGCCGAGATCGTGGGCTACACCGGCGAGGCCAAGACGAACTTTCTGGCCGAGGTGGAGCGCTACAACGAGCTGTGCGCGAAGGGCCACGACGACGACTGGGGCTGCGACCCGCAGAACCTGCTGCCCATCAAGGACGCTCCCTTCTTCGCCTCGTTCGGCACCACGGGCGGCAATCCTTCCGGCGGCCTGTGCCAGCATGCGGCCATCTGCACCGACGGCCGCTACCAGGTGCTCACCGGCGAGAAGCAGCCCATTGCGGGCCTGTACGCCGCCGGCAACACCTGTGGCCAGCGCTACGGCATCCAGTACGCCACGCCCACGGCTGGCAATAGCTGCGGTTCGGCGCTGACCTCCGGCTACTGCGCTGCCGAAAGCGTCATCGAGGACCTGAAGGCGTAAAGCGGCCCGCAACCGATTCGGGGCCGGTTGGCGTATCCCTCCTCTCCCTCCCCGATGCCAGTCGGCCCATAGCGCGCGGCGGCTGCTTTCAAGTGGCCGCCGCTCCGCGCGAGCAGAAGAAGGAGCAACGATCATGACAGAGAAACGCGATGCGATCGTTCAGGTGTCCGTCCCGTTTTGCGTGGACGATCGCGCGCTTCGCCGCGAGGGCATGATCCTCGGGTGGGATAGCGCGCGCATGGCGCGCTACGCCGACGCGCTGGTGGCCGAGATCGAGGCGAACGCGGGGCAGTTCGACGATTGCCTGGTGCGCGCCGTGCAGCTGGGCGGCGGCGTGGCATCGAACGCGGGCGCGGACATCGCGCGCATCGTGCGCGCCGTGCGGCAGGTTTGCGACGTGGCCGAGGACGCGCCCGTCGCCATGCGTTCGTCCATTGCGAACGTGAGCGGGGCGACCATGCCGTTTTTCCGACGCGCCGGGGTGACGCGCTTCGACTTCGAGATGCTGTCGCTCAACCCCGTCGACTTCGTGCGGCTCAATCGGGTGGACAACCTGAACGATCTGCCCATTATCTGCGACCATTTCCTGCATTCGTACGCGAACGACACGTTGGGGCTGGTGCTGGCGTTCGGCCATGATGCTTCCGAGGGCGGGGACGGTGCGCTCAACGTGCGGCGCACGGCGCTGGCGGCCGCGCGCTCGCATGCGACCCACGCGGAGCTTGTGCGGGTGGCCGATGAGCTGGCGGCGGGTTGCGACGAGGTCGCGCGCCAGCTGGACGAGATGCGCGGCGCGTTGACCGAGCATGGCTTCATGGAGTACCTGCCTCTTCGCTTTGCGCGCGCAGGCAAGGAGGACCGTTTCGCGCAGATGGCGGCCGCTGGCGTGCCGCAGATCGGTTTCGGCTTGGGTGCGATTACGCGTATCGACGGAGCCGAGAGCGTGAACACGCGCGACTTGGCGCGCTACTGCGCCGCGGAAGGCGACTTCGCGAAGATCACCGAAGAAGTGCGGAAAACGCGTTAGGCACCGTTGCGGAGGAGCGGTTGCTTCCTTATAATAGCAGGCGAGCCGCAGGGAGCGGCTAACTCCCCACGGCTCTCGAACTCGCTACGGCGGTTCGGATGTTATTGTGCGCCCGGTTCGTCCCTCTGGGACGACCGGGGTTCGTCTTTCGACCACGCTTGAAGCGCGAGCGAGGCCGCCCCGACCGCCAAGCTGCCGAAAGCAGCTACGAGGCCGAGAACCTGCAAGATAACTCCGGTAAGGCTGAGTACAATACCATCCATGGAGGACACCCCCTTCCGTATATCTAGAATTCGGAAATGGATGTAAAGAGGGTGTGTCATCCTCCCCGCCTGGCGGGTTCGTGCTTCTTAGTATAACAACCCCATCTCACGTTTTCATGGCGCACATCCAGCGCAGATCTTCCTCGATCTTACTGAAATCCCACGCGTTTACAGTGCGGATTCCACGTTTCTTGCCGCTGTTTCTCGCGCGGATTGCACGCGCTTTGCCCTTCGTTCCCGCGTGGATCTTGTCGAAGCCGTCGCGGCGTTGCTCGGCTTCGAATATTTCACGTGAAACATTCGCTCTGGCTGTCCGTTTGACGCGCAAGCTCCGGCCGCGCGGCGTGTCGCCTAGGCGCCGCGTCTCTCAAAGCGCCGTGCCTCGTGCATCCGGCGAGGCCACCGATGGCGAAAAAGCATTGAATTCGGAAATTGCGTAGCGAACCGCAGACGTGCTGGTAATCCCAATCTATCATAGTCCCAGGTCATGAGATCGCTTGCTTCCGGCGCTGCTCGGCGGACCCATCCCGGATGACGCGATCGCTTCCGAATTCGATGTCTTTTTGCCATTCGCTGCCCTATCGGCTGCTAAACCAGGATCGACATGCACCGCCGCGCGCCGCTTCCCCTGTCGGGCGGCTGGCGATCGGGCGGGACGGGCTCCTGGCCGATGGCCGAAGAGGGCTTCCGAGCCGCCGGCGAGCTTTCGCGGGGCGGGCCGACCCGGGCTATGTCAATTCTGGTTTGACAGCGGAGGGCAGGTGGGCTGACCGAAATGGCCCGCAGAAGGGCACGCACGCCGCGCGCTGCGCGGGGAGCGGGATGTCGGACGCGGTAGGATGTCGGATAGGGGAAGCGAAAGGGTCAGGATGATATTTGAGGGCAGGCGAGCAATCCGGCCCCGCTCGTTAAAAAGCCCGCCGCGCGGGAGGCGCGACGGGCTTGCAACACGGGGTGCGGAGCGCGGACGGGACGGCTCCGCAACACGACGCTGAGGGCGAACCCGGTCTAGTTGGCCGAGTCGTCCTGCTGCCCGTCGTCGCTGTTGGACCCGTTTTTCTGGGCGTACTCTTCCGGAGTCATGACGTCCACCACGTTCACGGTCATCTCGACCACGTTGAGGCCGGTCATGTCCTTGAGGTCGCCGCCGACAACCTTTTTGATGTCGTCGAAGATCTCAGGGGCGGACTTGCCGTACTCCATGATCACGTCGAGGTTGATCTTCGCGTTCGTGTCGTCGACGATATCGGCGTCCACGCCCTTTGTCTTGTCTGCGCCGCCCAGGCCTTCCTGGATGCGGGAGAGAACGTTGCCCTTCATGTCGATGATGCCGTCGATCTTCTGAGCGGCCATGGAGGAGATCTTCTCCACGACGTTCTCGTCGATGACCAGTTTGTACACCGGCTCGGCGGAGACGGAGTCGGCCGTGGCGGCATCGCTCTTTTTCTTATCGGCGTCCATATCGGAGTAGGGGTTGTAGGTGGAAGAGGTTGCTGGCTTGGTCATAGTGCTCTGGGTCATGGTAGTTCCTTTCTGTAGCATGATGGATCGGGGGGGCGAACGCCTCGTGCTGCGCGAATCTCGCAGGGGGATGGGCGCGGCACGCGAGGCGTTTCGCTAGTTGAAACGTTCGAGGACCTGTTTCATCTGCTGGCGCGTCTTGCGGTCGCCGTCGCGGTACTTGCCGATGACCACGCCGATGGCGGCGAACACGGCCAGCAGCACGGTGGGCCAGAATCCCACGATGAGGATGAGGGCTGCCGCGACGAAGCCGATGATGCCGTACAGCACCGCATGGCTGTGGTTCTCCACGTACGGCGAGAACGCGCGCTTCATGCTGGCGTACACGCCCTTGTCGCGCTTCGTCTCGGCCGCTGCATTCGCCAGCACGTCGGACGGTGTGTCGGCCGTACGCTGCGGAGCCTTCTGCTCGTCGTGCTTCTGGTTCGAAGACGCGTAAGCGTTCGTCGTTTTCGGCTTCTGCTTCGCCGCCTGCGACTGCTTGGGCGCCGACTTCGGAGCCGGGGTGGCCGCAGGGTGGATGCGCATGGTGGACTGAGTCATCGTCGCATCACCTACTCGACCACGTGGGCGGGCACCGGTTTGGTCTGGTGCTGACGGCGCGTGTCGTCGGTATACTTCGTGGCCTGCTGCGTGAACGCGGGTGTAACCACGTCGGCGTCGCCTGCGAACGTGATGCGCACGGAGTCGACGGGGTAGCCGGTGAAGGCTTCAAGCGTCGCGGCGATCTCGTCCTGCAGCTTCGCGCCCAGCTGTCCCAGCTCGGCGTTTCGACCCGGATCGATCTTCGCGTGGATGCTCATGCGCGGGTCGTGCTTGTTCGTGATGTGAACCTTGACGTTGTCCGTGGACAGGCCGTGATGGCTCTCGACGACGTGCTTGACCGTGGACTGGATGGCGTTCTGCGTGATGGCGATGCTGCCGTTGTCGCGCTCAAGCTCCAGCTGCGAGTTCTTGCCCGGAGCAGTGATGGCGCGAATCAACACGACCAGCAGGCCCAGCGCCGTGATGCCTAGCAGAACGGCCTCGACGACGAAGAACCACGGCATGCTCATGAGCCAGGCGATTGCCGGGAACAGCGGTTCCCAGGCGAACCAAAGGGCTGCGAGCACGCCGATGCCCAGCACGGCAGCAACGACGAACACGATCATGCAAAAGCGTTTGAACTTTCCCATAGATGCCGCCTTTCTTCTAGAATGCGCACGCCCGATGGCGGTGCGCTGCCGGATAGAGTGGGACTACTCTAGAAGAAAGCCGCAACGGGCGCGCCTGGCCGCGCAAAAGTGCCGCCAGCCGTTTGCCGTGTTGTTGAGCACCCGTACCCCTTTGCATGTCCGACGGCTCGGTAAAGGGGTTCGGGTCAGTCTATTTGCGTGAACCTGAACAGCTGCGGACGGGCTATGGGCTCGGTCGGGCCGGGGTTCGCCTCCTCTTCCGCGGCTTGCGCGCGCAGGGCTTCGCCGTAGGCGCGCAGCGTTTCCTCGAGGTTGTCGACCGGGGTTATGACGTAGGTTTTCGTTTCGGTCGTTCCATCGTCGTACGTGGCCGTCACCTTGAGACGCGCCTGCGCGATCATGTCGGCGTATTTGCGGATGAGCAGCGCATTGAGGTTTTCGTGCATATTGACGTCCCATTTTCGACGATCGCCGTAGAACTCTCCCGTCGTGGCATCGTACAGCTCCGCCACCTCTCCCTCCAACGGGAACGAAACGCGCAGGGCGTGCCATATCTCGGTCTTGTTCGCGTTCTGCTCGTCGTAGTTCACGGTGAAGCTCGTGGTGCGATCTTCCGTATAGGGGTCGTCGCCCTCCTGGTAGGAGAATTCGGGCATGCGGGCGTTCGTGTAGAACAGCACGCGGTCGCCTTCCACCGTGTAGGTGAGCGAAGCGACGTTCGTTCCCGTGCAGGAGAGGTCGAACAGATGGGCCACTGAGAGGTAGCGCTGCCCCGAGTCGGGCGCGTTGTCGGCGTTGTTCGGATCTATCTCCGGGTCGCTGCGCCACACTTTCGTGAAGCCGCCGTATCCGAAGTCGTCTGTGCCCGCATCGAGGGCGAAGGAGTTTTTCGCCGTCGCATTGTCGAGTTGCTGCGAGATGGCGAACGCGACGCCGCTCGCAAGGGCAAGCACGCAAGCGGCTGCGATGACGGCCGTGACGAAGCGGCGCGTACGATAGCCGCTTTGGTTGCAGGTGCGCGGTCGGCGGGTAGGCTTCGCGTGCACCGCCTCCGCTGTGCGCAGGCGGTGCGCCTCGCGCATCACGCGATCGTGCACGCGGCCTGGCATCTCTATGTCGTCCATCAGCGCGCGGTACTGGTCCTGCTCGGGTGATTGTCCTGTCCGTTTCAAAGGATGCCCCCTTTCCCCAGCATCTTCCCGAGTTGCGTTCGAGCCCGGCTCAGGCGCGAGCGAACCGTAGCGGGCGCGCAGTGCACGAGGCGGGCGATTTCCTCGGTCGAGAATCCCTCGTAGTAGTGCAGATGCACGATCAGGCGCATCTTGTCGGGCAGGCGTCCTAGCGCTCGTCCGAGCTCGCTGTCCTGCAGGGCGCGTGCCGCATCGTCGCTGCGAGGATCTTCGCGGCCCGCATCGGGAACCGCGTCGGTGAGTTCGGCGCGTCGTTTCCAGGCCGAACGGTGCAGGTCGCGGCAGCGGTTGATGGCGACGCAGAGCAACCATGCCTTGAGATGCTCGTCGTCTTTGAAAGCGGTTGCGTCTTTCAGCAGGCGCAGGAACACGTCTTGGCAGATGTCTTCCGCGTCGTGCGGGGACTGCGTTTGGTTGAGGGCCAGGCGGTAGACGGTGCTTCCCCAGGTGCGCATGGCGCGCTCCATGAAGTCGTCCTGCCTGAGCGTTGGTTGCATACGGGGTATCGCCTCCTTGCCACCAACACGAAACCGGCTTCGGAAATGTGCCCGGAATGAGAAAAAAGCGGCGAAGCGGGATTTCTCGCCGCTTCGCCGCCTGTGAGCGCCGCCGAAGGGCGGCCTTATGTCGCGGGATCGCCTTTTCTGGCGGTTCCGCGCGACGAGACCTTTTCGCCGAGCTGCCCTGTTGCGTCCGCCGCCTTCGCTTTACGCGTAGATCTCTTTCTCCTCCACGAGGTCGTTCTTGATCTTGCCCACCAGCTTCTGCAGCGCGTCGATGCAGTTCGGTCGGATGTCGGCGCCGATGAGCACGTACATGATGGAGTCGCCCACGTTGAGCACGCCCTCGTTCAGCCACGTGCGCACGTAGTATACGCCCGGCCAGGTGAGGGCCTCTTGCACCGCTGCCTCCACGCCGGCCGCGTCGTAGGAGAATTCCACCTGGGCGACCTCGCCCAGGCCCTCGACGCCTTCGCGCACCTGCTTCTTCGGCGTGATGCGCACGATGCCGTTGTGGGTGAGGTACATGCCGCACTGCGCGGCGTTCGGATCCTGCTTCGCTTCCGCGAGCCATTGATCGATGGACGGTTCCTGCTGAGCCATGCCGCTCCCTTCCTCGAGGATGATCGCCCCATTATACGCCATTGAGAATCGTGGGAGACGTTGCCATGAAGGGGCCTTGCCGCCGTCGGCCATCGCGTACGGCTCGTGCGGGCTCGCTTCGTCATCGACCTGACGGCGGATTGGGAAGCGAGGCGGCAGAGATCGCGCGCTATGCACGATTATCGGGGCTCGTCTTCGAAGGCGAAGAAGGAAAGCCCAGGTCGGAAGAAACGACGATGGCGGAGAATCGTACATAGCGCGCGATCTCTGCCATGCGGAGACGATCCATCGCGGGACCCTGCCGGCACGGGCACCATCCTGCATCCCGCTTCGACGCGCACAGATGTTTCACGTGAAACATCTGTGCGCGGGCGGGAGCGGGACGCGAGGCGCGGGGAGCATAGACGCGCACATGGGGCGCGAAACGCGGGGAGCGGGCGGATCCGAAGATGTTTCACGTGAAACATCTGTGCGCGTTGGTTAGAAAGCAACCGTCGACCTTCCATAACGTTCCCCCTGCATGGAGCGGCGCTTCGGCCGGCTTCCAAAAGCCGTTTAGCGCCTGCCGCAGGGTGGATGATTGCGACATTTTCGATCAGGGTGTCGCCGTGCGCGAGCGGGGATGATAGACTAGGCGAATCCCCAGGACGCACGAAAGGAATCGCATGTCTCTTCCCGCAGCCGACTTGAGCAAACAACCGGACAACCGCACCACCATGGAGCTGGGCGCGGTGCTTCCCTTGACCGCCGAGGTGAAGGACGACCACCTGTATGTGGGCGGCGTCGATATGGTGGAGCTGGCGCGCGAGCAGGGCACGGCGCTGTACGTCATGGACGAGGCGGACATGCGCACGCGCATGGAAACCTACCTCGCGGCGTTCCGCAGCCGCTATCAGAACTCCGATGTCGTGTACGCCAGCAAGGCGTTCCTCAACAAGGAGGCCGCGCGCATCGTAGCCGACGAGGGGCTGTGCCTCGACGTGTCAGGCGGCGGCGAGCTGGCCATCGCGTTGGCCGCGGGCTTCCCGACCGAGCGCATCTTCATGCACGGCAACAATAAAACGCCGCGCGAGCTGCGCGAAGCCATCCAGGCGGGCGTTGGCCGCATCATCATCGACAGCCGCATCGAGCTCAAGCGCATCTCCGAGATCGCGGGCGAGCTGGGCGTCGTGCAGCCTATTTACATGCGCATCACGCCGGGTGTCGAGGCCGACACCCATCAGTACATCCGCACGGGTTGCGAGGACTCGAAGTTCGGCTTCACCATGCGCGACGACTTCGCCTACGGGTGCGTGAAGGACGTGCTGGCGGCCCCGAACGTGAGGCTGGCGGGTCTGCACTGCCACATCGGCTCGCAGATATTCGCGCTGCATTCCTACCCTGAGGCCGTCGAGGTCATGGTGGAGCTTATGGCGCGCATCGAGGAAGGGTACGGCTATCGTATAGAGGAGCTGGACGTGGGCGGCGGCCTGGGCATCGCCTACACGGCCGACGACAAGCCGGCTTCCATCGACGAGTTCGCCGAAACGGTCACGTCGGCGGTGCACGCGGCGTGCGAGAAGTTCGGCGTGCCCGAGCCGCGCCTGCTCACCGAGCCGGGCCGCAGCCTGGTGGCCACGGCGGGCGTGACGCTGTACACGGTGGGCATTCTGAAAACGCTGCCGGGCATCCGCAAGTACGTGGCGGTGGACGGCGGCATGTCCGACAACATCCGCACGGCGCTGTACCACGCCGATTACGAGCCGGTCATCGCGAACAAGGCGGGTCAGCCGCGCACCGAGATCGTCACCATCGCGGGCAAGCACTGCGAAAGCGGCGACGCCGTGGTCATCGACATGCCGATGCAGCACCCCGACCTGGGCGACATCGTCGCCGTCTTCGGCACGGGCGCGTACTGCTACACTATGGCCAGCAACTACAACGGCCAGCCGCGGCCGGCCATCGTGTTCGTGAAGGACGGCCAGGCCCGCGTGACCACGCGACGCGAAACGTACGAAGACCTGATGAGCCGAGACATTTAGGAAAAGGGAGCGCAGCATGACGGTAAAACTGGGACTGGTGGGCACGGGCACGGTCGGCGGCGGGTGCATCGACATCCTGAAGAACCACCGCGAGGATTTCAAGCGCCACTACGGCATCGACGTGGAGCTCGTGCGCGTGTGCTCGCGCAACCCCGAGCAGGCTATCGCGCACGGCGTGGAGGACATCTTCACGCAGGATTACCAGGACATCCTGAACGATCCGGACATCGACATCGTGGTGGAGCTGATCGGCGGCACCACCGTGGCGCGCGACATCGTGGTGGGCGCTCTCAAGGCGGGCAAGAACGTGGTCACGGCCAACAAGGCGCTCATGGCAACGTACGGCGAAGAGGTCATGGGCGCGGCCGACGAGGCCGGCAAGGAGATCGCGTTCGAAGCCAGCGTGGGCGGCGGCATCCCCATCATCGACCCGATGAAGCACTCGCTCATCGCCAACGAGATCAGCTCGGTCATGGGTATCGTGAACGGCACGACGAACTACATGCTCACGCGTATGGTGGAGGACGGGCTCAGCTACGACGCCGCGCTCAAGGAGGCACAGGAGAAGGGCTTCGCGGAGGCCGACCCCACCGCCGACGTGGACGGGTTCGACGCCGCCGCGAAAATCGCCATCCTCGCGTCCATCGCGTTCAACTCGCGCGTGACCATCGACGACGTGCACACCGAGGGCATCCGCAACGTCACCACGATGGACTTGGACGCAGCGCGCGACATGGGCTACTGCGTGAAGCTGCTGGCGCTGGCGCACCGCACCGACGAGGGCGTGGACGTGCGCGTGCATCCCACGATGCTGCCGCTGTCGCACCAGCTGGCCACCGTTGACGGCGTGTACAACGCCATCTACGTCACAGGCGACGCCGTGGGCGAGACGATGTTCTTCGGCGAGGGCGCGGGCGCGGGCCCGGCCGCCAGCGCCGTGATGGGCGACGTGGTGGAAGTGGCGCGCCATGTCACGCTGGGCGTGGGGCCGCTGGTGGGCTGCACCTGCACCGACGAGCTTCCCATCGTGCCGATGGACGACCTCAAGACGAAGTACTACATCCGCTTCAAGGTGGCCGACCGCTCAGGCGTGCTGGCCGCGATGGCCGGCGTGTTCGCCAAGCACAACGTCAGCGTGTACTCGGTGGTGCAGCGCGGCAAGAAGGAAAGCGGCCAGGTGGATCTCGTGTACGTCACCCACACCGCGCGCGAGAAGAGCGTGCGCGACGTGCTGGCCGAGATCGCCGAGCTCGACGACGTGCTGCGCGATGAGCCCAGCGTCATCCGCGTGGAGGAGTGATCCTGCGCGCACATCGACGCCCCTCGAACGGCCTCGCCTCGTGCGGGGCCGTTCGTTTTACACTACCCCCTTAGCAGCGACCTGGGCTTCCTCTATAATCATGCCTTATCAGAGGGCATATTGGCACATCGGGGACAGAGAGGGGCGCTCGTGCAATTCGCAGTAGATTCGCTCCTCGACGGACTGTCCGAGCTCGTGTACATCAGCGACCCCGACACCTATCAGCTGCTGTTCGTCAACAAGGCCGGCAAAGAGGCTTACGGCCAGGACATCGCCGACGGAACGCACCTGTGCTACGCCGCGCTGCAGAACCGCACGTCCCCCTGCCCGTTCTGCACGAACAACCGCCCGAGCGGCGGCGCGTTCCTCGAATGGGAGCACACGAGCCCCATCACGAAGCATCACTACCTGTTGCGCGACAAGCTGATCGACTGGAACGGCAAGCAAGCGCGCCTCGAGATCGCGTTCGACATAACCGATCACGACCGCGAGAAGGAATCGTTCAAGTTCCTCGCAAGCGCGAACGGTTTGAACGTCGAATGCATCCGGGTTCTGGAGAACGACGATCTCGATGCGGCGCTCAACGCGGTGTTGGGCATGGTGGGCGAGTTCTTGCAGGCCGATCGCACCTACATCTTCAACATCGTGAGCCATCGCATGTGGAACGCCTACGAGTGGTGCGCGCAGGGCGTGTCTCCCGAGATCCAGAACCTGTCCGATTTGCCGTTGTCGCTGATCGATCACTGGATCGAGCGGTTCACCCGCGGGGAAGCGGTCATCATCAACTCGGTGGACGACCTGCAGGACGGCGAGCGCGCCGACGAGTACGAGGCGCTGTCCGTCCAGGGCATCCAGTCGCTCGTGGTCGTTCCGCTCGAAGTGGACGGCAGGCTCGTAGGCTATATGGGAGCAGACGATCCGAAGAAAGGCCGCCTGGAAATCATTGAGAAGCCGCTGGTCAGCCTGGCGTCGTTCATCTCCGCCAGCATGAAGCGCGCGATGGCGGAGCGCCAGGTTGACGAGCTGACCTGGAAAGACGGATTGACCGGTGCGTACTCGCGCAGCGCGTTCCATCGCGATTACGACTGCGGGACGTTCGAGAGCATCGGGTTCGTGCTGGTGGATGCCGACCGTCTTGCGGTGGTGAACCGGGAGCGCAGCCGCGACGAGGGCGACGAGGTCCTGCGGCGCATCTGCTCTTCCATGCGCGAGGTGTTCGGCGAGGGCGTGTACCGCATCGGCGACGACGAGTTCTGCGCGGTGGCCCTGCCGCTTGAATACGAGGAGTTCGACCGCATGACGCGCAGCCTGACGGCCCGCTTCGCCGAGGCCGGGCTGCCCGCTTCGGTGGGGCTTGCCTGGAGCGAGCGCTGCGAAGACGCGACCGTGCTGCTGAACACGGCGGGCGACCGCATGCGCCGCGTCAAGATCGGGCGGCATCGGGCAACCGATCTGGGCATCGACTTGGCGCAGGACGGAGCGGTGAACGACCTCATCCGCCCCGGCGGCGCGCGGGACGCGGTGGAGGCCGGGCTGCTCGACATCTTCCTCATGCCTCAGGTGGCAACGCAAACCGGTGCGCTGGTAGGGGCCGAAGCGCTCATCCGCTACCTCGACCCCGAGCGGGGGATCGAGGTGCAGCCGGCATCCTTCGTTCCCGCGTTGGAGGACATGGGCGAGATCGCCGATGTGGACTTCTTCGCCCTGACGCGCGCGTGCGAGACGGTTGCGCGCTGGCAGCGCGAAGGCCGTGCGGCAGTGCCCATCGCGGTGAACTTCTCGCGCATGACGGTGGGGGAAGAGGGATTTGTCGATCGGGTGGCGGAAACGGTCGCGCGCTTCGGCGTGGACCCGTCGCTCATCGAGATCGAAGTGACCGAGTCGGCGCGCGGGCGCGGAGGCGACCTGCTGCGCTGCGTGGCGGACGATCTGCGGGGCCGCGGTTTCAGCGTGGCCGTCGACGACTTCGGGGTGGACAACGCGAACGTGTCGCTGTTCGTGCAGCTGGAATTCGACGTGCTGAAGATGGACCGGTCGTTGATCTGGGGCATCGATGCCACGGATCGCACCATGCGCGTGGTGAGCGGCCTCGCGTCTTTGTGCGACGACCTGAGCATCGAGTCGGTGGCCGAAGGCATCGAGACCGAGCAGCAACTGGAGGCGCTGAAGACGACGGGATGCACGAGGGCGCAGGGGTATCTCATCGGGAGGCCGTCCGCTATCGACGAGTTCGAGCGGCGGTTCATGGCGTAAGGACGCGATGCGCCGCGAATGCGGAGCGCCTTTTCCTGTGGGCGCTTTATGGCAGCAACATGTCAGTTCGATGACATCGGCTCGTCTTGGTCGAAAAATAATCTTACTTTAATACTATATTTCTTCAGAGATCGAAAGCGGCCGTGCGACGGTCGGCGTCGTGCGCGGAAGCGCGTTTGCGCTGCGTGCGGCCAGGCAGGCATGAAGGAGAAGAGGTTCGCGTGAAGGGTTTTCTGGAGCGGTTGCAGTGGAAGCTGTCGGGCATGATGCAGGGGCGCCGCGGCGCCGACACATTCTCCAACTTCTTGGTGGTTGCGGGTATCGTGCTACTGTTCGCCTCGCTGATTCCTGGGCTTGACCTGCTGTCTTGGGTGGCGCTGATCGTGCTGGCGTATTCGCTGTTCCGCAGCTACTCGAAGAACATCGCCGCCCGCGACCGCGAGAACGCGACGTTCGAGCGCATCGTGGAGAAGCCGCGCAAGCAGCTGTCGCTGATGCGCAAGAAGTGGACGAACCGCAAGACCACGCGCTACTTCAAGTGCAAGGGTTGCGGCCAGGTGCTGTCGGTGCCGCGCGGCAAGGGCACGCTGCGCGTGGTGTGCCCGAAGTGCAAGACCGAGACGAAGCAGAAGTCGTAAAGGTCCGCCGTGGATATCGCAGCTTTCAAGCGCGAGCTGTTCGCCATCACCTACGACTTGCAGAAGATACTGCACGATACGATGACGCCGATCTGCCAGGAGCACGGCCTGACGTTGCAGCAGATGCACGTGCTGGTGGAGCTGATGCGCACGCCGGGTTTGACCGCGGGCCAGCTGAGCGACCGCGCCGGCATCCTGCGCACGAACTTCTCGCCCGTGTGCCGCAAGCTGGAGAATCGAGGGCTCATCGAGCGCCAGCGCAGCCAGACCGACCGCCGGTCGCTGCGGCTGCATGTCACCGACGAAGGCCGCGCGCTGTTGGCCAGCGTCGACGGCGAGGTGCAGCGTCGTTACGGCAGGGCGTTCTCGGCCGAGCCGCAAGAGACGTTCGATGCGATCCTCGAAGGTTTCCAGGCGCTCAGCGCCTTTTCGGGAAAGCTGGTGCGCTGAGGATGTTCGGATACGTGGTGCCCCGTTTGGAGGGCTTGGACGAAGCCGAGCGCGAACGCTACCATCGAGCGTACTGCGGGTTGTGTCGCGCGATCGGCGAGCGATGCGGGCAGCACTGTCGCTTGGCGCTGACGTACGACCTGGTGTTTTTGGCGCTGTTGCTGGGCTCGCTGTACGAGCCGGAGGAGCGCGAGGGCGAGGGACGCTGCGCGCCCCATCCGGTGAAGGCGCACGGGTTCGTGCGTTCGGCATGTATCGACTATGCGGCCGACGTGACGGTGGCGCTTGCGTACTACAAGGGCCTCGACGACTGGAACGACGATCGCAGCGTGCGGGCTCGGGCGTTTGCGGGCATGCTGGCCGGATCCTACCGTGCCATCCGCGAAAGGAACCCTCGCATCTGCGAGGCCGTCGAGACGGGCATGGCCGACATCGGAGCCATCGAGGCCGCTGCGCGCGAAGCGGGCGCCGCTCCGGGCGGCGAGGTGCCCGCTCCCGATGCGGCGGCCAACCGCTTCGGCGTGCTGATGGGCGAGCTGTTCGTGTACCGTCCCGACGATTACTGGGCGGACGACCTGCGGACGGTGGGCGCCCGTCTGGGCAAGTTCGTGTACGTGATGGACGCCGTGATGGACTACGAGGACGACCGGGCATCGGGCAGCTATAACCCGCTGGTTGCTATGGATATGAGCGCGGAGGATATGCGCGAGGATCTGCACCTGCTGGCGGCGGGCGTGGCCGAGGCGTTCGAGCGCTTGCCGCTGGAGCGCGACCTGCGCCTGCTGCGCAGCGTGGTGTACGCGGGCGTGTGGCAGAAGTACTACGCGTTGGAAAACGATAAGGAGAAGCGCCGTGGTTGAGAATCCCTACGACGTGCTGGGCGTGAGCCGTGATGCGTCCGCCGACGAGGTGAAGAAGGCGTACCGCAAGAAGGCTCGCGAGAACCATCCCGATCTGAACCCGAACGATCCTGCGGCGGCGGATCGCATGAACAAGATCAACGAGGCGTACGACCGCATCGTCAACCCCGAGAAGTACGCGGCGCGCGACCGTCGCGCCGGGGCGGCATCCGGGCCGCAGGGTAGCGCGGGCTACGGAGGCGGCGCGGGATACGGCGGAGCAGGCCAGGGGCAGGGCGCGGGCGGTTCGGGTTACGGGACCGAGGGGCCGTACGGCTGGTCGGGCGGCTTCGGGTTCGACTTCGACGACCTGTTCGGCTTTGGCGGCGCAGGTTACGGCAGCCGCGAGCCCATCCATCCCGAGGCGGCCGCGGGCGACAACGTACAGATGCGCAACGCCATCGACGCCATCAACGCCGGGCGCGGTCAGCAGGCGGTGGACATCCTGAACACGGTGACCAGCGACGGCCGCTCGGCCCGCTGGTACTACCTCAGCGCGCTGGCCAACGACGCGGCGGGCAACACGCTGATGGCGCTCGAGCAGATCAGGCGCGCGGTGCGCATGGATCCGAACAACCCGGACTACCAGCGCGCGCAGCGGCAGTTCCAGCAGACTGGCCAAACCTACCAGCAGGAAAGCCAATCGCAAGGCTTCAGCATGGGCATCGACCCCAGCATCCTCTGCTGCGGCATCTGGTGCCTGGGCCCCTCGTTGTGCCGGCTGTGCGGGATGCCGTTTTAGGTTCCGGCGGCCTGCCGGCCGTCGGAACCGCTCGACGCTGCGGCTTCCCATGGTGCCCGATCTCGCGGCGAGTCCGAGGGCTTGCGTACCGAAGTACGCCACGCCCTCGCCCTCCCCACGATCTCGGGCACCACGGAAACCCTCGCTGACGCTACGAACTACCGGTGATTCGAGTTTTCGCACTTGCACCTATGCAATCTCAACCCGAAAGGACGCACTCATGGCAACGATCGGCATCGACTTAGGAACGACGAACAGCTGCGCGGCTACGGTGGAGGGCGGCCGGCCCGTTATCGTGCCGAACGCGGAAGGGGAGCGCACCACGCCCAGCGTGATCGCGTTTTCGAAGGAAGGCGAGCGCCTGGTGGGAACCATCGCGTGCCGCCAGGCGGCGGTGAACCCCGACCGCACCATCGAGTCGGTCAAGCGCCGCATGGGCAGCGATTGGCGCGCCAACATCGACGGCAAGCCCTACTCGCCGCAGGAGCTGTCGGCCATGATCCTGCGCAAACTGCGCCGCGATGCCGAGGCGTTTCTTGGCCAGGATGTCACGCAGGCGGTTATCACGGTGCCCGCGTACTTCGACGATGCGCAGCGCCAGGCCACGAAGGACGCCGGGCGCATTGCAGGCCTCGACGTGCTGCGCATCATCAACGAGCCCACGGCTGCAGCTCTCGCCTACGGCTTGGACAACGGCACGCCGCAGAAGGTGATGGTGTACGACCTGGGCGGCGGCACGTTCGACGTGTCGGTCATCGAGATCGGCGACGACGTCATTGAGGTGCTGGCCACGTCGGGCGACAACCATCTGGGCGGCGACGACTTCGACGAGCGCGTGGCTGCGCACCTGCTGGACGCCTTCAAGCGCGAGCATGGGGTTGACCTGCGGGGCAACCAGGCGGCCATGCAGCGCGTCACCGAGGCGGCCCGCGAGGCGAAGAAGGAGCTTTCGTCGCTCGATACCGCGCATGTCAACCTCCCGTTCTTGGCGCAGGGCCCGTCGGGCCCGCTGCACCTCGAGGCCACGCTCACGCGCGCCGCGTTCAACGACATGACGCGCGATCTGGTGGAGCGCACGTCGGGTCCCGTGCAGACCGCGCTCAACGACGCCGGCATCGCCGCGTCCGAGCTGGGCTGCGTGCTGCTGGTGGGCGGCTCCACGCGCATTCCGGCCGTTCAGGACCATGTGCGCAAGCTCACGGGCAAGGAGCCGTCCGCGTCCATCAACCCCGACGAGTGCGTAGCCATGGGCGCCGCTATCCAGGGTGCCACGCTGTCCGGCACGTCGACGGGCCTGGTGAAGGCCGATAACAGCATCCTGCTTTTAGACGTGACGCCGCTCAGCCTGTCCATCGAGACGGTGGGCGGCGTGGCGACGCGCCTCGTGGAGCGCAACACCACGCTGCCGGTGCACTACTCGCAGGTGTTCAGCACCGCCGCCGCGTTCCAGACCAGCGTGGAGATCCACGTGCTGCAGGGCGAGCGCCCCATGGCGAAGGACAACAAGTCCATCGGCACGTTCAAGCTGAAGGGCATCAAGCGCGCGCCGGCCGGCGTGCCGCAGATCGAGGTGACGTTCGACATCGACGCGAACGGCATCCTCACCGTGTCGGCGAAGGATCTGGACACGGGCAAGGCGCAGTCCATCACCATCGACGACTCCGGCCGCATGTCCGACGACGACATCGAGCGCGCCATTCGCGATGCCGAGCAGTACGCCGCGCAGGACAGCGAGCGACGCGAGGCCATGCTGGCGCGCGAGGAGGCGCAGGGTCTGCTGAACGAGGTGGACCGGGCGCTCGGCCAGGTTGGAAAGCAGTTGGAGAAAGACGAGAAGAAGCAGGTCAAGGCCGACGCCGAAACGCTGCGCAAGGCGCTGTCGAAGCGCCCCGCCGGTTTCGGCAAGAAGGCGCGCGAGGCCGAGGCGGCGTCGGTTGACAACGTGTCCGACATCAAGGCGGCCGCCGAGCGCTTGAGGACATCGAGCGCCCATGTGCGCGAGCTGCTGGGGAAGCAAGGGTAGGGGGCGCGGGATCTGACATGTCGACGGCGGCGGGCGAGATGCTCGCCGCCTTGGGCGCAAAACGGCGCCCATGACAATGTTTCCCATGGAGAACTCGGAGTCAGGGCGCCTCGAGAAGCTTGCGAGCTGGGCATATGCCGATCCGCTTCTCGACGATCCGGCGCAAGGGGGCTGAAAGGCCGCCCAAAATTGTCATGGGTTGCATTTTGCGCCCACGTCCCGGCGGTCGGCGCTTTCTAGTATCATGGTTCGCAGCGGGCGCGCGGCTGCGCGGTGAAAGAGAAGGAAGGGACCCCTCATGGAGCAGTACAAGCAAGAGTTCATCGAGTTCATGGTTGAAAGCGAAGTGCTCAAGTTCGGCGAGTTCACGCTGAAAAGCGGCAGGAAGTCCCCCTTCTTCATGAATGCGGGCGCCTACGTGACGGGCGAGCAGCTGCACCGCTTGGGCTTGTATTACGCGCGCGCCATCCATGATACTTTTGGGCTGGACTTCGACGTGGTGTTCGGGCCGGCGTACAAGGGCATTCCGCTGTCGGTGATCACGGTCATCGGCTTGCAGGAGCTGTACGGCAAGGAAGCGCGCTACTGCTCCAACCGCAAGGAAGTCAAAGACCACGGCGCCGATGCGGGCAACCTGCTGGGAAGCGAGCTGCACGACGGCGACCGCGTGATCATGGTGGAGGACGTCACCACGTCCGGCAAGTCCATAGATGAGACGTATCCCGTGCTCAAGGGCGCGGCCGATGTGGACGTCAAGGGCCTCATTGTGTCGCTCAACCGCATGGAAGTGGGCAAAGGCGGCGTAGTGACTGCGCAGCAGGAAGTGCAGGAGAAGTACGGTTTCCCCGTCGCGTCCATCGTGAGCATGGCCGAGGTGACCGAATGCCTGTACAACCGCGAAGTGCAGGGGCGCGTGGTCATTGACGACGACGTGAAGGCGGCGCTGGATGCCTACTACGAGCAGTACGGCGTGAAGTAAGGCTGAGCCGACCCCCTGGTTTCTTCAGCTGTTCCCGTCCAAGCGAATGCGAAGGCCCGATCGACGCCATCATGCGCGTCGATCGGGCCTTTCAGGAGGGGAGGGGATTTTGGGGGTCGGCTACTTCGCCAGGTTCTTCGCGATCATGCGGCCGAACGTGACGGTGCGGCCGCAGGCGTTGCCGGTCGAGAGGTTCGGATACGTCATGGAGTAGTATCCGCCCGAGTCGTTGCCGGTCACGTACAGACCCTCGATCACGCTGCCGTCTGCGCGCAGCGCCTGGCCTTGGGTGTTGATGTTGATCCCGTCCATGGTGCACAACAGCATGCCGGTGTTGCGGATGCCGTAGAACGGCGGGTTTCGCACGGGTGAGAGACGGAACGGCTCTTTCCCGAAATCGGGGTCGACCTGATTATCGTAGTTCTCGTTATTGCGCTCCACCGTGGCGATGAGCGCGTCGGCGGGCAACCCGAGCTTCCCGGCCAGCTCTTCCAAGGTGTCGGCTTTTTGGATGTAGCCCTTGGCCGCCAGCTCTTCGTTCATGCCCATAACCGCCTGGATGGGGATGTTCGGCGCGGCGCCGTTGTCGAAGGGGAAGAGGCGCGAGCATCCGTGCATGTCGAATTGCTCGGCGTAGGTGGCGAAATCGGCATCCCAGAGCGTGACGTGGATGGAACCCGGCTGCTGGGCGTCGGAGTGCAGCACGAAGTCGTACGTGCCGGATTCGTTGCAGAAGCGCTCGCCGTTCAGGTTCACCTTGAGCCAGGGCTGGCTTCCCATCCAGAAGAGCGTGCCTACGCCGCAATCGGCTCCGCCAAGCGAGTCGGCCGGCAGGCCGCCGCGATCGAACAGCATGCTGGAATGCGTATCGTCCATCTTCGCACCCGCCCACAGGCAGGCCTTGATGCCGTCGCCTTCGCAACCCGGCTGCGCGGAGTTGAACCCATACAGGCTGGTGGTATGCGGCTGCAGCGCCTTCTGCATGTCGACGTTGATGCCGTAGCCGCCGGTGGATACCAGCACGCCCTTGCTGGCGTTGACCTGGATGTATCCGTTCTCGCCTTTGCCGATGGCGCCGACCACCTTGTCGCCTTCCACAACCAACTTGACCATGGGCGTGTTGTAGCGGAACGTCACATGGCCGGTCTTCTCGGCGTAATCGGACAGCACGGTGAATCCGTTAAGCGAGCCATCTTCCGGCCAGGCGGGCGAATGACCGGTTGCCCAGTGCTTGTAGTTCGTCTCGTGCTTTTCTTCGGCGGCTTCATGCCAGAGCTTCACGCCGTACTGGTCGAGCACGGTCTCGTACCAGTCGATGGTTTCGCCCGATTTTTCGTACCACGTCTTATGAAGGTTGAGATTGCATTGGCCTGCGGCGTAGTGGTTCATGTCGAGCAGGTACTCCTGCAGATCCATCGTGTATCCGCTTTCCTGCTGAAGGCGAGAGTTCACGCCTCCGACGTCGTCGCGCACGACGCCGCCGTTGTACTTCTCCAGAACGAACGTCTCGATGCCCTCTTCTCCGGCTGCGCATGCGGCGAACAGGCCGCCTGTGCCAGCGCCGACGATCAGGAATTCGGTGTCGATGGTTTCGACGATGTCGCTTTCCTGAACGGTCGGCTCCGAGCCCAGCCAATCGGACGATGTGCTGCCCGTTTCAGCGTTCGCTTCTTCGGCGCCCTTGTTCTCCTTCGGCGCGCATCCGGCCAGTCCCAAAACGGCTCCGGTGCTTGCCAAGGCTGTTCCTGCGAGGAAGCTTCGACGAGATATGCCCTGTGCATGTTTGGTGCTCATAGGTCCCTCCCTTGTTCGCGAGTTGTGCAGGCGGTGCTCCGCGCTGCGGCGGTTCGAGGGTGCATCCTAGGGTCGCCGTGGGCAAACTTCATCACCCTCAGTGGGTAATTTTTGGGTAACCCCAGGTAGAAAGCTTCTTACGCCGGTTAACCAGATGGAGTGTTTCGGCTACAATACGGGCATGTTGAGATCACGGGAGCAGAACGGCGAGGGGGTCGCGCCGCCGAAGGCGGGCTTGTTCTCGTTTGCGCAGGGCCTTGCGTTGGCGTTGCTGACGTTGAGCAGTTGGTCGCTGAACGTGCATCTGTTTCCTCTGTACGACACGCAGCTTTCCTTCATTCGAGAGCTGTGTACGTTAGCGAACGGCGCCGCGCTGGTGGCTGTCGCCGTCGTGTCGGTGCGTCGTCCGCGTGCGTTGCGCAGGCAGGTGCTCATGGGCATTGCGATCTTCGGAGCTGCGGGAGGGTCGCTGCTCGTGTGGGCGGGTGATCGGCTGGGATCGATGGGCGTCATGCTGGCAGGCGCCTGCCTGGTATCCGTTGCCGAGGGTGCGTGCGCGATCCTGGTGGGCATAGCCCTGTGCTCTGTTCCGACGAAGCTCGCGTCCATCTGCATCGTGACGGGATTGCTGGCATGCGCCGGCGCGAAACAGGCGATTGCGGTGGGCTATTCGGAGTTTGCGCTTGCCGTCCATGCAGCCCTCTTGCTAGGAGCTGCGTTGTTGGCGAATCCGACTGCTTCGGAAACAATGGCACGGCTTTCTCGCGACGAATCGCCGCACGATATGGCCATCACGCAGCCTTCGTCGTTCTTGCCGTTCGGCCATCAACTATTCGTCTGCCTCCTTCTGTTCAGCGCGGTCCAGGGCTTCATGCTCACGTTCGGAGAAACCGGGGGCATTCCTGCCACGTCGATCTGGAGCCTCGCGATTTTGGCGGTGGTCCTTGTTGTCGCATGCCTTGCTCCCCGCCGGTTGACGACCGATGCGCTTTTGAAGCTGGCCGCGCTGCTTGCGATCGCGGGGCTTCTGCTCGTTCCCGCTTCGGACTTGATTCGGTTCTCCATCTCGAACGGTTTGATCAGCTGCGGGATCGCTGCGTTCGACGTGTTCCAGTGGATCGTGCTCACGGCGTTGGCCCGGCGCAACATGCATGGTGCCGTTTCGGTTTTCGCTTGGGGCTCCGCGATGCATGCCATTGGCGTCATCCTAGGAGCCAATGCCGGCCGTTTCGTGAACCACTATTGGACGAGCGATGTGCAGGTGGTGGTTCTGGCGGTGGCTGGTATCGTGTTTTGCCTTGTCGTTGCCATGTCGGTTTTTCTGCAGCACTTCAGTTTCGAGAAAACCATCAACGGCGTGCGCGAGAGCGTTCCGCCTGTTTTGGTCGACAGCGCAGATGAAGACGATGCTTCCGAGGAGAGGGCTCTGACCGTTGACGAGCGGTGCGAGGTCCTCTCGCAGCAGAAGGGGCTCACGAAGCGAGAGACCGAGGTGCTGCACTTGCTGGCGCGCGGTAGGACGGGCGTGTTCATCCAGCACGAGCTATGCGTGTCGTACAACACCATCAAAGCGCACGTGAAGCATATCTACCAGAAGCTGGACGTCCATACCCATCAGGAGCTGATCGATCTGGTGGAGGATCTTGGGTAGCTGTCTCGCACTCGGATGCGTTAACTCTGGGCAAAATCAAGACCCTGGTCAAACTCGGATGCGAAGTTTCTGATACTCTTTCGTGGAACAAGAAGACGATTCGCCGGGCGCCGGTTTAGCGGCGTTCGGCATGCCTTGAGGGGGTATCGTATGGACGCATTCCGCATCGGCGTGATCTTCGATTGCGACGGGACGCTGATCGACTCGATGATGGTGTGGCGCGAGACGGAAGCCGGTTTGGCGCGGCGTGCGAACGTGACGTTGACGGCGGCCGAAATCGATGCGCTCACCGCGATGACCATTCCCGAGTGCGGCGCGTTCTTCCACGAGCGCTTCGGCTTGGGTTCGTCGGGTGACGAGGTGGTCGCCATGATGGACGAGCTCATGTTGGAGTTCTACCGCGAGCGCGCTCTGGCGCGGCCGGGAGCGCTCGAGTTCGTGCAGGCGTTGGCCGAGCGCGGGGTGCGCATGAGTGTGGCGTCGTCCAGCCCGCAGCCGTACTTGCAGGCCGGGCTTGAGCGCTGCGGGTTCGCGCCGTACCTCGACGCCATCGTGTCGGTTGACGACGTGGGCGCCTCGAAGCGCGAGCCCGCTGTGTACGATCACGCTCGCGAGGCGATGGGCACGCCGCTTGCCGCCACCTGGGGCGTCGAGGACTCGGTGTACGCCGTGCGCACGCTGAAAGCCGCGAACTACCGCACGCTCGGCATCTACGACTGCGATATCTCGGGCACGTGCGAGCAGCTGGCAGCCGAGGCCGAGCGGTTCATCACGACCTTCGAGGATTTGGACGTCGACACGTTCCTCGGTTGGAACTAAAAGAGGCGAGGGGTGCTTCGACTTGAAGCGCCCCCCGTTTTGTTCCCGCTAGATCTGCTTCTCGATCCAGGCGACAAGCTCGTCGTAACTCATAGTACCGTTCGCGACGGCGATGACGGTGTCGAAGAAGTCCTGCGTACGAGGCTTGAACTTTACTCCGTTACCGTGTAGGAAGGCGATGATGAGAGCCGTTCCCGTTCGCTTGTTTCCGTCGTCGAAGGGGTGGTTCTTGATGACCCCGTAGCCGTATCGAGCCGCTTTCTCATGCACGGAAGGATAAAGATCTTGTCCTCCGAAAGAGGCGAAAGGCTGAGCTAGAGCCGAATTAAGAAGCCCTTCGTCGCGAACTCCTGGCATTCCCCCGTTACGTTTCAGTTGGTCTTCATGAATGGCGAGCACGATATGCTTGGGTATGGGAGAAGGATCGCGCCCGCTCATTTCGACAGAGCCTCAAACAAATCGCGGTACTCGTCCGCAGCTTCCAAGTATGCATCTAAATACATGGTTCCATTCTCGCCGTCCGAGGCATTGTCGTCGATGGGAACGATTTTTACATAGGGTTTGCTTCCCTTGATGACCGTTACCTCGATATTGTCCTCATACACGCGCTTTGCAATGGTCGGAAATTGCGCGCGGGCTTCCGATGCTTTGACTGTGAGGGGCATGGCGATTCCTCCTTTCGGTTTTCTCCGGTTGCTATCTATGCCGATATTATAGCATAAAAAACAGCTGAAAAAAGAGCATAATCGAGGATCAAATGAAAGAGGAAGTTCTCTTATCGCCAAGGGTCTTCCTGGAAGGTCGGCTCGGGGGTTGGCGGGCGGTCGCTGAACGGGTCGTAGCCGTCGTCGTCTTCCTGGGCGGGGCGCAGGAACGGGTCGGATGACGCTTCGGACTTCGAAGCCGCGCTCTTAGTCGGCTGCGCGCCTGCGACCGGCGTCACCACCGGTCGCAGGATGTAGCGCGGTTTGCGCTGGGAGTCACTCATGGACGCTGTCCTCTTCGGTGCCTACTTTCGCCAAATCGTAGGGCGTGGTCTGGTACACATAATAGTTCAACCAGTTCGTATACAACAGCTGCGCGTGCGCGCGCCAGGTGACGCGAGGGGCTTGCGTCGGATCGTCGTTCGGGAAGTAGTGGCGAGGCAGCGGCATGTCCAGGCCTTTCGCGATATCGCGCTCGTACTCGGCCATGAGCGTGTCGGCGTCGTACTCGGGGTGGCCGAACACGAAGAAATGCCGGCTGTCGGTGCTCTTCGCGATGTAGACGCCGGCCTCGTCGGAGACGGCGATCAGCTCGAGGTCGGGGTGCGCCTCGATGTCGGCAGCGTGCACCTCGGTGTAACGCGAGTGCGGCGCTCGGAACGAGTCGTTGAACCCGCGCACCAGCGGCGACGACGGCTTCACCACTTCGTGGTCGAACACGCCGAACAGCTTGTTCTCCAGCTCGTACTTGGGGATGCCGTAATGGTGGTAGATGCCGGCCTGCGCGCCCCAGCAGATGTGGAAGGTGGAGTGCACGTTCGTGGCGGACCAGTCCATGATGCGCGCGAGCTCGTCCCAATAATCCACGTCCTCAAAGTCGAGCAGCTCAACCGGCGCTCCGGTGATGATCATGCCGTCGAAGCGCTGGTCCTTGATCTCGTCGAAGGTGGTGTAGAACGTGTCGAGGTGCTGCTCGGACACGTTCTTCGCCTCGTGGCTGGCCGTTTGCAGCAGGCTCACCTCGATTTGCAGCGGGGTGTTCGACAGTTTGCGCATGATCTGCGTCTCGGTGACGATCTTCGTGGGCATGAGGTTGAGCAGCAGCACCTTCAGCGGGCGAATGTCCTGGTGCATGGCGCGGTACTCGGTCATCACGAAGATATTCTCGCCCTCGAGCACCTCGGTCGCGGGCAGGGAGTCGGGGATTCTGATGGGCATGGGAAACCTCGCATTTCGTAGATCGTCGCGGTATCGCGCGGGCACGCTGGTGCCGGTCGTAACGGTCTGTATCATGATACCTTCTAATCAGATGACCGGTTTATCTGAATTATCGATAACATGCTATCGGAAGATAGAACTACCGTCGCGTAAACCATGATGGCATAATGAGCCGGATCGCAAGAGCGCAATCCGCAATCCCGCAACAAGGAGCATCCATGAGCGAATCCATCAGCACCACCTGCGTACAGGGCGGCTACCGTCCCGGCGACGGCGAGCCGCGCCAGATTCCCATCTACCAGTCCACCACCTGGAAGTACGACACGAGCGAGCACATGGGCCGCCTGTTCGACCTCGAGGAGGCCGGGTACTTCTACACGCGTCTGGCGAACCCCACGAACGACTTCGTGGCGGCCAAAATCGCCGAGCTCGAGGGCGGCACGGCGGCCATGCTCACGTCGTCGGGCCAGGCTGCGAACTTCTTCGCCGTGTTCAACATCGCCGGCGCGGGCGATCATGTCGTAGCCAGCTCGGCCATCTACGGCGGCACGTACAACCTGCTGGCCGTGACCATGAAGCGCATGGGCCTGGAATGCACGTTCGTTTCGCCCGACTGCACCGACGAGGAGCTGGAGGCCGCGTTCCGGCCGAACACGAAGGCCGTGTTCGGCGAGGCCATCGCGAATCCGGCGCTGGCGGTGCTCGACATCGAGCGCTTCGCCGCCGCCGCGCACGCGCACGGGGTGCCGCTGATCGTGGACAACACGTTCCCCACGCCGGTGAACTGCCGTCCCATCGAGTGGGGCGCCGACATCGTGACGCACTCCACCACGAAGTACATGGACGGCCATGGCGCCAGCGTGGGCGGGGCCATCGTGGACTCCGGGAAGTTCGATTGGACGGCGCATGCCGACAAGTTCCCCGGCCTGTGCGAGCCCGACGAGAGCTACCACGGAGTGACGTACACCGAGCGCTTCGGCTTGGGCGGCGCGTTCATCACGAAGGCGACGGCCCAGCTCATGCGCGACTTCGGCGCCATCCAGTCGCCGCAGAACGCCTACCTCGTCAACCTGGGGCTGGAAAGCCTGCACCTGCGCATGGCGCAGCACAGCAAGAACGGCCTGGCGTTGGCGCAGCATCTGGCCGCGCATCCGAAGATCGCCTGGGTGCGCTACCCCGGCTTGCCGGGCGACGACCAATACGAGCTGGCGCAGAAGTACCTGCCGAACGGCGCCAGCGGCGTGGTGAGCTTCGGCGTGGCCGGCGGGCGCGCCGCGGCCGAGACGTTCATGGCGAACCTCAAGCTGGCGCAGATAGCCACGCACGTGGCCGATGCGCGCACCTGCGTGCTGCATCCGGCCAACGCGACGCATCGCCAGATGAACGACGAGGAGCTGGCGGCTGCCGGCATCACGCCGGATCTCATCCGCCTGTCGTGCGGCATCGAAGCCACCGAGGACCTCATCGCCGACATAGACCAGGCGCTGGCGGCCGTGTAGCGAAGCATGGTAAACTGACCCGCAGAGAAGCCCCAGCGGAAAAGCCGGTTTGGAATTCGGTCGCGGAGGTGCCCCATGGAACGCAAGAAGCTTTTCGTGCGCGTTGGCATAGGCGTGGCGGGAGCGTTGCTGCTGGTCGGCATCTTCGCGGTTGCGAATGCCGTGGGCGATTCAAACGCCATGCGACGAGGCATCGACGAAGGGTTCGAGCTGAGAGGCGCCTATCAGGGGGATCCCGGCCGGGACGGCATCGGCACCATCGCATTTCAGACGCTCGACGGCGAGCCCTCGTGGGAAGCGTCGAAGGCTCCGGGCGCGCATGTCAAAGGCGCGTTCAAGGAAGCCGTCGATCCGAACGTCTACGTGCTGGAAGACGAGAGCGGCAACGAGGTCGGCTGGGTCCATCTTGCGTACTCCGATGCCCAGGGGGCGGGAGCGCTGTACGTCCGCTACGGCGCGGGCGACCTGGTGGAGATGCGCAAGGTGGATAGGGTGCCCGGTTATATGCGCTACGATAACGAACGAAATACCTGACCAAATGCGGTTCGCTCTCGCGGCCGCGGATATTCGAGCCCGCTCGCTTCCCAGCGCGCGGGCTTTTCGCTTTTCCACGAAACGCAAGCCCTTTCACGTCCGGTGGTAAATAGTTTCTAGTCGCGTCTCGATGCCTTGAAGTGCATGCGCCGCATCTGCGAACATGCACGTGAGGGTCGGGAGGGGTGCTCATGATGAAGAAGCTCATAATGGACGATTTCTCGCTGTTGGGCAACGCTTTGGCGCTGGCTGCGAAGAAGGCGCCGACGCTCGAGTCGTTGGCGGCCGAGCTCAACGTGCGTCAGGAGGACCTGTCGCTGTGTTGGTTCGCGCTCAACAACCTGCGCCGATGCCAAGGCCGCGTGCTGCCCGTCCCCTTCGAGGCGGTTGCGGAGGGGCCGGCCGACGTTCGATCCGTTTCGGGCAACTGGTACGCCCCCACTTGGCGTTTGAACAAGCTGCTTGAAGAGTTCCAAGTTAACGAGGGATTGGCCGTGCATTACGGGAGCATTTTGAGCCATCCCGAGGGTGGTCACTTCGAGTTGAACCTTGCGGCCGACGAAGTGGTGCGCGCGGTTCGTCTGGAGAACGCCGAGCTCGACGCGGTGAGGCTCAGGCGCGTGTGCGTGCAGGCGCGCGAGCCCGCCAACGGCATCGAGCTGCTGGTATCGAATGCCGGCAAGATACTGATAAGCATCGAGGACTACCGGGAGGGGCCGTTCACCGTAGCGTTCATCGAGCGTCTGCACGAACGGCTCGTCGAAGGCATTTCCATCAAGGAGGTGCGCGAGATCGAGGGCTGTGGCGAGAGCGCGGCGGATGAGCTGCGCGCGAAGGCGCTGGAGTCGTTCTGCGCTCACGTGTGCGCGCCCGACGGTGGCCATACTTTAGTGGATGCTTTGATAGCGCTTTGCTATTTCAAGGCGTTCCACCTGTTCTCTGCCGGGAACGGTGTTCTTGCCTATTTGCTGTACTTCATCGTGCTGCATCGTGCCGGCTATCATTTCTCGGCGCATGTTCCCGTCGTCAAGCTATTGTTCCCGCTTGATGACGACGATCGCGTCTGCGATTCGCCCCTTGTGCCCGAAGAGCTGGTGGTGCCGTGCGATGGCTTCTGCGATTGGACGCTCTTCTTCGAGCGGGCGGTGCAGATGCTCGTCGAGGGGCAGCGATGGTTCATGACCAAACTGGACGGCATGGCGCGCCGTCGAGAACGTTTTCGCATCATCATCGATTCCGACGAGAGCATGAACTTCCGTCAGAAGGAGGTGCTGCTGGAGGCCGTGTTACACAGCAATGCGGAATTCACCTACGGCATCCACGCGCAGCGTTACGACGTGTCGTATCCGTGTGCGCGCAGCGATTTCGCCCGTCTGCTCGATCAGGGTTTCCTTCGCCAGCACGATGACGGGATCCGCCATTTCTTCGTGGCCTCGGACGAGTTCGAGGATGTGTTCGCAACCTATGTGAGGGAGCGCTGCGCCGAAGCCCTTCACCGATACTACCGTGAGGACGGGGCGCTGCGCGACGAATGCAAAAGCCCGGACGACATTGCTGCTGAGTATAACCGGGGCGTGGGATTCTATGAAAAGTCCCTGCTGGACAAGACCTATATCGAGCATTACGACTTCCGGCGCACGCCTATCGCCGACTGTGACGGTCCGCGGAGGCGTCGCCGCTCGAACGACGAGTGACGGAGGGCGAAGGGGAAGGAGGATTTCGGAAGGGCACGGCCGATTCCATTGTCAAAGGAGGGTCAATGAAACGCATCATGAGCGGGCAATCGTGCTCGCACGGTCCAAGCAAGACGAAAGTACTGGTTGTGCTGCTGGCGATTGCGCTAGTGGCTTCGTTCGCAGCATGGGGCTGCAGCCCGAAGGCCGCGAACGACGACGCGAAAGCGCCTGAGAAAAAGGCGGAAAGCGCCGCAAGCGAGAAGGCCGGCGACGGCGTGGACGAGTTGGCGGCGTACAGCGGGTTCCCCACGGAAGGCCGCTTCATCGACAACGTGGCCGCGCTCCCCGGCTTCTACAAGAACACCGAGAAGAACGAGGCCAACGCGAAGGCGAAGGCGCCGCGTCGCTATACCGACCGCAACGGCAACCTCGTGCAACCGGTCCCTGCCGATGAGCTGGGATGGAACAATACGTACCTCGATGCCGACAAACGCGGGTGCACATCGTGCCACACGTTGGAGAACGCGCTGATGAGCCTGCCTACGTACCATCGCCTGATCTTCTTCGGGTATCCCACCGAGCAGGGCTATCAGAACTGCATCGCGTGCCACTCCGACTCGTATTCGGGGCATAAGCTGGCCGATGCCATTCACACGCTGCATATGAACAGCACGATGTTCCTGAACGACGACGACGGCAACTGCCAGTCGTGCCACTACATCAACCCCGACACCGGCGTGTTCGATCGCTGGGACGAGGTCAAGTACGACCTGTACAAGGGCATCACCGACGTGAAGGCCGACGAGCTGAAGGCTTCGGTCTCCTACGATCAGACCACGGTCACGCCGGCTGAAAACCGCATCTTCAAGACCGTGAAAGACGAGCCCAGCCAGTGGTTGACCGACGATTCCAAGCAGGATAAGTCCATCTACGAGAACTGGGTCATCTCCATCGACGGCGATTGCGAGAACCCCGTCGAGATGACGCTTCCCGAGATGGAGCAGCAGTTCGGCACCGTGAAGCAGGTCATGAAGATGGACTGCACCATCAACGGCGTGGGCCAGGCCACCATCATGCAGAGCGAGGTGGAGGGCATTCCGCTGAAGGCCATCATCGACTACGCGAAGCCGAAATCGGGCGCCAACGTGGTGAGCCCCATCGGCAGCGACGGGTACGACTACGCGAAGATGGGCATCGACTGGCTGCTTGAGAACGACGCGGTCATCGTCACGAAGATGGACGGCGAGCTGCTGCCCAACTCGCAGGGCTATCCCTGCATGATCTGGGTGAACAAGACGTCCGGCGGCAACTTCACGAAGCGCATCTCCAACCTCACGTTCATGACGGTGCCCGACGACAAGATCGACGCCGAGCTGTACGTGGGCCAGTTCACCGACGACCGCACGGGCGAGATCTACTCCAAGCCCAACAGCGGCGTGCTGAACTATCCCACCGGCATCGTGCTGTCCGGCGAGGAGGCGAAGACCGTGCATCTGGAGGGTTTCGCCGACGCATGGGACGAGCCCATCAAGAAGATGGAATTCTCCTTCGATCACGGCGAGACGTGGACCGTGGTGGACACGCCCGACAACAACGCCGACAACTGGACGTACTGGCGCATGGACTTCACGCCGCCCGCGGCCGGCGCCTACCTGTTGGACATCCGCACGACCAGCATCACGCCCGACGGCGCCGATCGCGTCTGCCAGTACGACACCCAGTTCATGTTCACGGTAGAGTAGGGGGTACGATAATGAAAACAACGACGCAACGCGGTCGTGCCACGATCTCTGCCCTCGCGGGGTTCACCATGGTCGCCTCCATGGCGGCCGCGCCGGCGGTGGCGCTGGCCGGCGAACCCGCTACCGACGAGCCCGTGGCCGCCGGCGGCACCGAGGCCGCGACGAACGGCACGGCTGTCGAGAGCGCACAGGTCACGCCCGCCCAGGTGGAGGGCGAGTTCTCGTTCGACCAGACCACCATCACGTCCAACGAGGTGATCAAGACCTTCTTCCAGCGCGTGTCGCAGGCCATCTGCGGCGCGACGGTGCCCCTCGTGGCGGACAACCCGCTGGGCTGGAAGCTGTCCGTGTCGGGCGACGTGGAAACGGCGTTCACCGCTTCGGTGGGCGACCTCGCCAACGAGGAGTCGACCAGCAACGTGATGACCTGCACCTGCGGCGGCAACCCCGCCGGCGGGCGCGCCATCGTCACCGCGGACGTGACGGGCATCCCGGTGGAGCATCTGCTGGCGAAGGCCGGCGCGGCTCCGGGTGCGAACGCCGTGACGTTCGTGTCGGCCGACGGCACGCAGCAGACGTTCCCGCTGGGCTACGTGGTGGGGCGCCATGCGGTGCTGTCCTACGAGATCAACGACGAGGACCTGTCGGCCTCCGTGGGCGGCAGCAACCAGCTGTGGATGACGAAGACGCCGGCGAACTACTTCGTGCGCGACGTCGTGGAAATCGTGGTGTCCACCGAGGACGTCGCGCCCGCGACTCCGGGTGCGGCCGACGAGCATCCCAACAGCCCCAACGCGGGCGTGCTCGCGGGAACGCAGGGCTAGGGGGCGCACGATGATCGCTCCGATGCAGGTATCCGTGGGCAAGCCGGTGACGTTCAGCGGGTACGCCGAGGACTACGGCAAGCAGATCGTGTCGGTGCAGTTCTCGCTCGACAACGGCGCGAACTGGACCACGTACGACGTGTCGGATTCCACCGACGATCTGTGGGTGCACTGGACGTTCTCGTACACGCCCGAGCGGCCCGGGTTCTACCGGCTGCTCGTGCGCTCGGTGAACGACGCCGGCGCGGCCAGCCCGCTCGCGGACGTGGCCGAGTTCACGGCCGCCTAAGGTGGGGGAGGGGCCGGGTGCAGAGCGCCCCGGCTCCTCCTCAGCGCCGTTCCGTCCGATACTCGCGGGGAGTGGCGTTGTAGCGCCGTTTGAACGCGGCGCTGAATTTACTGGGGTTCGCGTAGCCCACCCGTGCGGCGATGGTGGCGACGCTTTCGTCGGTGACCTCGAGCAGCTTCGCGGCCTCCTGCAAGCGCCTTTCGCGCAGGTACGTGGGAACGGGCACGCCGTACACTCCCTGAAAGTAGTTGTTGAGGCTGGTCACGCTGATGCCGAACGAGTCGGCGATGTCGCGCAGCCGGTAGTCGCACCCCAGATCGGCGCACAGCCGATCATGCGTCGTCCGCGCGATGCGCATGTGCGATTTCGTGTAATACGAATGTCGGCGCCCCGTCGGCAACCCCCGCGCCTTGACGTGCAGCAGCACCTCCATGAACCGCAGCTTGCTGCGCGGCGCATCGAACGGGTCCACCAGCGCCTCGAACGACGCCATGAGCGCGTTCAGCTGGTCGTCTCCCTCGAACAGCACCGCAGGGTCGAGCTGTTCGATCCAGGAGCCGAAAGAGAAACCCGCCTCGCGCATCACTCCGTACGCCGGCTCGTTCGTCACCCCGTCGCTGAAGCACAGTTTGATGCCGCGGTATCGGCCGAGCGGGTACCGGTATTCGCTCGGCAGGCGCCGCGACGCGCTCAGGCAGCAGTCGCCCGGTTTCACGATGATCGCGCTTTCGCCCGGCATGGCCACCTCGCACCGTCCCTCCTGGCAGTAGTCCAGGGTGATCCAGCACCCGCGAACCTCTTGGGCGTTCACGAGGATGGGGCATATCTCCAAGTTGAAATCGACCGTTGCGATGAAGAGACGCGGCGAGGCGAAGAGCGTTGTCATGCGGCCGCGCCCCTGCTCGTTCTCGACGAGCAGCGTGTGGGCGCCGCCGGGCTCGACAACCACGCGCATGCCGCGGTCGAGCTGCAAGGTGCCGAATGGTTCGAGTACGTTCGTGGTGGCCTCCTGTCGGTCGGTCCTTCGTTCCTATTGTATCCCGCCGGTAGTTAGAAATGGCTAACTCGTTTGCGTTTGGAGCAGAAGAAGACGCATGGAGTTGAGTGGAGCGATCGCAAACCCTTACCCTTGTCGCGCGACCTCTAGGTACGACAAGGAGAAATCATGAGCAAATTGAGCGATGCGGCCACGGGAGACGTGGCTGTGATATCCGGAGTGGAAGGGGATGCGCGGTTCGTCGGACGCGTCACGTCCATCGGGCTGACCGTGGGCTGCGAAGTGCAGGTGCTGCAGAACGTGCGCAAGCGACCGGTGCTGGTGTACGGGCGCGACAGCGTGATAGCCGTCGATGCCGAAGACTGCGCCCGCATCGACGTGCAGGTGCGCTCGTGAGCGCGCGGGAGGCGGTGCTCGAAGAGCTGGACGCCGCGGTGTCCGCGCCATCGGGCGCAGCGGTGGTCTCCGGGGCGCCCACCTGCTCCGTCGCCTTGCTCGGTCAGCCCAACTCGGGCAAATCAACCCTGTTCAACGCGCTGACCGGTTCGCGGCAGCGCGTGGGGAACTGGCCGGGCAAGACGGTGGAGAAGAAGGAGGGCGGTTTTTCGCGCGGCGGCGTCGATTACGCGGTGTGCGATCTTCCCGGCACCTACAGCCTCTCGGCGAATTCGGAGGAGGAAGTGGTCACGCGCGACTACATCGCCTCGGGCAGGGCCGACGTCGTATGCGTGCTCGCGGACGCCTCGCAGCTGGAACGAAGCCTGTACATGCTCGCCGACTTCGCGGGCGTCGATTGCGCCTGCATGCTCGTGCTGAACCTCATGGACGTCGCCGAGGCCCAGGGCAAGCGCATCGACGCGAAGGTGCTGGAGCGCAGGCTCGGGATACCGGTCGTGCCGTTCGTCGCGGCCGATCGCGCGCACTGCGACCTGTTCTATCAGGCGCTCGATCGTGCCATCGCCGACCCTCATGCGCTTGATGCGACCGCGCTGGCCGAGGCGTGCCGCGTCGAGTTCGGAGCCGTCTACGACGACGTGCGCGCCCTCGTGCCGGAGCGGAGCGTCGGCGCGCTGACGCCGGCTTGGCTGACGGGCAAGCTGCTCGAGGGCGACGTTCCGGTCCGCGCGCTGGTCGACGAAGCGCTCGACGAACGCGATCGAGCGCGCTTGGCGGCCGCGCTCGAGCCGATCGAGCACGGCGTGCAGCGTGGAGGGACGTGCAAGTTCTCATGGATCGACGGGGTGCTCGACGGCGCCGTTCGGGGTTCCCGCACCCGCTCGACGCTCTCGAGATTCGACCGCATCGCCACGGGATCGCGCTGGGGCAAGCCCCTCGCCATCGGCATCATCCTGGTGGGGCTCCTGGCGACGTTCGTCCCCGCCATGCCCATCATGGCGGTGGGCGGCCTGTTCTCGCTCATCGGCGAGTACGCGGCCGCAGGGCTCGTCGCCCTGGGAGCGCCCGCTGTGCTGGGCAGCTTCGTGAGCGGCGTCCTGTTCGACAGCCTGCGATTCGCCACGATGATGGTGGGCTTCGTGTTCGGCATCAACCTCGTGTTCGGCGCGCTCGAGGAAGTGGGCTACATGGCCCGTATCTCGTACGTGTTCGACTCCACGATGGCGCGCTTCGGCCTGCAAGGCAAGTCCATCATGCCGTTCGTCGTGTGCCTGGGGTGCACCATCGGCGGCGCGTCGGGCACCCGCGTCATCGACTCATGGGGTCAGCGCGTGCTGACCGTCGCCATGGCATGGGCGGTGCCCTGCGCTTCCACCTGGGGCGTCGTGCCGGTGCTGGCGGTGGCGTTCTTCGGGCCGTGGTCGCCTGTCGTTGTGGTGGCCATCTTCCTGACCTCGTTGCTGCTCATGTACCTCGTGGGAAAGCTGTTCGGGCCGCACCTCGTGAGCGGCGACGAGCGCGCCGGTTTGGTCATGGAGCTGCCCCCGTACCATGCACCGCGCTGGAAGAACGTGTTCTCGACGGCGATCGCCCGCTCGAAGCACGTGTTCAAGCGAGCGGTGCGCGTGGTGTTCATCGTGACCGCGGTGGTGTGGCTGCTCGTCTACAGCCCGGACGGCAACCCGCAGAACACGGCCCTGTACGCGATCGGCGAGGCTATCGAGCCGGTGACCAGCTTCTTCGGCCTGGGGTGGCAGACGTTCATGGCGTACCTATGCGCGATGGCCATCAAGGAGTCGGCGTTGGGCGTGCTGTCGGGGCTGTTTCTGGGCACGGGGACGCTCACCACGGCCGTTGGCGGCATGGGGCCGGTGGCCGCCGACATCGGCCAGGTGATGGCGTCGGCCATCTCGCAGCCCGAGGCGCTCGCGTTCATGTTCGCGTTCACCTTCAATGTGCCATGCATGGCCTCGGTGGCGGCTACCTACGGCGAGACGCATTCGGGGAAGTGGACGGCGCTCATGATCGCGTTCTACTTCTGCGCATCGCTCGCGCTCGCGTTCGTCGTGTTCCACGTATCGTCGCTGTTCCTGGGGTAACGTCCTCCCGCGCCTCCCCGGAGCGCCTAGCGCATGGCGGCGCGGTAGGCGCTGGGGGTGGTGTGGTGGGTGCGGGCGAACAGCTCGGCCAGGCGCTCGGGGCGGTAGCCGACGGCTGCGGCAACCTGCGCCACGGGCGCGTCGCCGGCGGCCAGCAGCTCGGCGGCCTTCGCGCAGCGCAAGCGCTGGCGGTACTCCACGATGGTGCAGCCGCACGCCTGCTTGAAGGTGCGCCGCAGCTTGGTCTGGCCCATGCAGGCGATGCGGGCCAGCTCGTCGGCGTCCACGGGCGCGGCCAGCTGCTGCTCCAGGCGCCGCCGCACGCGCTCGATGGCGTGCATGTCCTCGCTGGCCAGTTCGCTGGCGCGCTCGCCGGCCATCGCGCGCGACTTGTCCACGACGAGCGCCACCGCTTCCTCAACCTTGCTGCGGTAGAACAGCCGCGCCGACGCGCCGCGTCCGCGGTAGGCTTCCACCTGCTTGAGCAGCACCACCATCTCGGGGAAGTCGGAAAGCCCGTCGATGCTGGCGAACGCCTCCTCGGCGCTGAAGGCCTCATCCCGGTACACCTCGCGCAAATACTGCTCGTAAAACGGCGGGGCGAGCATGATCTCGACGTTGCGGATGGGCGTGCCGGCCCGGCACAGGCAGTCCCAATGCGGCGTGTCCAGAACGTGCCCCTCCAGGTAAGGTGCCTCCACCGTGCGGTTCGTGACGCTCTCGACGCAGCTTCCCGACAGGTAGTAGCGCACCGAGACGAAGCGCGGATGCCGGCATTGCTCGCGGAAGTCGCGGGGGAACAGCATGTCGGTCGCCGAGATGGCGAAATCGCGCTCGGCGTACAGCCAGAAGTATCCCGAGGCCACGTCGCGCGGCATGCGGAACATGCGCCCCTCGCGTTCGGGCGCGCCCACGTCCGCCGCGCACGTTTCCTCCATCTGCATGTCGGCGAGGCAGGGGAGGAACACCTCGCGCATGATGTCGTAGTCGGCGCATGCGGCAGCCGTGCCGTCCCGATTTCCGTCTGCGCGAATCAACGCGCCCTCCTTCCGTTCCAACGCGTTTGCGCGCCCGCCCTTGCGCCCGGACGCGCTCGTCTCTAAGTTAGACCAGGATAACATGATAGAGCGATAGGAGCATATATGGCATCATCAGAAAACAAACGCGAGCTCATACTCACCCGATCGCCCGGCAGGCTCATGGTGTCGTTGAGCCTGCCGGCTATCGTGGGCATGGTGGTCATCGGCCTGTACACGTTCGTCGACGCGATCTACGCAGGTCAGCTGATCGGCGTTGACGCGATGGGTGCGGTGTCCATCGCATACCCGTTCACGTTCATCAACTCGGGGCTGGCGGCCATGATCGGCATGGGCTCGGCCTCCGTGCTGTCGCGGGCCATCGGCGCGCGCGATCAAAAGAGCATCGACCAGGTGATGGGCAACCTCGTCGTCATGAACCTCGTGCTGTCCCTCGCCGTGACGGTGGTGGGCGTCGCGTTCGCCCGCCCGCTGCTCGCGCTCACGGGCGCGGAAGGCGCCATGCTCGACCTGGGGGAGTGCTACCTGCGCATCATATTCCTCGGCAGCCTGTTCGTGAACTTCGCCCAAAGCTCGAACATGATCATGCGCGGCGAGGGGGAGCTGGCCCGCGCCATGGGCATCATGGCCGGCGGCGCCATCCTCAACATGGTCCTCGCGCCGGTGTTCATCCTCGCGCTGCGCGATCAGGGGCTGGGCCTGGAAGGAGCCGCGTGCGCCACCGTGCTGTCGCAGGCTGTGCTGGCGGGCGTGATGCTATGGTGGTTCGTCAAGCGCGAGAAGACGGCGCGCATCGTGCGCGTGGCGGCGTCGCGCGCGGTGCTGGCCGAGGTGGCGAAGGTGGGCGTGTCGGCCATGCTCATGCAGATGCTCACGCTCGTCCAGCAGGCGATCATCTACCGCGCGGCGGCCGAGTGGGGCGGCGCGGAGTGGCAGGTGCTGTTCGGCGCGGCGCTGCGCATCCAGTCGTTCGCGTTCATCCCGCTGTGGGGCATGAGCAACGGCTTCCAGCCCGCGGCGGGCACGAACTACGGCGCCGGGCTGTACGACCGCGTGAGAAGGTGCACAGTGGCGTTCTCGCTGGGGGCGACGGGGCTTGCGCTGCTGTTCTGGATACCCGCCATGCTGTTCCCCGAGGCCGCGTTGTCGCTGTTCATCACCGATCCGGCGCTCGTGGCGCAAGGCGTTGACGACTTCCGCGTGTTCTTCGTCGCCTATCTGGCGATGGGCGTCATGGTGATGGGCATCACGCTGTTCCAGTCGTTGGGGAAGGGCGGTTTGGCGGCGCTGCTCGCGCTTGCGCGGCCGTTGCTGCTGTTCGTGCCGCTCGTGCTGATCGTGCCGAACCTGGGCGGCCTCGGCATCCACGGCGTGTGGCTGGCCTGCGCGATCACCGACGGCTTGCTGGCGCTGATCGCCGTCGCCCTCATGGTGCGCACGTGCCGCGGGATGGGGAAGGGCCGCGCGCGGACGGCCGCGATCGAGGAGGGGGAAGCCGCGCGGGCGTAACGCGCAGGCGGCCCGGGTCGCGCGGCAGGCGCGCGTCCCGGGCCGTTCGCGTGTCTGCTAGCCGGCCAGCAGGTTTCCGACGCGCAGGCATTCGGCGCTGGCCTCGTCGTCGGGGTAGTCGTAGGCGATCACGGAATCGGCCACGTCGACGCCGGCTTCTTCGGCGCGCTTCTCCCACAGCTCCATCCACTCGCCGTCGTTCCACTCGTACGAGCCGAACAGCACCACCTTGTGACCGGCTAAATGGGGCTCTACCTGGTCGTACATCGGGAGGAACTCCATATCCTCCAGCTCTTCGTCGCCCATGGCGGGGCAGCCGAAGGCGAGGGCGTCGTAGTCCTCCACGCGCTCGGCGGTGAAGTCCGCGGCATGCACGAGGTCGGCCGTGCCGCCGGCCGCGCGCACGCCTTGCGCGATGAGGTCGGCCATGGCCTCGGTGTTGCCCGTGCCGCTCCAGTAGACGATTGCAACCTTGCTCATAGGGTATCTCCTTCGTGTCGAGGGATGTCGCATGCGCTCTCTGTTGAGCGAGGTGCGCGACGAAGCCGCGCCGCGCACCTCGCTCAACAGAGCCGCGTCCCGCGTCTCACGTGCCGTCCGCTCGCGCGCTAGCCGGCCGCGCGGAACGCCTCGGCGGCGGGGAAGTCCTCGTCCACCGCGGCGAGGCATTCGATGGAAACGCCCTCGTCGAACAGCTGCTGGTACATGGTGGTGCAGTTTTTGTAGCAGCAGAAGCACGTTTGGGCGTCGCGCTCTTTCGCGTATACCTTCCAGCATCCGCTGCACAGGAAGTTCTCGCCTTCGTTGTCGATGAAGCCGATGACGTCCTCGTAGGGATAGCCCAGGAAGAAGCCGATCTCGTGCGGGAACGAGCAGCGTCCCGTCATCTGGCTTTGCAGGTCGGTGCCGCAGATGCGCTTGTGCAGCTTCTCGATGCAGGCCGACAGCGACGAGGGGTCGTAGCCCTCGGCGGTCAGGAACGCGGCCACCTGCTCCTGCTGGATGGCGCGCGTGAGCAGCCGGGGCCGGTACACGTACACGAGCGCCCCGCTCGTGCGGCGGGCCAGCACCTCGATGCGCACGCCGTGCGGCGCCAGCTTGGCGCGGCAGGCGCGCAGCGCGTCGGACAGCTGGTCGTCGCGCAGGGCCGCCGCGGTCGGGCGCCGTCCGTGCTGGACGGCCGTGGGGGAGAGGGTGCTGCGGCAGGTGAACAGGTTCGCGGGTTTGAGCGCCGCGAGCGTGGGGGTGCAGTGGTGCACCAGCTTGCGTTCGAACGCTTCGCAAGGCGATAATTCCTGCTCGATTGCTTCCATGCGGCCTCCCTCGGGCAGCGCCTCCGCGGGTGTCGGATGCGCCTATAAGTTAGCTTTGGATAACATATACCCGAGTGTCGGAGGTTCGTCAAGCACGGATCCGAAAAAGCGCCAGACGCGCAACGTATGCGGCAGCGCAGGACCCGCGGACGTTGCGCTCCTCGCCTTGCGTCGTTCTCCCCGAGCTGCGCAAGGGGTCGGCATCCGGGCGTCCGAATGTTTCACGTGAAACATTCGTTCTGGTTTCATTCGAGGCGCGACCCTCGACGATCCCTCGATCGCCTCCGCTCAGGCGCTGCGGCGGCGGTAGGCGCTGGGGGGCACGCCGGTGCGGCGGCGGAAGGCTTCGGCGAACGCGCCGGGCTTGCGGTAGCCCACGGCGCGCGCGATGTGGGCGATGGGCTCGTCGGTGGAGTTGAGCAGCTCGATGGCGCGCTCGATGCGCGCGTCCGCGACGAACGCCGCGGGCGAGGTGCCGTACGCCGCCTTGAACGCGGCCTTCAGCTTCGTCCGCCCCATGCAGGCGCGGCGCGCGAGCTCCTCGCAGGACAGGGCGCCCGCAAGATTTCCGCTGATGTAGGCGCTCAGGTCGTCGAGGGCTGCACGGTCCTCCTTTGAAAGCGTCAACACGCTGCCCTCGGCGCGCTCCGCCTCGATGATCGCCGCGCGCTCGATGACCAGCGCAAGCGCCTCGGCCACCGCCCCTTCGTAGAACAGGGTGGCCGCCATGCCCGTGCCCTGGTAGGCGCGCACCTGCTTGAACAGGGCTACCAGCTCGGGGAAGTCGGTGCGCCCGTCTACCAGCGCGAAGGCGCGGCGCACGTCGGGGATGTTCCCGAAGCGGGCCTGCAGATAGTCGCGATAGTAGTCGGGCGAGATGGTGATGGAGGTCGCTCGGGTGGCCGATCCTGGCTGGTAGAGCGCCACGTACTCGGCGCCCTCCTCGGCGAGGTAGGTGGATATGGCCCCGGCGCGCAGCGTGCTGCCGCCGCTCTGCACGATGAGGTCGGCGGCTTCGTAGTATCCGATGGACAGGTGCTCGGCGTGGCGGTAGCGCATGACGCCGGCGTGCTCGAACGTCATGTCGAAGGCGTTGACGGCGAAGAGGTTGTCGTGGAAGTAGGCCCAGTATTCGCCGTGCCCGCAGCCGTTCGCGAACCGGTAGACGCTGCCCGCCGAACCGTATCCCGGCACCGTGCCGGCGGGCACCATGTCCCAGAGGCGGAACGCCTCGTCGTACATGTCGTCTTTGATGCTGCGCATTCGCTTCCTCCTCCGTCTGCCCCCGGGCTGCCGATCGCGTGCGTTCCGCACTGCCCGAAACGGTCGTTTCGCTGCCGTGAATCGTCGCGCGCGCCCGTCGTCGCTGCTGCCGTCCGGCTGATTCGCTCATTATACCAAAAAGTTACCGAGGGTTAACAACGCGCTGCCGGTTGGCGGCGTTCGACGGGAAAGGAGCGTGCGCAATGGCATCGAACGTGGCAAACACGCAGGGGGAGAGGGCGGCTTCCGCGACGGCGAACCGGTGGACGACGCGGGATGTGCTCACGTTCGTCATCTTCAACATCGTCATCATCGTGGCGACGATGGTCGTGAAGCTGGCGGAGGACGCGGTGCTCTCGCCGCAGAACACCTTCTTCGTGGGATCGTGGCTGTTCCCGCTGGTATCCACTCCGTTCTACCTGGTCATGGCCGATCGCATCGGCAAACGCGGCGTGCTGGGCGGCTCCATCCTGCTGTTCGGCGTCCTGTACACGTTCATGGGCGGCCTGTACTGCGCGCCCGTGGCCGTGGTGGGCGCCGTGATCGGCGAGCTGGTGATGTGGGGGAAGGGGTCGTACCGCAGCATCGTGCGTTCGGCCGTGGGCTTCTTCGTGTACTGGGCGACGTTCGCCTGTTACGGCATTATCCCGTATCTCCTGTTCAAGGATGCGTACATGGAGCAGCTGGGCGCGTATTACAGCGCGAGCGACGTGGCCGCCATGGTGTCGCAGTACACGGAGCTGCCGTGGATCCTGCTCATGCTGGCGATGTTCGCCGCCGGTACGGCGCTCGGCGCGGTCATCGGCGCGAAGTTCCTGAAGAAGCACGTCCGCAAAGCGAAGATCGCGTAAGCGCCCGATGGAGACGAGCTCGCAAGCGCGCCCCTTCGCGCGCCCCGACCTGCGCGCGGGCCTGTTCGGCCTCGACCCGCGCACGCATCTGCTGGCCGTCGTGGCGTTCGGCGTTGCGTCCATCGTGCTCACCGGCTTGCTGGAGACGGCGTTGTTGCAGGTGGCTGCCGCGTTGTACCTGGCGGGCAACGGGCGCGCTCGCTTGGCGCTGCGCTCGTGCGCAAGCTTCGCCGTCGTCGCGGGCCTCAGCTTCCTGCCGCTGCCGGGGCTGTACGGGGTGCTGTTCGTGAGCCTGCTGCACATGGTGCCGCCGTTCACGGCGGGCTGCGCGTTGTTCTCGCTGTCTCCTTCGGCTATCATGTGCGCGCTCGCGCGGTGGCGCGTGCCGCAGCGCGTGCTCGTGGGCGTGTGCATGCTGTTCCGCTTCGCGTCGGTGCTCTCGTTCGAGGCGCGCTCCATCGTGCGCGGCATCCGGCTGCGCGGGGTGTTCCCGCGCGCGATCGACGTGGCGCTGCATCCCGCCCTCGCCTACGAGTGCTGCTACACGCCGCTTGTCATGCGCTGTTTGCGCCTGTCGGCCGAGCTGGCCGCGTCGGCGGAGCTGCGGGGCATCGAGGCCGACGGCGTGCGCACGTCGGTGCATCATGTGGGATTCGAGGCGCGCGACGCCCTTGCCGCCGTGGCGGTGCTGGCCGTGTGCGCGGGGCTGTGCGTGTGGGGGAAGGTGGCGTGATGGCGCAAGCGCAGGACAGCGAGCGGGCGGCGGCCGTGCTGCTCGACCGGGCTTCGTTTCGCTACGTGGACGAATCCGAGCGGGGGTTGGAAGCGGAAGCGGGTTCTGCCGCGCCCGCATCGGGCAGCCGCGTGGACGACGTGTCGCTGTCGGTGGCTCCCGGCCGCTGCCTCGTGCTGTGCGGGCGCTCGGGCGACGGCAAGTCCACCGTGTTGCGCCTGGTGGACGGGTTGGCGGGCACGTTCTTTCCCGGCGATCTGACGGGCGTCGTGGAGGTGTGCGGCGCCGACGTGCGCCGGCTCGCACCGCGGGAGCGCACCGAGCGCCTCGGCGTGGTGATGCAGGACCCGCGCAGCCAGTTCTTCATGGGGACGGTGGGTGACGAGATCGCGTTTTCGGCCGAGAACCTGGGGGTGGACCCCGCCGAAACCGTGCGCCGCGTGCATGCCGCCGCCGAGACGTGCGGCGTGGAAGGGCTTCTGGGCGAGAAGCTGTCCGAGCTGTCGAGCGGCCAGAAGCAGCGGGTGGCCCTCGCCGCCGCCATCGCGTGCGGTCCGGCCGTGCTCGTGCTGGACGAACCCACGTCCAACCTGGACGCGCAGGGCTCCGAGGCGCTCGTGCGCATCCTGGCCGAGCTCAAGCGCCGCGGCACCGCGGTGGTGGTATCCGAGCATCGGCTCCACCAGCTGCTGCCGGTGGCCGACGCCTACGTGTGCCTGCGCGCCGGCCGCGTCGTTGAGCGGTGGAGCGCCGACGCGTTCGCACGGCTCGGGCTGGAGGACGCGGCGGCATACGGCTTGCGGCATCCGGACATGGCCGCGCCCGCGCCGGGCGTCGGCGGCGTTGCGCCTGCAGCGAGCGGTTGGCGGGTCGAGGGGCTGACGTACCGCTACCCGTCCACGAAGCGGGGCATCCGCGACTTCGATGCCGCGTTCGCCTGCGGGGCGGTGACGGTGATCGAGGGCCCGAACGGGGCGGGCAAGACCACGCTCGCGAAGGTGCTGTGCGGCGCGACGCGCGAGCAGGCGGGGCGCGTGACGTTCGACGGCCGCCCCGTGCCGCGCCGCGAGCGACGGCGGCGCAGCTACTTCGTCATGCAGGACGCCGACTACCAGCTGTACGCCGGCAGCGTGGCCGACGAGGTGGTGCTGGGGCGGCGCGTGGACGAGGCGCTGAAGGCGCGCGCATGGGAGGCGCTCGAGGCGTTCGACCTGGTCGATCTGGCCGATCGACATCCTGCGAGCCTGTCGGGCGGTCAGAAGCAGCGCGTGACGCTGGCGGCGGCGTACTGCTCGGACGCCGACCTCATCGTGCTGGACGAGCCCACGAGCGGCCTCGACGGCCGCGGCGTGCGCGAGGTGTCCGCGTGGTGCCGCACCCTGGCCGCCGGCGGCAAGGCCGTGGCGATCATCACCCACGACAACCTGCTGGCCGCTCTCGCCGGCGATGCCGTCGTGGAGCTGAAAGGCTAGGCACCCGACGGGGAAGGCGGGCGAGCCGATTGCCCGTGCGCTGTCGATCGCGAACCGCGCCGCAAGTTCGGGCTTGCAATCCGCCCGGAGCGCCTCTATACTGATAATCACATTATCGATAATGAAATTATCAGTAGAGGGAAAGGCGGTTGGAAGCTTGTCGAAATCCGACGCGAGCATCGACCCTCGCATCCTCGACAGCGCACGGCGGGAGTTCCTCGCCCGCGGCTTCGAGGGAGCGTCCTTGCAGAGCATCTGCGCGGACGCCGGCGTGACGACGGGTGCGCTCTACAAACGCTACAAGGGGAAGGCCGATCTGTTCGAAGCCGTGGTAGCTCCCACGCTCGCCGACATCCGCGCGCTTGAGGAAGAGGCGAAGCGCCGCGATTACGCGCTCATGGACGATAAGAACCTTCGCGAGCTGTGGGCTCTGTCCGAAGATATCCATCGCCAGTGGATGATCTACTTCTACGAGCGCTACGAAGGGATGCGGCTCCTGTTGTGCTGTGCAGAGGGCACGGCCTATGCGAACTTCCTTCACGACTTCGTGGCGCGCAACACGGCGTTGTGCATGGAGTTCGTGAACGAGGCGCGTCGGCGCGATTTGCCGGTGAGCGACATCGACGCCGACGAGTTGCACATCCTGCTCACGGCGTACTGGTCCACCGTGTTCGAGCCCCTCGTCCACGGGTTCCCCCTGGAAAAGGCGCTCGGATACTGCAAGCGCATCGCCGGGTTCTTCAATTGGCAGGTGGTGTTCGGCTTCTAACATGCGGTGAGGAAACGGAAGACGAGGCGGACGGGATCCGCCTTTTCTCGAACCAAAGGTTACCCTAATCTAACATTTGAAAGGAAACGCCATGCAACAGAACGCAGGGCAGGCGCAAGCCATGCCCGAAACCGAGGCCGTGCCCGCGGGAAAGCGGCCGGGAGCGCGCAACGAGCGCCTGAACGTGCGCGACTTCGTGACCATCGCGGTGCTCACCGTGCTGGAACTGGTGGTGTATTTCAGCATCGGCATGATTGCGGGCTCGACGCCCATCGGCTGGTGTTTCACGCTGGGCATCCAGGCCATCCCGTTGGGCATCATCTTCATGCTGATGTACGCGAAGGTGAACAAGCGCGGCGTCGTGCTCATCTCGGGCGTGCTCGTGGGGCTGCTCGTGGGTATGAGTTTTTGGCTTACCGGCCTCGTCATCGCATTGGGCGCGCTGGCTGGCGAGGTTATCTGGAACGTCGCCAACCGCAAGCGCTTCGCCACCATGGCCGCCAGCTTCACGTCCATCATGGTGGGCTGGTATCTGGGCGCGTTCGCCCCGCTCGTGCTCATGAAGGACTTCTTTTTGAACTCGGTGCCCACGATGGCTGAGTTCTACGGCAGCGTGTTCGATATCGTGGCGGGCCCTCTGTTCTTCGTCTGCCTGGGCGTTACCGCGCTTGGCGGCGTTCTGGGCTCGCTGCTGGGACGCGCTGTGCTGAAGAAGCACTTCGAACGCGCGGGGATCGCCTGATATGGAGGCCGCGCGCATGCAGAACGCGACCGCCGTGCCTCGCGACGGGGGATCGGGCGTGCCGGCGGTGAGAAACCTCGACCCGCGGATGAAGCTGCTTATCGTCCTCGTGGTGGGGTCGGCCGCGCTGTTCAGCCCGCATCGTGCCCTGTTGCTGTGGTGCTATGCGATTATCGCGGCGCTGTGGCTGCTGTCGGGCGAGGCGCGTCGCGCGCTGGGATTCGTGGCCGTGCTCGCGGCGGTGGCGCTTGCCGAGTGGGGCGCGGGGTTCATCCCCAACGCCACGGTGGCGGGCATGGTGGGTTTTCTCTTCTTCATTTTCGCGCGCTCGCTGTCTACGTTTGCGCTGATCATGTGGATGTCGGTGGGGTTGCGCATCGATGATCTCATCGCGTCGCTGCAGCGCTTGCGCCTGCCGCGCGGCCTCGTCATCACCATCGCCGTGGTGTTTCGCTACCTTCCCACGGCTGCCGACGAGTTCCGGAAGATCAGCGCCACCATGCGGCTGCGCGGTGTGGAGCTCTCGGCGCGCAACCTGGTGCTGCATCCCGGCCGCTCGCTCGAGTACGTGCTGGTGCCGCTCATCATCCGCACCATCAAAATCGCCGACGATCTGGCCGCTTCCGCCATGACGCGCGGCCTCGACCTCGTGGGTGCGCGCACGACGTACCGCGACGTGCGCATCGGAGCGTCGGGGGCGCTCGTGACGGCGGCGGTGCTCGTCTGTACGGCGGCCGGTTATGTCGCGTGGGCGGTGAACGTGCTATGACGGCCAACGAGGTGGTGGTGGCAGGTGCGACGGTTCGTTACGCCCACGATGGCCAGCCTGCGCTGCGCGGCCTCGACCTGCGCGCGGGCGGCGGGAAGCTCGTGCTGCTGCTGGGCGCGAGCGGGTGCGGTAAAACCACTGCGACGCGCCTGCTGAACGGGCTGGTCCCCCATTTCTTCGAGGGAGGCGCGCTCGACGGCTCGGTGGACGTGTGCGGCATGGAGCCGGCTTCCGTCAGCGTGCAGCGGCTGGCCGGCGCGGTGGGGTCGGTGTTCCAGGATCCGCGCAGCCAGTTCTTCGCCACCGACGTGTCGTCCGAAATCGCGTTCTCGTGCGAGAACCTCGGCGTTCCCGCGCTCGAGATGCGCCGACGCGTGGCCGAAGCGGCCGGAGCGTGCGGCGTCGCGCACCTGATGGACCGCAGCATCTTCGACCTGTCGAGCGGCGAGAAGCAAGCGGTGGCGGTTGCGTCGGTGCTGGCGATGCGCCCGCGCGTGGTGGTGATGGACGAGCCGTCGGCGAACCTCGACGAGGTGGCCACCGCTCGGCTGCGCACCATCGTCGAGACGCTGCTGCACCGCGGCGTGACCGTGGTGGTGTCCGAGCATCGGGTTCACTATCTGGCCGACCTTGCCGACGAGGCGCTGCTGCTGCGTGCAGGGCGCGTGGAGCGGCGTTTCGCCGCGGGAGAATTGGCGCGTCTTACGCCCGAGGCATCGCACGAGCTGGGCTTGCGCGCGTCGAGCCTCGACGAGGTGCGCGCCGTGCCGCGCGCGGAGGCCCGGGGGCCTGCGGTCCTTGAAGTGCGCGACGTGAGCTTCGGCTATCGGGGCGCGCCGCCCGTGCTGAAGGGAACGTCGTTCTCGGTGCGGGAGGGCGAGGTCGTGGGCATCGTCGGACGCAACGGCGTGGGCAAAAGCACGCTGATCGACCTCGTGTGCGGTCTCAAGACGGAGTGTGCGGGCACGGTGTCCATCGGCGGCGTCGCGTTGCGGCCGAAGGAGCGCGTGCGGGCAAGCTACCTGGTCATGCAGGATTCGGATTGCCAGCTGTTCGCGGAAAGCGTCGAAGCCGAGCTGCTTCTGGGCGAGCGTGCCGACGAGGCGCGCACGGCGCGAGCGCGCGCAGCGCTTGCGCGCATGGGGCTTGCGGGGCTGGAGGACCGTCACCCGGCATCGCTGTCGGGAGGCCAGAAGCAGCGGCTGTCCATCGCGGTGGCCTACATGAAGGATGCGAAGGTCGTGTGCCTCGACGAGCCCACGAGCGGCTTGGACTGGGCGTCGATGATGGGCGTGGCGCAGCTGTTGCGGGACCTGGCCGAAGAAGGGCGCGGCATCGTGGTGATCACCCACGACTACGAGTTCTTGCTGGCGGCGTGCGACCGGGTGCTGCGCATCGGCGAGGGCGGGTCGGCGGTCGAGGTCGGCTTCGACGGCCCTGGCGATGCGAGTGCGCTCCGCAACCCCGAATAGTCGTTTCGGTGCCGCGATGCGGCGGGAGTCCCTCGATCCTGTGCCGGCGGGCGCGCGTTTCGGGCATTCTGAGCGAAGTTTGATAAAGCTAACTTGAGGAGTTGACCAATGGAAGTTTCTCCGGCGAACCGCGACGTGCGGCCAAGCGCGTTCGCGAAGCTGTACTACTTCATGCGGCCGGATCGCGGGCGCATGGTGTGCTCGCTCGTGCTGGCCTGTATCGGCGAGGCCGTGGGCATGGTGCCTTACGTGGTGATCGCGCTGTTGGCGGCGGGGCTCATCGAGGGCACGCTGACGTTCGAGCGCGCGGCCCTCCTGGCGGCCGTCGCCGCGCTCGCGCACGTCGCGCGCTTCTTCTGCACGTGGCGCTCGTCCATGATGAGCCACCGCATCGCGTTCAAGGCGCTGGCCACCATGCGCGACCAGATGGCGGAGAAGATGGAGCGCGTTCCCATGGGCACGATCATCGACACGCCCACCGGCACGTTCAAGAACCGCTTCGTCGACAACGTGAACCAGCTGGAAGACGCCATCGCCCACTTCATGCCCGAGCTGCCGTCGAACGTGTTCGGGCCGTTGCTGGCCATGGTCATCGTGTTCGCGCTCGACTGGCGCATGGGGCTGGCCGGGCTGGCCACCATCCCTCTGGGCGTGCTGTTCTATGCGGCCATGATGCGCGATTACAAGCCGAAGATGGCCCGCTACATCGGCAGCGAGCAGCGGATGAACTCGTCGCTCGTGGAGTACGTGAACGGCATCCAGGTGATCAAGGCGTTCGGGCGTACGGCCAGCTCGTACGGCGGATTCTCCACCGCGGTCGCCGAGTACCACGACTCGACGCTCGCGTGGTTCAAGCAGAGCTGGGTGTGGATGGCGGCCGTCAAGTCGGTGGTGCCGTGCACGCTGCTCGTGTCGCTGCCGCTGGGCGTGTGGCTCATGTCCGCAGGCCAGCTGACGCTGCCGATATTCCTGACGTGCATCGTCATCCCGCTGGGCTTCATCGCGCCGCTGCTGAAGTTCGCGCAGGCGGGCGGCCAGATCTCGCGCATGGACGTGTGCCTCAACGTCATCTGGGACTTCCTGGGCACGCCCGAGCTCGTGCGCCCCGCCGAGCGCGTGCGGCTGGACGGCGAGTCGTTCGCGTTCGAGAACGTGTCGTTCTCCTACCACGAGGGGGCCGAGGTGCTGCACGGCGTCAGCTTCGAGACGCATCCCGGGCAGATCACGGCCATCGTGGGGCCCAGCGGTTCGGGCAAATCGACCGTGGCGAAGCTCATGGCCGGGTTCTGGGATGCAACGGACGGGCGCGTCGCGTTCGACGGGGTCGATGTGCGGAACATCCCGTACCAGCAGCTCATGGAGCATATCTCCTACGTGGCGCAGGACACGTTCCTGTTCGACCGCACGCTTGCCGACAACATTCGCATGGGGCGTCCTGCCGCTTCGCAGGTCGACGTGGAGGCCGCCGCCCGCGCGGCGGGTTGCCACGAGTTCATCAGCCGCTTGCCGCAGGGCTACGACACGCGCGCCGGCGAGGCGGGCGAGAGGCTGAGCGGCGGCGAGAAGCAGCGCATCGCCATCGCACGCGCCATTTTGAAGAACGCGCCCATCGTCATCCTCGACGAGGCGACGGCCTACGCCGATCCCGAGAACGAGGCGCTCGTCGAGCGCGCCATCAGCAAGCTCGTGGTCGGGAAGACGCTCGTCACCATCGCGCACCGCCTGTCCACCGTGACGGGCGCCGACCAGATCCTCGTCATGGACACCGGCCGCATCGTCGCCCGCGGCACGCACGACAAGCTGCTGGAATGCTGCCCGCTGTACCGTCGCATGTGGGAGCAGCACAGAAGTTCCGCTGTTCTACGAACAGCGGAACCGGCCGACGCTGCGGCTTCCCCCGGTGGCACCGGGGAAACCCTCGCTGACGTTTCGACGACGGGCGACAACGATATCAAGGAGGCGATGTAGCATGTTCGCGCTCATCAAACGCGTGCTCGACCTGGCTGGCAGCTTCTCTCCGGCGGCGCGGCGCAGCCTGACGTGGGGCATGGTGTGCAACATCCTGAAAGCGTTCTTCATGGCCGGTATGCTGGGCGCGGTGTTCTGGGCGCTCGAGAACCGCGACCACCTCGACGCCGTCGTGGCGCTGCAATGCCTGGGCATCTTGGCTGTCAGCGTGATCGGGCAGTACGTGTTCCAGTACCTCGTGGACATCACGATGGACGCGCAGGGCTTCCACATCTTCCGCGACCTGCGCCTGCGCGTGGGCGACCGGCTGAAGGCCGCGCCCATGGGCTACTTCTCCGAGCAGCGCCTGTCGGCCGTCACCACGACGCTGACCACGACGGTGCACCAGCTGGAGGAGTTCATGACCATCTGCCTGACGGGTCTGACGGGCGGCGTGGCCATGGCGGTGATCATGAGCCTGTTCTTCCTCGCCGTGGCCTGGCCCATCGCGGCCATCACGTTCGCGGGCATCGCCGCGGGCCTGTGCGTGCTGAACGTGCTGCGCCGCCGCGCCACCAGCGTGACGCGCGAGGTGACCGCCGCGCAGGAGGCCATGGCTGACAAGGTGATCGAGTACGCTCGCGGCATGGCCGTGCTGCGCACGTTCGCCACGCCCGACGAATCGCTGGCCGCCGCGAAGGCGTCGTTCCAGCAGAAGCGCGCGGCCGATTACCATCAGGAGGCCGCCGCGCAGGGCATCCTCAAGCTGTACGCGCTCGTGTTCAACCTGGCCAGCTGCGCGGTGCTGTTCACCGCGTGCGCGCTGTACCTGAACGGCGCGCTGCCGCTGTCGTGGGCGCTCACGCTGCTCGTGGCCGCGTTCATGATCTACGGCGAGCTCATCCACGCGAACGATGCGGCGTTCCTCACGAAGAAGATCGAAGGCGAGCTCGACCGCGTCGACGAGGTGTGCGACATCCCGAAGCAGAACGCGACGGACGCGCCGCTCGCGCCCGCCGATTTCGGCATCGAGATGAACGGCGTCTCGTTCGGTTACGACGCCGACCGGCGCGTCATCGACGACGTGTCGCTGCGCATCCCGCAGGGCACGAGCTGCGCCATCGTGGGGCCCAGCGGCTCGGGCAAGACGACGCTCGTGAACCTCATGGCCCGATTCTGGGACGTGGACGCCGGCGCGGTGCTGCTCGGGGGCCAGGACGTGCGCAAGGGCACGGCCGAGAGCCTGCTCGCGCACGTGTCGATGGTGTTCCAGAACGTGTATCTGTTCAACGACACCGTGGAGAACAACATCAAGTTCGGCATGCCGAACGCCACCCATGCCGACGTGGAGGCCGCCGCCAGGCGCGCCCGCTGCCACGAGTTCATCATGCAGCTGCCGCAGGGCTACGACACGGTGCTCGAGGAGGGCGGCGCCAGCCTCTCGGGCGGGGAGCGCCAGCGCATCTCCATCGCGCGCGCCATCATGAAGGATGCGCCCATCGTCATCTTGGACGAGGCCACGAGCTCGGTCGATCCTGAGAACGAGCACGAGCTGATCGCCGCCATCGGCGAGCTCACGCGCGGCAAGACCCTCGTGTCCATCGCGCACCGCCTGAACACGGTGGCCGGCGCCGATCAGATCCTCGTGGTGGACGAGGGCCGCATCGTGCAGCGGGGCACGCACGACCAGCTCATGGGCGAGCAGGGGCTCTACCGCGACTTCGTGAACCTGCGACGCGAAGCCGCCGGCTGGCGCCTGGCGGGGTAGGGCGCGCGCCGTCGCGCGCCGCCTGCGAAATGTCCGATCGGAGTAGGCGCGCGGCTGTTTGGAGCGGAACGGGCGGCCCGTTTCTGCTATACCGGAGGGAAGGGAAACGCACTGCGCGCGCGGCGGCCGCCCGCGCGGAGAGGAGGTGCAGGTGAAGCAGCCTGTTCATGAGTCTGCCGAAGACTATCTGAAAGCCGTGTTGGCGCTGGAGCGCGAGCACGGCTACGTCCGCGCCGTGGACGTAGCCGGCCGGCTGGGCGTGTCGAAGGCGAGCGTGTCGAAGGCGCTGTCCAAGCTGGAGCGCCAGAAGCTCGTGCACGTGGTGGCCCACGACGTGCGGCTCACCGCCGAGGGGCGCGCCGTGGCCGAGCGCGTCAGCGAACGCCATGCGTTCTTCCGCGCTCTGCTGCGCGCTGCGGGCGTGGAGGCCGTCGTCGCCGACGAGGAGGCGTGCCGCCTCGAGCACTGCCTGTGCGAGGACTCGTTCCGGAAGCTGGTAACCGCGCTCGACGCGCGCGGCTGAGAGCGCTCGGTTGACGCGCGGCGGGTCGCCCGGTATGATGGCGGCCCGGGCCTCATGGCCCGCAACCCAACGAAAGGCTCTCCTCTCATGACTGTTCCTCCCAACCGCTAAACCACGCGACACATCCGTCCCATCCGCTGCCGCGCCGCGCGCGGCCGCTTCGTGATGGGCGCTGCCCGTCCGCCTGCCGCCGCTGCGAGCGGCCGTTTTGCGATGGGCCGTCCGGTTGAGATGCACAGACAATCAGAGAGGTTCCCTGTATGAAAAAGCTGAATAACGGCGTGGTGCCGCCCGTGCCCACCTTCCATTTCGAACGTATTCGGATTGCGAAGGAAGGCAACAACCATCATGAAAACGAGTATATGGCGCGTGGAGGCGACCGCCGCGCCGGTCGCGCTGCGCCCTTGTGGGACCTGCGGTGCTGACGCGGAGTTCGCGTCCACGGGCCTGTTTCGCGTGAACGCCCAGAAGAAACGTCTGGACGTGTGGCTCATCTACCGGTGCGCCACGTGCGGAAGCGTGTGGAACAGCGCCGTGATCAGCCGTGGGCGTCCGGGAAGCATCGACCGCGAAGAGCTCGAGCGGTTCACGGGCAACGATCCCGTGATGGCGCTGTGGTGCGCGCTCGACGTCGGCTTGCTCAGGCGCAACGGCGCGCGCCGGGGCAAGGTCGCCTTCGTCGTCGAAGGCGACCGGCCCGCCGGCGGCGAGGACTGTCGGGTTGAAATCGACGGCGGCGACCTTGCGGGCCTGCGCCTGGCCGAGGTGCTGCGGGCCAAGTTGGGCGTTTCGCGCAGCGGCTTGGAGCGCCTCGTGGAGGCGGGCGACGTGAGCGCCGCCGACGGAGCCGACGTCCTCGCCGCGAAGCTCCGTCCGCACCAGACGATCCTCGTGCGCGGGCGGCGCGAGCAGTAGGCGGGCAGGCGGCCCGGGACCACGCTCCCGGGCCGCTGCCGGGGCCCCGGCCCC
>NZ_WWRX01000008.1:129373-240812 GCF_009875575.1 Eggerthella sp. BIOML-A4 | reverse complement strand
GGCCCGCTCCCGGCCCCCTGCCCCCCCACCGCGCCCGCCACCGCGGACGCCCGGCCCCTTTCCCGATGTTTCACGTGAAACATTCGTTCTATGCGCACAGGTGGGGTGCGACCGTGGGAGTGTGCTATCATGACGGCGAACACAGCGGCCATGCAAAGGAGCCATCATGTACGGATTGAAAACCGAGGCCAGCTTCGACTCGGCCCACTTCCTGACCGATTACTACGGCAAGTGCGAGAACCTGCACGGCCACCGGTGGAGAGCGGTGGTGTACCTCGAGGTCGCCGACCTGCAAGCCGACGGCACGATGAAGGACATGGTGGTTGATTTCGGCGTGTTCAAGCGCGCGGTGCGCGACCTGGCCGAAGAGCTGGACCACACCTTCCTCGTGGAAGAGGGCTCGCTGGCCGCGACGACGCTGGCCGCCCTCGAGGCCGAGGGCTTCAGCCTGACCGTCCTGCCCTTCCGCACCACCGCCGAAAACCTGGCGCGCTACGTCTGCGACCGGCTGACGGAGCAGGGTTTCCCCGTGTCCCAGGTGGACCTGTACGAAACCCCCAACAACTGCGCCATCTACCGGAGGACGGCATGAACGTTTCGGTCATCCTGGGGCATCCCTACGACGGCAGCTTCAACGCGGCCATCGCCCAGACCGTGGTGCAAACGCTGGAGGAGGACGGCCATGCGGTGGCGTTCCACGATTTGCACGCGGAGGGCTTCAACCCGGTGATTCCCCCGTCCGAGCTGGTCAGCGATGTGCCGGCCGACGATCTGACGGCCCTGCACCAACGCGAGATCAAGGAGGCCGACGGCATCGTCGTCGTGCATCCCAACTGGTGGGGACAGCCGCCCGCCATCCTCAAGGGATGGGTCGACCGCGTGCTGCGGGAGGGCGTGGCCTACGGGTTCGCCGAGGGCGATTCCGGCGGCGGCCTGCCCATCGGCCTGCTGAAAGCCCGCGCGGTGCTCGTGTTCAACACGTCGAACACGCCGGAAGCGCGCGAGCTCGAAGCTTTCGGCGATCCGCTGCAGCGGCTGTGGCGCGACTGCATCTGCGACTTCTGCGGCGTGACCACGTTCGATCGGGTTATGTTCCGCGTCGTTGCCGACAGCACGCCGGCCGACCGCCGCACGTGGCTTGAGCAGGCGCGCACCATGACGCGCGAAAGTTTCCCGTCCGAATGGAACAGCGCTGCCCGATCGGACTAGAACCGTCTGCCCCGTTGCCGCATACTGTCTCCGATATAAGTAACCCTTGGCTAACAAGTAAGGAGACCTTCATGGCAAGCAGCGTCGCATCGACGGCGAGCCCGGCACCTTCCCCGAGCGAGGGGAAGGTGCTCAAGGGCCGCGACCTCATCAACATCGGCATCTTCACGGCCATCTACTTCGTCATCCAGTTCGTGTTCATGCTGTGCGGTGGCATCCATCCGGCGCTGTGGGTGTTCATGCCGGCGCTCGACGGGTTGTTCGCGGGCATCCCGTTCATGCTCATGTGCGCGAAGGTGCAAAAGCCCGGCGCCGTCGTCATCATGGGGCTCATCGTGGCGCTCATCTACTTCGCGACGGGCATGTTCACGCCGCTCATCCTGGCCATGATGGCGGCATCTTGCGTTGTCGCCGAGGTCATCCGCGCGGTTGCGCGCTACCGCAGCTTCCTCGGCAACGCGGTGGCGTACGCGGTGTTCGGCCTGGGCATGTGCGGAAGCCCCCTGCCGCTGTGGGTGTTCCACGACTCGTTCGTCTCCCAGATCGCCGAGCAGGGTATGGGCGCCGACTACCTGGCGTCGCTTGACGCGCTGTCCACGACGCCGATGCTGATCGCCATGTTCGCCGTCACCATCGTGGCGGGCCTCGCGGGCGCGTATATCGCGCGCTGCCTGTTCAAGAAGCACTTCGAGAAGGCGGGGCTCGTCTAATGCAGGCCACCTACGCGCTCGAGGATCGTCGCGTGCTGGGCCGGGCGCCGCGCTCCGGCGTGCTCGACCTCGACCCGCGCACCATCATGGGCGTGCTGCTGGCGGCGTCGGTGGTGGCCTTCATGTCGAAGAGCCTCACGGTTGAGCTGGGCCTCGTGCTGGGCGTGGCGCTGCTGCAGGCGCTGACGGGGCACGTGAGGATGGCGCTTGCGTTCGCGGGCGGCTACGCGGTGCTGTGGGCGGTGCTCAACCTCGTGTTCCCGCACGTCGGAGGCGTTGCAGCCACCATGTTCACCATCAGCTTCACGTTCTCGCGCAAGATCTTCCTGTGCCTCATGGTGGGCTCGCTGCTGGTGGCCGAATGCTCGGTGCACCGTCTGACGGCCGCGCTCGAGCGCCTGCGCGTGCCGCAGGTGGTGCTCATCCCGCTCACGGTGACCATGCGCTACTTCCCGGCGCTCAAAGACGAGATGGCGCACATCCGCGACGCCATGCGCCTGCGCGACATCCCCGCTTCCGAGCGGCTGGAATGCTTCGTGGTGCCGCTCATCATGTCGGCCACCACCACGGCCGACGAGCTGTCGCGCGCCGCGACCTGCCGGGGCATCGAGAACCCGGTGCGCTCTACCGACACCGAGCGGCTGCGCATGCACGCCGCCGATTGGGCGGTGCTCGCGGCGTCCGCGGCGGCGGTCGTGGTCGTGGCGCTGTGGGGAGGGGCGTACTGATGGCGGCGGCTCGGCAGTGCGCTGAGGCGCGCGGCGGCGGGCGCGCCGCGGCGCGCGGCGACGAGGCGCCGGTCGTCGTCCGCCTGCGCGATGCGTCCTGCCGCGGGGCCGGCGACGCGCTCATCCTGGACGGCGTGGACCTCACCGTGCGCCGTGGCGAATGCGTGCTGCTGTGCGGGCGCTCGGGCATGGGAAAGACCACGGTGACGAAGCTGATCAACGGCCTCATCCCGCAATTCGAGCCCGGGGTCGAGCGCACGGGCGAGGTGGAGGTGTGCGGCTTCGATCCGGCGCGCTGCGCCATGCACGAGCTCGCGCGGCACGTGGGCAGCGTGTTCCAGAACCCGAAATCGCAGTTCTTCAACCTCACCTCCAACGATGAGCTGGCGTTCGGCCTGGAGGCGGCGGGGGTCGACGCCGACGCGATCGAGGAGCGCATCCGGGCGACGGTGGGGGCGCTGCACGTCGAGCACCTGCTCGACCGCGGCGTGACGAAGATGTCGGGCGGCGAGAAGCAGAGCCTCGTGTTCGCCTCGGTGGACGTGATGGACCCCGACGTGTACGTGCTGGACGAGCCCACCGCGAACCTCGACGCGCGCGCGATCCGCGTGCTGCACGACCAGATCGCCGCCATCCTCGCGCGCGGCAAGACGGTGATCGTCGCCGAGCACCGGCTGTACTTCGTGGCCGATCTCATCGATCGCGCGGTGCTCATCGAAGGGGGCCGCGTCGCGCGCGAGTTCTCGCCCGAGGACTTGCGCGCGCTGTCGGAGGAGGAGCGCGCCCGCCTGGGCCTGCGCGCAGTCGACCCCGCCGTCGCGATGGCCGTGACGTGCCCGGCGGCCCCCGCGTGCGCGACGGGTGCGCTCGAGCGCGGGCTGTCGCTGCGCGGTTTCGCCAGCCTGCGCAAGAAGCGACGCGTGTTCGCCCCGGTCAGCTTCGACGTCCCGCGCGGCGCGGTGGTGGGCGTGACGGGCGCGAACGGCGTGGGGAAGTCGACGCTCGTGCGCGCGATGGCGGGCCTCGAGCGCGCGACGGAGGGGGAGCTGCGCTTCGACGGCGCACCGCTCGATGCCCGCGCGCGCCGCCGCCGGTGCTCGCTCGTCATGCAGGACGTGAACCATCAGCTGTTCAGCGACAGCGTGCGCGGGGAGTGCGAGCTGTCGGCGGGCGGCGTCGACGCGGCTCGCGTGGACGAAGTGCTGGCGGCCCTCGACCTGGAGCATCTGGAGGCGTGCCACCCCATGGCGCTGTCCGGCGGCCAGAAGCAGCGGCTGGCCGTGGCCTGCGCCCTGCTCGCCGGGCGGGAGGTGCTGCTGTTGGACGAGCCGACGAGCGGGCTTGACTTCGGGCATATGGTTGAGGTAAGCCGGTTGGTGAAAGGGCTGGCTGAACGGAACATCTGCATCGTCGTGGTCACGCACGACTGCGAATTCCTCAGCCGCAGCTGCGATTTCGCGTACGAATTGGAGGCGGGCTGATCGATGGGCGAGGCGGGCGATGTGCTGTCGTGCGTGATGGCGGGTGGCGAAGGCGTCGTGGAGGAGCGGCCGGGAGGGGCCGTGCTCCGTGTGAAGAACGACACGGGCGAGGGATCCATGGCCTTCTGCCAGGTGTTCGACGGCGTGGGACTCTCGTTCAACGACTTCCGGCTGGACGCGTACGATTCGGGGTTCGTGGCCGGCCCGGACATGCTGTGCATCGACCACTGCCGCGAGGGGCGCATCGAGCAGCCCGTCGCGGGCGGCGCTTACTCCTACGTGGCGTCCGGCGACCTCAAGATAGACGACCGCTCCCGCCATACCGGCATGTTCGTCCTGCCGCTGGGTCACTACCGCGGCATCACCGTGTCCTTCGACCTCGCCCGCGCCGAGCGCTCCATCGCCCAAGCGCTCGGCGGGTTCCCGGTTGATCTGCGCGCGCTGCGCGATCGCTTCTGCCGCGGCGGCGACCCCTTCATCATGCACGACGCACCGGGCGCGGAGCACATCTTCTGCGAGCTGTACTCCGTGCCCGACGAGATCCGCGCGACGTACTTCCAGCTCAAAGTGCTGGAGCTGCTGCTGTTCCTGCAGGTGCTCGATCCCGGCCCCGTGCGCGAGCGTCGGCCGTACTTCTACCGCGCGCAGGTGGAGAAGGTGAAGGCGGCGCGCGACTTCATGGTGTCCGACCTCACCGTCGAGCACACCATCGACGAGCTGGCCGACCGCTTCGATCTGCCGCCCACGGCGTTCAAGACCTGCTTCAAGGGGGTGTACGGCCTGCCGCCGTACGCGTACCTGCGCACCTTCCGGATGGAGCGCGCCGCCGCGCTTCTGCGCGAAACCGACCTGCGCGTGGCCGACATCGGCCTGGCCGTGGGCTACGACAGCCCCTCCAAGTTCACCGCCGCCTTCAAGGCCGTGATCGGCCAAACCCCCACCGTCCACCGCCGCGACCGCGCAAGGTACGTGCGATAGCGCGATAACAAGTTGCTTTTTGACTGATTTGTAACTTGCTATTTGTATGATATACTCATTGCGAAATACTTGATTGCCGTCGGTTTCGGAGGGATTTCCATGACGCTCACACCCACGGGGTATAGACCTCGCGTTATCGATGCAGAACTTGCGCGTTGCCTCAAGTTGTTCGGTGCCGTGGAGATACGTGGGCCGAAGTGGTGCGGCAAAACATGGGCAGGACTCAATCAGAGCGTCGACGAGGTGTACATCGCCGACCCCTCGGATGGCTACGTGACGCGTCGACTTGCTCGGCTCGATCCGGATTCCGTGCTGCAAGGCGACCATCCGCTCCTTGTGGATGAGTGGCAGGCTGCGCCAGGCGTATGGGATGCGGTACGCGCCTCGGTGGATCGTGCGCCCGAGCCTGGTCGGTATATCCTCACTGGTTCGGCGCAACCGCTTCTCAAGGACACCGTGCACAGCGGAACCGGGCGAATCGTCAGCATCGATATGCGGCCGATGACCCTGTTCGAGTCGGGCGACTCGACGGCCGAAGTGTCGCTCGAGGAGCTTTTCGACAATCCCGGGAAAAAGATACGAGGGCGCTCTTCCCATAAACTTGACGACATCATCGCATTGGCTGTTCGCGGTGGATGGCCCCGCGCCGTTGGCCTTGATCCGGGGGACGGTGCTCTCATCGCACGGCGATACATAAAAAGCATCGTCGGCGGCAAGGATGTGGAGTTTGAAGGCGTGCGGTACTCGCCTGCCAAGCTTGAGGTGCTGCTGCGCTCCTTATCTCGCAATACGGCCACCATGACGAGCATGTCCACCATTCAGAAAGACGTTTCGAGCGTCGATGCGAACGGATTGTCGCGATCGACAGTTCTCGCGTACGTTGATTATTTGCAGCGCATCTACATGATATGGGAGCAGCCTGCATGGCGGCCGGAATTGCGTTCGGCAACGCGCCTGCGAACCACGCCCAAACGCCACGTTACCGACCCCTCCCTTGCGGCTGCAAGCTTGAAGGCGGGGCCGAATAAGCTCAAGAGCGATTTGAACACGTTCGGGTTCGTTTTCGAGACCATGGCGGCGCGCGACTTGCATGTGTACGCGCAGAGCCTGGGGGGTCAGCTGTGCCATTATCGTGACAATTCGGGCTTGGAGATCGATTCGATAATCGAGCTCGACAACGGGGGCTATGCCGCTATCGAAGTGAAGCTCGGGGCCGATCAAGAGGATGAAGCGGCTGCGAACTTGATTCGTTTCGCTAGAAAGATGGAAGCGGGAGGTATCGATGCCCCCGCTTTCCTCGCTGTGGTGGTGGGTACTGGAGGGTTCGCTTACACGCGTTTGGACGGTGTGCATGTTGTGCCTATCGGATGTCTCGCGCCGTAGAGAGAGGTAAGTCTTAGATAACTTCCCACCTGATTGGAACAGGGCTGGCTTGATGGAGCGGAACGTGCCTGCTGGGAGCCGTATAGTCAGGAGCGTTCGCATTCCCAACTGAGAAGGTGGTTTTGGTGGCTCCTGTGACAGAAACGCCCGCGAAGGCATCGTGGCTGGCCGTGCTGCTTTCGTACGCCGGCCGCTGCCGGGGGAAGATGGCGGTCTCGCTGCTGTGCTCGGTGGCCAGCGTGGCGGCCGGGCTCGTGCCGTTCTACGCGGTGTACCGCATCATCGACGAGGTGATCGCCCCCGCGCCCGACGGCGGTGCCGTGCTGGCTTGGGTGGGCGCGGCCGCGGCGGGCTACGTGGCGTCGAAGGTGCTGTTCGGCGCATCGACGCTGCTCTCGCACGTGTCCGCGTACACCATCCTCGAATCGCTGCGCGACGACGTGGTGGAGAAGCTCATGAAGACCTCCCTCGGCACCGCGGCGTCGAAAAGCATCGGCCAGATCAAAAACGTGTTCGTCGATCGCATCGAGGGCGTGGAAGTGCCGCTGGCGCACATGATCCCCGAGCTTTCGGGCAACGTGCTGCTGGCGGCTGCCATCGCGGTGTGGATGGCACTCATCGACTGGCGCATCGCGCTTGCGTGCCTGGTCACCGTGCCCATCGGGCTGGTCGTGTTCGCAAGCGGCCTGGGGGCGTACAACAGGATGTACGCCGCCTACATGGCCGAGGGCAACCATGTGAACAGCGTGATGGTGGAGTACGTGGAGGGCATCCAGGTGATCAAGGCGTTCAACCAGGGTTCGAACTCCTACCAGAAGTACGCCAACGCCGTCCGCTCGTTCAAGGACTTCACCCTGGGCTGGTTCAAGGCCACCTGGGTCAGCATGAACCTCGCGTTCTCCATCCTGCCGACCACGCTGCTGGGCGTGCTGCCCGTCGGGCTGGCGCTGTACCTGGCGGGAGACGTCACCCCGGCCGAGCTGGGGTTGGAGTTCGTGCTGGCGCTGGCGGTGGTGGCGCCGCTCATGAAGCTGTCATCGTTCCTCAACGAGGCGAAGGCGATGGAGTACGCCGTGGCCGACGCGAGCGAGTTTCTCGACCTGCCCGAGCTGCCGGAGCCTGCGCAGCGCGCGGCCGTGCGCGACGAGGGCGTGGAGTTGGCGAACGTGTCGTTCTCCTACGAGAGCGGGGAGGAGGTGCTCCACGACGTGAGCCTGCGCGTGCCGCGCGGGTCGTTCTGCGCGCTCGTGGGGCCGTCGGGCTCGGGCAAGTCCACTCTGGCGCGCCTGATCGCGCGGCATTGGGATGTGGGCGCGGGCGCCGTGCGCGTGGGCGGCGTGGACGTGCGCGACATGCCGCTGGACCAGTTGTCGCAGCTCGTGAGCTTCGTGGCGCAGGACAACTACCTGTTCGACTGCTCGCTTCGCGAGAACATCCGCATGGGCAAGCCCGACGCCACCGACGACGAGGTGCTGGCCGCCGCGCGCGCCGCTTGCTGCGACGACTTCATCGGCCGCCTGCCGCATGGCTACGACACGCCGGCCGGCGAGGCGGGGCACGCGCTGTCGGGCGGCGAGCGCCAGCGCATCTCCATCGCCCGCGCCATCCTCAAGGACGCGCCCATCGTGGTGCTCGACGAGGCCACGGCCTTCACCGACCCGGAGAACGAGGAGCGCATCCAGCAATCCATCGCCCGGCTGACGCGCGGCAAGACCCTGCTGGTCATCGCGCACCGCCTGTCCACCGTGGCGGCGGCCGACGACATCGCGGTGGTGGATCACGGGCGCATCGTCGCGCACGGCACGCACGACCGGCTGCTTGCCGCCTGCCCGCTCTACGCGTCCATGTGGCAGGCTCACGTGTGCGCGAAGGCGTGGTCTGCCGTTTCCCGAAAGGAGGCCCTCGATGCTTAAAGCGCTCAAGCGCATCATCGCGTGGACGGGACCGTACCGGCGCAACCTGTACCTGGGCTGCGTGTGCTCGTTCTTCATGACGTGGGCCACGGCGGCCCCCGTGATGCTGGCCGCGTGGATGCTCGCGCAGGTGGTGGACGACGCGCGCGGCGTCTCGACGCTCGACCCGTCGGCGGTGTGGCTGTCGCTGGCGGCCATCGTCGCGTGCATCGCCGCCCGGTTCGCGTTCTCGTACGGCAAGAACCGTCTGCAGGAGAGCATCGGCTACGAGGTGGCGCCCGAGGTGCGCATCCGCATCGGCACCATCCTCAAGCGCGTGCCGCTGGGCTACTTCTCCCGCATGAAGACGGGCGACATCCTCGCGACCACCACCACCGAGCTGGGCATGCTCGAGCTGAACGGCATGAAGATGATCGACGCCGTGGTGAACGGCTACGTGTCGGTGGCGGCCGTCATCGCGTTTCTGGCCGTGATGGACTGGCGCTGCGCGCTGGCGGCGCTGGCGGGCGTGGGGCTGTCGGCGCTCGCGCTGGCGGGCATCAACCGACGCAGCCGGAAGCTCACGCCGGCCACGCACGAGGCTTCCGAGCGCCTGTCCGGCGCCATCGTGGAGTTCGCGCGCGGGCTGGGCACGGCGAAGTCGTACGGCCGCGGCAGCTCCGCGCTGCAGCCGATGTACGCGGCGTGCGCCCAGGCGAAGAAGGCCCGCGTCGACGTGGAGTTCGGCTTCACGCCGTTCAACGTGGCGCACCTCGTGGCGCTCAAGCTGGCCAGCGTGGCCCTCGTGGGCTTCGCGGCCTGGGCGTGCCTCGGCGGGACGCTGCCGCTGTGGATGTTCTTGGCCATCGCCCTGCTCTCGTTCACCATCTTCGGCGGCGTGGAGGGCGTGGCCGACTCGGCGCACATGCTGGGCGACCTGAACGACGTGCTGGACCGCCTCGACAAGATCGAGCAGGCGCGCTTCATCGACGAGGACGGGCGCGCGCTCGACCTCGACCGCTTCGACATCGCGTTCGAGGACGTGGCGTTCTCCTACGACGAAGGTCCCGAGGCGCGCACGGTGCTGCACGACGTGAGCTTCGCCATACCCGAGGGCACCACGTGCGCCATCGTGGGCCCGTCCGGCTCGGGCAAGACCACCATCGCGAACCTCATGGCGCGCTTCTGGGACGTGAGCGCCGGCAGCGTGCGGGTGGGCGGCCACGACGTGCGCGAGTTCACCTGCGACAGCCTGCTGGCGAACTTCTCGATGGTGTTCCAGAACGTGTACCTGTTCAACGACACGGTGGAGGCGAACATCGCGTTCGGCTGCCCCGGCGCCTCGCACGACGAGGTGGTGGCCGCCGCGAAGCGCGCGTGCTGCCACGGCTTCATCGAGGAGCTGCCGCAGGGCTACGACACCGTGGTGGGCGAGGGCGGCAGCAGCCTGTCGGGCGGCCAGAAGCAGCGCATCTCCATCGCGCGGGCGCTGCTGAAGGACGCGCCCATCGTCGTCCTCGACGAGGCCACCGCCAGCGTCGACCCGGAGAACGAGCAGCTCATCCAGCAGGCCATCGGCCAGCTGACGGCGGGCAAGACCGTCGTGGTGATCGCGCACCGCCTGGCCACGGTGGAAGCGTCCGACCAGATCCTCGTGGTGGACGGCGGCACGGTGGCGCAGCGGGGCACGCACGACCAGCTCATGGCCGAGGGCGGCACGTACCGCCGCTTCGTGGAGATCCGCCGGCGCGCCGAGGGCTGGCGGATCGCGAGCGACGACGCGGTCGCTCCTGCGCCCGCGGAGGACGCGCCCATGCCCGCGGCGTCCTAGCGGCTCCGCCCCGGCCGCCGCGCCTCCTACCGCTCCAGTCCCCGGCGGTACTCGCTGGGCAGCAGGCCGGTCTCGCGGCGGAACAGCTCGCTGAAACGGCTGGCGCACGTGTAGCCCACCGCGTGCGCCACCTGCTCGATCGACAGGTCGGGCATCCGCAGCAGCCCCTCGGACTGGCTGATGCGGCGGCTCTGCACGTAGCGCGTGAGCGTGGAGCCGGTCACCGCCTTGAAGCACTCCTTGAACTTTGTGGGGCTCATGCATGCGGCCCGCGCGAGGTCGTCCACCGTGAGCGCGCTCGCGCAGTGGTCGTCGATGTACAGCGCCACGGCCTGGATGCGCTCGCGGTCCTCGGGCGCGACGGCGCGTCCCGACGTGTCCCGGCGCGCTTTCGTGCGCTCGACGATGAGCCCCATGGCCTCGAACACCTTGCCCTCGTAATACAGCTGGCTGCGATGCTCGTCGCCCGGGCGGGGCCACAGCCCGGCCAGCAGCGCGCGCAGCTCGGGGGAGTCGCCGTCGTCGCTCAGCGAGGCGAACGCGTCGCGCACGCGCTCGAACTGCCCGTCGTACTCGCGCTCCAGGTACGCGCGCGACATCTCGGGCCGCACCTCGATGGACACGGCCTTCACGGGCACGCCGCCGTGCACGAGCCCGCGCCAGCCCCCGTCGCCGCTGTAGAATCCCCAGATGCTTTTCGCCCGCAGCCGCCGATACGGCGTGAACTCCTCTCCCGAAATGGACTCGTACCAGGCCACGCTCAGGTATTCGGGCAGCTCGAACTCCATGACGGTGTCGTGGAGCAGCGTGAAGTCGTGGATGGCGATCTGCCAGCGATCGGAGGGTGCGAGGATGTGGAAGCTGCCGGACGTTTCGCCTTCGCCCCGGTACGAGCGCCACAGGGGGCAGAAGCCCTCCGGCGGCTCATATTCCTCGAAGCCGATCTGCTCGAGCGACGGGGCGTGGATGATGTCGTGCGAGGGCGGGCGGTGCTCCATGGGTTCTGCTCCTTCATGCGGTTGCTCGCGGCGGCGCGGCGGTCGGCCGCAGGGACGTGCGCCGCAGGGGCGTGCCGCGTGCGACGATCGGACGCGGCGGTGCGACGTTCGGACGCGCGGGCGCGCATGCGCGACGTCGTTTCCGCCCCTCCGCGTATGATACACCATTGTTAACCGAGGCTATCTTTTCCGCATGAAAATGAATCAGAAGGAGGTCTGTCATGCGTTCAGCCATGCAATCCGACAAGAAGGGGCTCACCGCCCGCGACCTGGTGACGTGCGGCGTGTTCATCGCCCTGTACTTCGTGTTCATGATGGTGGGCAGCATGCTGTTCGCCCCGAACCCCGTGCTGACGTTCCTCATGCCGGCGGGTGCGGCCCTGCTCACCGGCCCCATCTACCTGCTGCTGGTGGCGAAGGTGCCCAAGCACGGCCCCATCATCATCCTGGGCGTGGTGGAGGGGCTCATCATGTTCGTGACGGGCATGTACTGGCTGTGGGCGGTAGCGCTCGTCGTGCTGGGCGTGGTGGCCGACCTCATCGCCGGCGCGGGCCGGTTCCGCAACAAGAACCTCAACCTCGTGAGCTTCCTCGTGTTCTCGCTCAACCCCATGGGGTCCTACCTCATGCTGTGGATCGATCCGTCGGGCTACACCTCCTACCTGGCCGGGAAGGGCACCGAGCAGGCGTACCTCGACACGATGGTGTCCACGGGCGCGGGCTGGGTGCTGCCGGGCATGATCGCGCTGACGCTGGTGTGCGCCCTGGTGAGCGCGCTGGTGGGTCGCCGTCTGCTGAAGAAGCAGTTCGAGAAGGCGGGCGTCACCGCATGATCGATCGCGCGTTCCGGCCCGATCCGCGGGCCAAGCTTGCGCTGCTTCTGCTGTGGGCCGTCGCGGTGTTCCTGTCGCCCGGGCTGTGGTTCGAGGCGCTCCTGATGCTGCTGAGCGTGGCGCTGGGCATCGCGCTGGGGAAGGGGCGGCTCGCGCTGGGCATGCTGGGGCTGTACGCGGTGATGATGGCGTGCATGCTGGCCACGGCGCAGCTGGACACCGGCGTGCTGAAAACGATGCTGTCGTCGTTCTTCATGCTGGTGCGCAAGGTGTTCCCGTGCGGGCTTCTGGCGGCCGTCATCGTGTCCACGACGCACGTGAACGAGTTCATGAGCGCGTTCTCGCGCATGCGCGTGCCACGCCAGGTGACCATCCCGCTGGCCGTGATGCTGCGCTACGTGCCGGCCATCCGCGAGGACTGGCGCTTCATCTCGGACGCCATGCGCATGCGCGGCGTGAACGCCAGCCTGGCCGGATTCCTGCGTCGACCGGGCATGACGGTGGAGTGCCTGTACGTGCCGCTCATGATGAGCGCGTCGAACGTGGCCGACGAGCTGTCGATGGCCTCGGTGGCGCGCGGCATCGAGAACCCGGCGCAGCGCACGTGCTACACGCATATCGAGTTCCGCGCGTCCGACGGGCTGCTGGTGGCCGCCGGCGTGGCCGTGGTCGTGGCGGCGCTTGCGTGCAGCCTGTTGGGCGTGGGGAAGTGAGGTCGAGACGATGATCGAGTTTGACGATGTGAGCTTCGCGTACCGCGCGCCTGCGGAAGGCGCGGGCGCGCCCGAGGGGGTGCGCGGCATCGACCTGCGCGTGGAGGCGGGCCGGTGCGTGCTCGTGTGCGGCGCGTCCGGCTGCGGCAAGACCACGGTGACGAGGCTGGCGAACGGGTTGGCGCCCTCGTTCTTCCCGGGGACGCTCGAGGGACGCGTGCTGGTGGACGGGCGCGACGTGGCCGACCTCGAAAGCTGGGAGGTGGCCGCATGCGTGGGCTCGGTGTTCCAGAACCCGCGCACGCAGTTCTTCAACGTGGATTCCACGGGCGAGGTGGCGTTTTCGCTGGAGAGCATGGCGTGGCCCGAGGAGCGCATACGCGAGCGCACGCACGATACCATCCGCCAGCTGGGGTTGGAGGAGCTGGCCGACCGCAGCATCTTTTCGCTGTCGGGCGGCGAGAAGCAGCGCATCGCGTACGCCAGCTCGTGGGCGCCCCATCCGGCGAACCTCGTGCTGGACGAGCCGACGTCGAACTTGGACGAAGCGGCCATCGCGGCGCTGCGGCGCTACCTGCTGGACGCGAAGGCGCAGGGCGCGGCCGTGCTCGTGGCCGAGCATCGCCTGTGGTGGCTGGCCGACGTGGCCGACGAGGTGGTGGTCATGGAGGAGGGGCGCATCGCGCGGCGCTTCGACGGCGCGACGTTTCGGGCGCTGCCGTCGTCGGAGGTGCGCGACCTGGGGCTGCGGGTGCGCGCTTTGGCCGACGAGCGGGCGCGCGAGCGGCGGGCGCCGGGCGATGCGCGCGAGCCGCGGGCGCCCCTCGTGCGCCTGCGCGGCGTGCACGCCTCGTACGGCAAGCGCGAGGTGCTGCACGGCGTCGACCTCGACCTGCGCGAGGGCGAAGTGGCGGCGCTCGTGGGCGCCAACGGCGCGGGGAAGTCCACCCTGTGCCGCACCATCGTGGGGCTGCATCGGGAAAGCGCGGGCACGACGACGATCGACGGTGAACCCGCAGGGCCCAAGCAACGCCTGCGCGCCTGCTCGATGGTGTTCCAGGACGTGAACTACCAGCTGTTCGCCGACAGCGTGCGCACCGAAGTGAGCTTCGGGCTGACGGACGCTGAGGCGCCCGACGCCGCGCGCGTGGACGAGGTGCTCGACGGCCTGGGGCTGGCGGCGTACGCCGAGCGCCACCCCGCCACGCTGTCGGGCGGCCAGAAGCAGCGCCTCGCCGTGGCGGCCTGCATCGCCACCGGCAAGCGCCTCCTCGTGTTCGACGAGCCCACGAGCGGGCTCGACCTGGGCAGCATGCGCACGGTGGCGGCGCTCGTGCGCCGGTTGGCCGACGAGGGCCGCGCCGTGCTCGTGGTCACCCATGACCTGGAGTTCATCGGCCAAGCCTGCGACAAGGCCGTTCGCGTGGAAGCCGGCCGCATAGCCGCCGAAGCCGTCGTGGAGGGCGACCTGCAAGCGGTGAGAGAGCTGTTGGCGAAGGGGTGATACGAGGGTTGCCGAGGGAGCGCGGCGCTTTGCCCCCCCGCTTTCCTGTGCTTCTTATGCCGTCCAGCTGCGGGCTTTTTCCTGTTCGGCGATGGCGTGGGCGTACCAGCCGCCCTGCGCGAGCAGCTCGTCGTGGGTGCCCCGCTCGCGTACGCGACCGTCGTCCAGCACCAGTATCTGATCGGCGCGCTCCACGGTGTCCAGGCGGTGGGCGATGACGATGACGGTCTTGTCCGCCATGAGCACGTCGAGCGCCCGGTTGATCTCGTGCTCGTTGTCGGCGTCCAGGCTCGAGGTCGACTCGTCCAACAGCACGATGGGAGCGTTCTTGATGAGCGCTCGCGCGATGGAGATGCGCTGCTTCTCGCCGCCGGAAAGCGTGGAACCGCCTTCGCCCACCAGGGTGTCGTAGCCCTGCGGCAGCGCCTCGATGAAGTCGTGGCAGTGCGCGGCGCGGGCGGCCGCTTCCACTTCCTCCTGCGTCGCATCCGGCTTGCCCACGCGGATGTTGTTCGCCACGGTATCGGCGAGCAGGTACACGTCTTGGAACACGACGGCCACCTGCTCGGCCAGCGCGTCGGGCGCGATATCGCGCACCTCGTGCCCGCCTACGCGCACGCTGCCGCTGCTCGCATCCCAGAACCGCGAGATCAAGCTGATGACGGTGGTCTTCCCGCTGCCCGAAGGCCCGACGAGCGCGGTGCGCGTCCCGGGCTGCGCCGTGAACGTCACCCCGTGCAGCACCTCCTTGCCGTCGGCGTATCCGAACCGCACATCGTCGAACCGCACGTCGAAGCTCGTGAAACGGGGGTTGCCGTCGCGGTACGCAAGGGGGCGTTCGGCCTGTATTCGCTCGATGCCCTCCGCCGCTTTGGCCAGGTAGTTCAGCTCGGGGTAGATCACGCCGAGCGTGGTCATCATGCTGGAGATGGATACGGCGATCATGACCGCCGCGATGAGGCGGGGCGCGTCGAGCTGGCCGTCCATGAACATGAGCGTGCCCGCCACGAGCCCGAGCGGAACGATGAGCGAGGTGGCCACGGAGAACAGCACCGAGAACGGCATGATGGACAGCTCCATGCGAATGGATTCGCGCTTCAAATCGGCGAAGCTGCGGTCGAGCCGCTCGAAGCGCCGGCCGGTGAGATTGTAGAGCTTGAACGTCTTGATGCCGTTGATGTACTCGATGATGCGGGATATGACCGCGTGGACGCTTTCGCGATAGCGGACGCCGCCCTTGCTTGCCGCGCGCCCGCCCAGGCGCGCAAGCGGCAGGGAGGCGACGACGATCGCGAGGATGATCAGCCCGTAGAGCCAGTTGATGGCGAAGGCGAACGCGCATGCGAGCACGCTGAAGCAGACGACCTTGAAGAAGCTCGCCAGCGAGGTGGTGATGGTCTGCTCGAAGTCGCTCACGTCGGTGGTGAGAACCGATGCGAGCTGGCCGATGCTGTTCTTGTCGAAGTACCCCAGGTTCAGCCTGCGCAGGTGGTTGCCGATCGAGAGTCTCAGGTCGGCGGTGATGTCCGCGCCCCGGAACTGCGTTTGGGCGTAGTTCGTCACGTACAGCGCGGCGCGCACGACGAACAGCACGACGAGCGCGCCGCTGTAGAACGCAAGCAGCTCGGCGTTGAACGCGCCGGCGACGAGGTTGATGATGGCTGCGATCATGACGGCGAACATGCCCATGTGCAAAAGCGAGTCCGCGCAGGAAAGCGCGATGGGCAGCACGAGGGTCTTGGCTTTGTCGCCCGCTACGGTTCGGACGGTTTTGATGAGCGTTATCATGCCAGCGACTCCTTCTTCTCCGTGCGGTGCGTGTAGGCGTCCCACATGCGGGCGTAGGCGCCGTCTTGCTTGATCAGGGAATCGTGCGTTCCTCGTTCTCGCAGGCGGCCGTGGTCGAACACGCATATCTGGTCCGCATGCACGATGGTGTGCAGGCGGTGGGCGATCATGATGCAGGTCTTGTTCGTCAGCAGGTGCGAGAGCGCAAGCTGGATCCGGTGCTCGTTCTCGATGTCGGTGAAGCTGGTGGCTTCGTCGAACACGATGATGGGCGCATCCTTCAAGATGGCGCGAGCGATGCACACGCGCTGCCGCTCGCCGCCGGACAGCTTGACGCCGTTCTCTCCCAGCAACGTGTCGTAGCCGTTCGGCAGGCCCTCGATCGTGTCGTGGATCTGCGCGGCCCGCGCGGCGGCCTCCACCTGCTCGCGCGTGGCGTTCGGTCGGCCGAGCCTGATGTTCTCGTACAGGGTGTCGTCGAGCATGAAGGCTTCTTGGAACACGAAGGACACCAGATCCATGAGGTTGTCGGTGCGCAGTTCGGACAGGGCATGCCCGTCGATGCGCACCGCGCCTTGGCGCGTTTCCCAGAACTTGGGGATGAGCTGGGCTGCGGTCGTCTTGCCGGCGCCCGAGGGGCCCACGAACGCGGTCAGGCTGCCGGCGGGCAGATCGAGGCTGACGTCGGTGAGCGCGTTGGTCTCGGCGGCGCCGTAGCCGAACGTGACGTGATCGAACGCCACCGCGTGCGGTTTCGCCGGATCGAGCGCGAGCGTGCCTTCGGAAGCCTCGGGCAGGTCCATGATGTCCTGTATGCGCTCCATGCCGCTCATGATCTGGTTGAACGTCATGGCGAACGTGAGCAGGTTCAGGAGGCTGGACAGGAACACCATGCTCATGATCATGAAGAACAGGTAGTCGGCGGCCGAAAGGGAGCCCTGCAGGTACAGCACGCCGCCCAAAGGCAGCACGAACAGGATGCCGCTTTCCACGATGGCCACGAACACGCCGTAGGAGTAGCCCTGGCTCTTGGTGCACTGCTTCCAGAACTCGTTGTACTCGGTGACGGCGTCGGCGTACTCGCGGTAGCCTTTCGCGTCCAGACGGTAGGCCTTCATCACGGGCATGCCGTTGATGAACTGCATGATGGCCGCATTGAGCTTGGCGAGCAGCCGGTGGTACGTGGGCATCTGCTTGCCGGTGGCCGCCATGGCGAACAGCTGCACGGCAACGCCCAGCACCACGGGGACCAGCATGCCCAGAGCCATGGGCACGTTCAAGGTGAGCAGGTAGCAGAACATGATGGCGGGCGTGCAGGCGGCGGCGACGATGTCGGGGATCTGGTGGGCGAGAAACTTCTCGATGCGCTCGACGTCCTCGATGATCACCTTTTTGAGAGCGCCCGAGGTCGTTTGATCGAAGAACCCGAGGTTGACCTTCGCGATGTGCCGGCTGATCTGCGCACGCACCTGGTACAGGGTGTTGAAGGCCCCGATGTGCGAGCACGCGCCCGAGGCGATGGCGAACGCGAACTTGCCCACGATGGCCACGGCGGCGATGATGCCGTACTGGAGCGCCGCGCCCGCGTCGGCGTTCCCCTCGATGAGGAACAGCAGCACCTGGTACACCATGACGAACGGCACGAAGGAGCACAGGGCGCTCATCACGCTGAACAGCGCAGACAGCGCCAGATGAAGGCGGTAGCGTCCTGCCAGGTGGAGCAGGTAGGCCATGCCGGAGCGCCGCTTGGCGGGTTGCTCGGCTTCGGGGCGTTTCTGGGTGCGGGCGTTCTCTTCCGGGTGCATGGTCGCACCCCCTTTCTCGATGGGGTAGGGGCGTTGGAATCGGATGGCGCGGTCACCGCATGGCGGCGAGCAGCTCTTCGGCGTCGCGGAGGGGGACGTCCTGCGCGACCCGCCCGTCGCGCAGGTGCAGGACGCGGTCGCACGTGGCAACCGCGCACTCCACGTCGTGCGTGATCATGAGGATGACGCGGCCCTCGTGCGCGAGCTTCTCGATCTGCCTGCCGACGGAGCGCATGCTCTTTCCGGCCAAACCGCTCGTGGGCTCGTCGAGCACGATGACGGAGGCGTCGTGCATGAGCGCGACGCCCAGGGCGAGCCGCTGCTTCTGCCCTCCCGAAAGCGTTGCCGGGTGGCGGTCGGCAAGCGCGCCCAGGCCCAGCGCATCGAGCACCTCGTCGGCGCGGGCCGTCCGCTCGGGCGTTGCCTTCTGCCCGCACAGCAGCTCGTCGCGCACGCTTTCGCCGAACAGCTGGCTGTCCAGATCCTGCATGATGTACCATATGCGTCCTCGGCGCCGTCCGGACGCGAGCTTCTTCCCCTCCACGCGCACGGTGCCGCCGTCCTCTTTCACGAGGCCGGCGAGCAGCTTTCCCAGCGTGCTCTTCCCGGTGGCATTGGGGCCCACCACGGCGACGATCTCGCCGGGGCGGCAGGCGAAGCTCACACCGTCGGCCACGATCCGCTCGCCGAAGGACTTGCGCAGCCCCTCGACTTCGAGCAGCGGCGGCACGTGCGGGGCCGCGCAGGTCCGTTTCCTGGCAGGTGCGGTCAGGCCCTCGAGGTTCGCGCTGCGCAGCCCGAGGGCCTCGATGCGCGCGGGGTCGAGGGCGACGAGTTCCGCAGGCGTGAACGAGTCGGCGATGCGGCCGTTGGCGAGGTAGACGATGCGGTCGGCGATGCCGCGCAGATAGTACAGGCGATGCTCGGCCAGGAGCACGGTCTTTCCCTGCTGCTTGAGCGCGCGTATCAGGTTGCCGAGCTGCTCGGTGGCCTCGTGGTCGAGGTTGGCGGAGGGCTCGTCCATGACGTAGAGGGGCGGGTCGATGGCCTTCGCGGAGGCGATGGCCACGCGCTGGCGCATGCCGTACGACAGCAGGCGCACCTTCTCCTCGAGCAAGGGGGCGATGTCCAGCTCGCTTGCCGCCCCGTGCACGCGCTCGACGATCAGCTCGTGATCGAGCCCGTAGTTCTCGCACCCGAACGCGATCTCGCCCGCCACCTCGTTCGCGAAGAACTGGCTGCGGGGGTCTTGGAACACGTTGCCCGCCGCGAGCCCGCGTTCCCACGAAGGGATGTCGTCGACCTCGCGCCCGAACAGGCGCACCGTCCCGGTCAGCTCGCCTTCGTAGAAGGACGGCACCAGGCCGTTGACCACGCGGGTCAGCGTGCTCTTGCCTCCGCCCGAGGGCCCGGTGAGCACCACCACCTCGCCGGGTTGGACGGTCAGGTTCACGTCCTCGAGCTGGGGAGCGGAGCCTTCGTAGGCGAAGGTCAGGTGCGCGAGTTCGATGGCCGGCGCCTGCGGGTCGTGGTTCGGCATCATGTCGCTCACCCCACCACGATCAAGATCGAGGCGATCGCGAACCCCGCCATGAGCGCTCCGTCGCCGATCCGCATGCCGTGCGCATAGTAGCTCTGCTTCGCGCAGGGGCTCTCGATGCCGCGCACGATGCAGGATGAAGCCAGCTCGTCGGCGATGGTGAGCGAGCGGAACACCATGGGCACCACGCCGAACTCGAGCGTTGCGAGCGGATGCGCCAAGACGTGCGCCGGCGAGCGGAGGAAGCCGCGGGTGCGCATGGCGTCGCGCACGTCGGCCAGCTCGGACAGCATGGTGGGCATGAAGCGCAGGATGACGATGACGGCGAGCAGCACGGGGGAGGGGATGGGCAGCTGGCGCAAGCTTGCCATCAGCTTTCCCGAGGGAGCTTGCACGAGCAGGTACACCGGCATGAGGAGGGGTAGCATCTCCAGGACGAAGGTGAACGCCATGGGCGAGGGGAACCCGATGTCGAAACGCACGTTGAGGGCGAGCCATGCGTGCGTCACCGCGAACGCGAGCAGAAACCCGGCGCCGGCCCTTGCGAAGCCCATCGCGGCCATGAGCACGAAAAGGGCGCAGGTGAACGCGACGTGCAGCATCGTGCTGGTGGACAGGAAGGTCACGGCGCACGTGCACACGATGATCGCGAGCAACGAGAGGACGTTGACCTCGCGGATGCGGGCGTGCTGCCGGGTTGCCCCGTCCCGACGGGTCGGCGCGCTCAGAGCGGCCTCGGCTGGCGCGGCAGGGTGCACGGCGCCGCTCATTTCACGATACCCGCCTTCTTGAAGTGCTTCCTGAGCAGGCGGTTGCCGAACAGGCATCCAAGCACGGCCAGCACGGCGGTGATGGCGCAGGCGCCCAGCAGGTGCAGCGGGTTCGACAGCAGGTCGAGCTGCATGGTCAGAACCGGGGCGGTGAAGCCGTCGGTCGTCGCTTTCGCCACGTAGGCGTCCCACGCAGCCCAGACGGGCACGGCATTGCCGATGACCATGCCGACCGCCCAGATGGTCCAGCCGACGGTGTTGCGCACGGGGCTGCGGTACGCATCCTTGCCGATCATGGCCAGCTCGCAGATCGCCGCGACGCCGGCGAAGTAGGGAAGCAGGAACACGTAGCCTGAAAGCGCGAGCACCGTGCCGTACACGATGCCCCACACGAGGAAGACGCCATGCTTGTTCAGGCGATTCGCCACGACGAGGTAGAACGTCGCGCAGAGGAACATCTGGATGCCGGCGCACAGGTACAGATACACGAACGGGAACGGCATGGTCAGGGGTCCCGTGACCATGCATACGAGGAACGTCAGCACCATCATGGCCGCGACGGTCATGACGTCGCGGGTTGCGATGCTCTTCTTGGAGGCGCGCCCGCGTGCGCCTCGGGTGGTGTCGATGGTTTTCTCGGTGCTCATGCTGCTCTCCTTTCGGGTGGGCCCGTCGGGCCGGGCTGGTGGAAATCGGGCGCACGAAGGAAGGCCCGTCGTGCGCGGGTGTTCGAGCGGACTGCTTTTGTTAGTTTGAGCTAACTAGTGGTCATGGAAAGACGGCATCACCCGCCGAAGAGGTTCTCCCAGCCGGGGCGGAAGAAGTCGACGATGAGTTTGATGCGCGCAACGGCGTCCTCTTTCGAGGTGTCGTGGCGAACGATTTCGAAGAATGCGTAGTATTCCGCGCTCACGAGCGCATGGAGGTCGTCGTGGGACGGGCTCGCGCAGGCAAGGCCGCGCTCGCGCATGGCGTCCAGGTAGGCGAGCGATTGGCTGACTTCTTCCTCTACGAGATCGTCGAGGAAATGCTCGTAGCCGCTTCCCGCCGCGTGGTTTATCAGCAGGTCGAACGGCTCCTTGTGCTCGAAGATGTAGTCGACGATGCGGGTGATCACGTCTTCGGAGGTGCTCCACATGTCTTCGGGGCGCCCTTCGTCCAGCTGCTCGAACCCCTGGTCGTTGCCCGTGCGGAAGAGCCCGAGCAGGTGCGCGGACACGGGCTCGACCAGCGCGGCGAACAGCGCGCTTTTGTTCGGGAAGCGCACGTACAGCGCGCCGGTGGTCACGCCGGCGTTCTGCGCGATGCTGCGCAGACTCGCCTTCTCGTATCCCTTGTCCAGAAACTCTCGCTGCGCGCTTTGCAGCACGAGACCGCGCGTTTCCTCAACCTGCTTCACATCCTGATCCCTTCTCATCAATAACAATGTTATCGATAACGACGTTACGAATAATGTCATACACGGTTAACTCTGTCAAGGAAAAGATGGGCGATCGTCCTCGAATCGCGGCGTCTCCGTTGCCGGTGACGGAACGCTTCGGTACGACGATCGGACGGCGGTTGAGTTGCATCGGACGCGCGAAGTTGCAGTGGGCAAACTTCCTTTTCGCGTGTTCTATCCTTGCAGCCGAACGATATGTCACAGGTGCAAGGAGTCTGCATGAACAGTCCGATCAGATTGATATTGAAGTGGGCGGGACCCGACCGGAAGTACTTGATCGCGGCCGTCGTGTTCGCGTTCGTTTCGGGGCTTATGGCCATGGTGCCGTACTACGGCGTGTACGAGATCATGAAGGCGGCCTACGAAGGGACCTGCACGTGGGAGGTCATCACGTCGAACGCGCTCGTCGTAGCGGTGGGCGTGTGCATCCAGTACGCGTGCTTCGGATGCGCGGGCGCGCTGTCGCACAAGGGCGCGTACAACACGCTGTTCCGCGTGCGGTGCCGCGTCGTGGACCATCTGGCGCACGCGCCGCTCGGGCAGCTCGACGAGCGGTCGACCGGCTCCATCAAAACCGTCCTGTCGGACGACATCGAGAAGCTCGAGCTGTTCCTGGCCCACAACATCACCGAGGCGATCATGTACCTGACCGGCCCCGTCGCGGCGTTCATCTTCCTGTGCTCGGTGAACGTGCCGCTGGCGCTGGCGACGCTCGTGCCGTTCGCGGCGGCGTTCGTCGTGATGGGCGTCATCTTCAAGCGCATGGCCGGCGTGATGCCGCGCGCGAGCGCGGCGTTGTCGCGGATGAATGCGGTGATGGTGGAGTACGTGCGCGGCATGCGCGTCATCAAGGCGCTGAACATGGGCTCGAAGTCGTTTCGCCGCTTCCAGTCCGCCGTGGACGAGGAGCACGCCGTGTGGTGCGACATCGCGCGGAAAACGGGTCCGGGCTTCGCGGCGTTCGTCATCATCATCGAGTGCGGCATGCTCGTGATGGTGCCGCTCGGCGGCTTCCTGTTCTCCACGGGAGCCATCTCGGGCAGCACGTTTCTGCTGTTCGCGTTCGTCGGGTCGCTCTACCTGACCGAAATTCGCCTGCTTCAGGAAATCGGCAGCAAGTTCGCCCAGGTGAAAAGCGGGGCGATCAAGGCGCAAGAGCTGCTGGACCTGCCCGCCTTCGCCGGCGGCGCGCCGTTTCCCGCCAAGAGCGACGTGCGGCTCGAGAACGTGCGCTTCAGCTACGACGGCACGCGCGAGGTGCTGCACGGCGTGAACCTCGCCGTGCAGCAGGGCGAGCGCCTGGCCGTGGTGGGGCCCAGCGGCGCGGGGAAGACCACCATCGTCGAGCTCGTGTCCCGCTTCTACGATGCGACCGAGGGCACGGTGCGTATCGGTGGCGTGGACGTGCGCGACCTCGATTACGACGACCTGCTGGCGCACGTGGCCGTGGTGTTCCAGAAGACGTTCCTCACGAGCGGCAGCATCCTCGAGAACATCCGGATGGGCAAGCGCGCCACGCTGGACGAGGTGCGCGAAGCGGCGCGGCAGGCGCGCATCGACGACTTCATCATGGGGCTCCCCCGCGACTACGACACCGAGATCGGCACGCTGGGCGAGCGCCTGTCGGGCGGGCAGCGCCAGCGCATCGCCATCGCCCGCGCCATCCTCAAGGACGCGCCCGTGCTCATCCTCGACGAGGCCACCAGCGCGGCCGACCCCGAGAACCAGGTGCAGATCGACGAGGCCATCGCCAACCTCTGCGCGGGCCGCACGGTGGTCATCGTGGCGCATCGCCTGGGCGTGGTGCGCACCTGCGACCGCGTGGCCGTGGTGGAGGACGGCGGCATCTCGGCCGTGGGGACGCACGACGAGGTGCTTGCCGCGTGCCCGTACTACCGCAAGGCATGGGCGGACTACGAGCGGACGCGCCGCATCACGTTCGGGTTCGGCGCCGCGGCGGCGGAAGCGGAGCCGCGGCAGCGCGCCGCAAGCGATTCCGTCCACCGTGCCGCCGCGCAGCCGCAGGGCGCATCGTCGGCGCCCGCGCAAGCGCCCTCGAGCCCGACCCTGGATCCGGCCCCGGCCCCGGCCTCCGCCTCCGCCTCGACCTCGGTGTTCGCGAAGAACCGCGACTTCTCCGTCTCGGTGGCGTGCACCGTCATCGAGGGACTGCTGTCGGGCTGCAACTTCGGCCTCATCTTCCTGGTGATGCAGCAGGTGTTCAGCGGCGCGGCCGACTTCGGCACCCTGCTGGGATTCACCGGCGCCCTTGCGCTCGTGTTCGTGCTGCGGCTCCTCATCTACGGCTACGGCTACGTGCGCGGGCAGATCGGCGGGGCGCAGGTCAGCCGCAACCTGCGCCAGTACCTGGGCGACAAGATCAAGCGCATCCCCCTCGCGCGGTTCACCGAGCGGTCGAGCGGCGACTACCTCAACGCGCTCACCGCGAACGTGAACGATTACGAGCAGATCCTCACCCACCGCACCGGATCCGTCGTCAAAGACATCACGCTGGCCGTGATGCTCACCGGCTTCGTCTGCTGGCTCTACCTGCCGGCCGGCGCGGTCGTGGCGCTCTCGTTCGCGCTCATCGTGCCCGCGATGGCGCTGTCGTGGCACCAGGTGCGACGCTACGGCACCCGCAAAAGCGACATCTGCGCCGCGAACACGAGCCGCACCGTCGAGCACGTGACCGGCATGCAGACGCTGCGCGCCTACGGCATCGGCGGCGTGAAGAACGAGGCCATCGTGGACAGCATGCGGGAGTACTCGGACGTCAGCTTCTGGTACGAGGCGGCCCTCATCCCCCTCGGCGCGGTCATGTCCATCATCGTGGGGCTGTGCCAGCCGCTGCTGTTCCTCATGTGCGGCGCGGCGTACCTCGACGGGGCGCTGGGCGCGGTTCCGTACCTGCTGATCATCATGCTGCCGCTGTTCATGAACAAGGTGTGGAACAGCATCTTCGTGAACCTGACGGCCTACAAGAACCTCATGATCGCGAAGCGCCGCATCCAGGCGGTGGTGGACGAGCCGGAGGAGGCGGGCAGCTTCGACGCGCTGCCGGCGACGGGATCGCGCATCGAGTTGGCCGACGTCGGGTTCGCCTACTGCAAGGGCGAGCCGGTGTTCGAGGGGCTGCGCCTGACGTGCGAAGACGGCAAGCTGACCGCGCTCGTGGGCGACTCGGGGTGCGGGAAGTCCACGGCGCTCAACCTCATCGCCCAGTACTACCGGCCCGCGCGCGGCACGGTGCGCATCGGCGGCGCGGACACCGCGGCCTACGCGCCGGAAAGCGTGCTGGCGGGCGTGTCCGTCGTCGATCAGAACGTGTTCCTGTTCGACGATTCGGTGATGGACAACATCCGCTACGCCCGGCCCGGCGCCACCGACGACGAGGTGCGGGAGGCGTGCCGTCTCGCGAACGCCGACGGGTTCGTGCGCGCCCTGCCCGAAGGCTACGCCTCGCGCATCGGGGAGAACGGCGGCCGGCTGTCGGGCGGCGAGCGCCAGCGCCTGTCCATCGCGCGCGCCATCCTGCGCGACGCGCCCATCGTGCTGCTGGACGAGGCGACGGCCTCGCTCGACATCGAGAACGAGCTGGCCGTGAAGGAGGCCATCGCCAACCTGCTGGCGAAGCGCAAGACCGTGGTGATGGTGGCGCACACGCTGGCCATCGTGCGCGGGGCCGATTCGATCGCGGTCGTCGGCGACGGCCGCGTGCTCGAGCAGGGCACGCACGACGAGCTGGTGGCCGCGGGCGGCAAGTACGCCCGCATGTGGGCGGCCGATCGCGAGCTGGCGTGATGCCGCCCGCTTCCCGCCCCGCGGGAGTCGCGCTGAACGGAACCGCTCACCTGCGGTAACGAGCGGGCAACAGCCCTTGACGCGCGTTCCTCCCCTCTGCAAAGCTTGCCCGACTGGATGGGCGCTCCGGCGCCGTGGACGAGGGCGCAGGCGAGCGAGGACGGAGCAGGCGATGGCGAACGACGGGCAGGCGGAGGAGGGGAGCGTCTCCGGCGGCGGCCGGCAACCCGCCGCGGGCGGCGGCTGTCCGACGGCTCTCCCGGCTTCCGATCCGCCGCTGTCGCGGCGCTCGGTCGCCGCCGTGTTCGCGGGGCTTCTGGTGGCGATGACCGTGGGGACCCTGAACCAGACCATCGTGGCCACCGTCCTGCCCACCATCGTGGGCGAGCTGGGCGGCGTGAACCGCATGCTGTGGGTGACCACGTCCTACGTGCTGGCCGCCACCGTCACCATGCCGTTGTACGGCAAGATGGGCGACCTCATCGGCCGCAAAGGGCTGTTCATCGGCGCGCTGGCCCTGTTCGTGGCGGGCTCGGCCGCGTGCGCGCTGGCCCCGTCGATGGAAGGGCTCGTGATCGGCCGCGCCGTGCAGGGCTTGGGCGGCGGCGGGCTCATGGTGCTCTCGCAGGCCATCGTGGCCGACGTGGTGCCGCCGCGCCGCCGCGCGCTCTACCTCAGCATCATGGGCGTGGCCTACGCCGTGCCCATGCTGGCCGGCCCGTTGCTGGGCGGATTCTTCGCCGACGCGGTGGGCTGGCGCTGGGCGTTCTGGTTCGACGTGCCGCTCGCGCTGGCCGCCATCGTCATCGCCGCCGTCTTCCTGCCGAAACCGCGCCGCACCGCGGAGAGGGCGCCGTTCGACGTCGGCGGCGCCGTGACGCTCGTGGCCGCCGTGACCGCGCTCACGCTGGCAACCTTGTGGGGCGGCAACGAGCACGCGTGGACCTCGCCGACCATCATCGGCCTGCTGGTTGCCACCGCGGTTGCGAGCGCGCTGTTCGTGCTGGCGGAGCGCCGCGCACGGGAACCGCTCATGGCGTTGTCGCTGTTCAAGAACAGGAACTTCGACATCTCCATCGTCGCAAGCTCCATCACGATGTTCGTCATGATCGGCGTGCTCACGTACCTGCCCACGTACTTCCAGATCGTCGACGACCTGAACGCCACCGCCGCCGGCTACCTGGTGGCGCCTATGAACGCGGCCTGGTTCGCCGCCTCGCTGCTGTCGGGCTACCTCGTGAACAAGCTGGGCACGTACAAGAAGCTCATGGTGGTCAGCTTCGCCGTGCTCGTGGCGGGCATGGTCGGGTTCATTGCCGTGGACCAGGACCCGTCGGCGGTCGTCGTCGGCGGCCTGCTGGCCGTCATGGGCTTCGGCGTGGGCCTGAACTTCGAGATCCTCGTGCTGGTGGTGCAGAACGAGTTCCCGGCCTCCGCCGTGGGCATGGCCACGGCGGCGACGGGCTTCTTCCGCAAGGTGGGGTCGGTGCTGGGAACCTCCGTCGTGGGCGCGCTGTTCACGAGCGGCCTCGCGCGCGCCCTGGCCGAGCGCCTCGCGCCGGTCGGCGGCGTCGGGGCGCTCGGCACGGACGCGAACTTGCTCACGCCGGCCATCGTGCACGCGCTGCCCCCGGACGTGCGCCATGCGGTGGGCGCCGCCTACAGCGACGCGCTCGCGCCCGTGCTCTGGCTCGCGTTGCCGCTGGCCGTGGCGGGCCTCGTGCTCATGCTGTTCCTGCGCGAGACGCGGCTGGCCACCACCGTGGACGGATCGGGGCATGGGGCCGACGAAGGCGCGGACGACCCCCGGCGGCGGCAGGGCGCGCGACGCCGCTAGCCCGCGCGGCCGGCGCGGGCGTCAACCTACGCTCACAGGTCAAGGTTGTGGTTGCTCCTGTGGCTTGGGGGGGGGGTATACTACTTTTATGAGCGAACTGTTTTTTGATACGATCGACGAATCCGAAATCCCCGCAGGGATGGCCCGCGTGCGATACGAGGCGGGCGCGGTCGAGCCGCTGTACGCCAACGACGAGTTCTTCAGCCTGCTGGGCTACCAGCGTCGATCCCCCGACGATTTCTACCCCCTCGACGTGCGGAACTCGCACGGTTGGCGCGCGTTCTGCGGCCAGCTGCGCGCGCATATCGAGGCAGGCGAGACGGACTTCGAGATCGAGGTGAACCAGGAGACGGCAACCGGCACGCTGCTGTGGACGATGGCGCGGTGCCGTCACGACGCGCGGCGCGGCACGGTCACCTGCCTCGTGCTGGACGTCAGCTCGTGGATGGACACCTCCGAGCGCCTGCGCATGAGCGAGGACGCGTTTCGCATCGCCGCGCAGATGAGCGGCAAGAACATCGCCACGTTCGACCTGGCCGACCGCGCGCTCACCATGCAGGGCGCGGTGGAGGGCTACCTGACGGCGCCCGCGCGCATGGTGAACGTGCCCGACAGCGCCATCGCCGCCGGCATGATCGCGCCTGAGCACGTGGAGCTGTACCGGTCGCTGTACCGCGACATGGAGACGGGCGTGCCGCGCGGGGGCGTCATGCTGCGCATGCGGGACTTCGACACGCGGCGGTTCCGCTGGTACCAGGTCGATTACTCGCTCGTGTTCGACGGCGAGAACCGTCCGGTGTACGCCGTCGTCGCGTTCGGCGACACCACCGAGCGGCACGAGCGCGAGCTGGTGCAAAAGGCGCGGGCCGAGCGCGACGCGCTCACGGGCGTGCTGAACCGCGCGACGTTCGAGGACGGTTGCACGCGCATCATCGAGCGGTCCGAAGTCGACCACGGGCACGCGCTCATCATGGCCGACCTCGACCGCTTCAAGACGACGAACGACCGCTACGGCCACGTGGCGGGCGACCGCGTGATCGTGGAGTCGGTGGCGGGCGTGGTCAGCGCGGTGCGCGACGACGACCTCGTGGGACGCGTGGGCGGCGACGAGTTCATGGTGTGCCTGCGGGGCATCTCGTCGCACCTCATGGTGGAGGCCGTCGCGCAACGCATGTGCGCGGCGGTGCGCGAGGCCGCCGAGGCCTCCGACGACGACCACGGGCCGGTGTCCATCAGCCTGGGCATCGCCCTGTATCCGCAGGACGGCGTCACGTACGAAGAGCTGTACCGCAAGGCCGACAAGGCCCTGTACTGCGCCAAGCGCGCGGGCGGCGGCACCTACGCGTTCTACCGCGACGAGCCGGCGGCGTCCTAGCGCCCGGCGCTACTCCCAGCCCGGCTTCCCCACGCCGCCCTGCTCGATGGTGTCGAGCAGCCCTTGGCGGTCGAACACGCCCACCTTGCGGTAGATGTTGCTCACGTGGTGCTTCGCGGTGCCCTGCGCGATGGACAGCTCGTCGCAGATATAGCGCACGGTGCGCCCGCGGGCCAGCAGCACGAGCACCTCGGCCTCGCGGTTCGTCAGGCGGCACATCCGCGCGATGGCGGCGCACTTCTGCTCGAGGCTGGCGTCGGCGGTTTCCTCGCGCGAGGTGGCGTAGAGCTTCTGCACGTCGGTTTGCGTGAAGAACAGCATGCCCACCAGCACGAGCGCCAGCACGCCCACGAGGAACACCTCGGAGCGCAGCGCCTCCGACCACAGCGCCGCGTTCAGTAGCTGGTCCGCGGCGAACGACCCGATGAGCGTGCCGGTGCGGGCGCAGAGGATGACCAGGCCGAACGACAGCGCCACGGGTATGCGCCCGCGGAACGCCACGTCGGTGGACACCAGCATCATGAACATGTCGAGGCAGTACACGCCCATGATGACCAGCCCCGCGCCCAGGAAGCGGTACGGCGCGGGCAGCAGCAGAAGCAGGATGAGCCCCGCCACCATCGCGGGGATGACGGGGCGGTACAGCGCGATGGGCTCGGCGGCCGAGGGCGCCACCATCATCGACAGCGTGATGGCGGCCAGCGCGCAGCCCGCCAGCAGCAGCGCCTTCGCGGTGAACGCGGCATCGCCCTCGGCGAACGTGTTCACCATGCCCTGCGAGGCCCCGTACACGATGCTGATCACGAGGATGCAGGCGAAAATGCGCCCCACGGGGATGGTGCGCACGTCGAGCGGCAGCACCGAGGGCTCGCGGCGCGGCTCGCGCTTGCAGGCCACCAGCACCGCGGCCGACACGATGGGCAGCGCCGCCGTGAACGCCACGGCCGCCGCCTCGGGCAGCGCGTACGCGACGAAGAACAGCACGAACGCGAACGTGTACGACACGTACAGGTGCCGCCCGACGCGTCCGGTGGCCAGCGCGCTCCACAGCTCGCCCCACATGATGAGCAGCAGCGCGTTGCCCAGCGACAGCGACACGGTGCCGGCAAGGAACCAAGCGAACCCCGCGGCTCCTGAGCCCAGCGTCAGCGCGATGGGCAGCGTCACGGTGCCCGCGGCGGTCAGGCCGCCCGCAGCGAGGAAGCTTGCGCGATGCGTGAGGAACGGCGAGAGTCGCCGTGCGAGCGCCACCACCACGAGGTAGCCCACGGTGGTCAGCACGAGCACCCACAGCGTGGTGTTGCCCGCGAACGGGAAGCGGTCGGTGGTGGGCAGCAGCACGTCGGTGCACATGCTGATCATCCACCAGGCTTGCCAGAATCCCAAACCCAGCAAGCGCCAGCCGGAGAAGCCAACGTGGTCGTCATCCTGCGGTTTCGTGCGCATCGCTCCCCATTCCCATCCCTCGTCGCGTCGCTTCAAACCTAGCAAAACAGGCGGGGGAGCGCAAGCGGGAACCCTGGTTGAGGCATGGGCCGCAACGGCCCATGTTGCGGGTTTCGGCGAAAATGGGCCGCTTCGCCAGATGCCCGCGCGCGGCCGTTCGGCCAGGATGGGGCTATGCGGAACAAGGGATTCCGCTCATCGAGGGAAGGGGTTTCCAATGACCGACATCATGAAGAACGGGCTGTCCCGCCGTGCGTTCCTGGGCCTGGGCGCAACCGCGGCCGTCGCCGCCGGCGCGGGCCTAGCCGGCTGCTCGCCCGCGGCGAGCGCAGGCGATGTGAAGGCCGGCGGCGACGCGGCCGGAAGCGCGGCGGCCGGCGGCGAGACGCAGTACGCGTGGGAAGTGGTTCCCGATCCCATCACCGACGTCACGTCGACGGTGGACACCGACATCCTCGTCATCGGCGCCGGTTTGGCCGGCTGCGCGTGCGCCGCGGCGGCGGCCGAGAAGGGCGGCAAGGTGACCGTCGTCGAGAAGACGTCCAGCTGGAACGGCCGCGGCGGCGGCTTCGGCGCCATCAACTCGCACTACATGGACGAGCTGGGCATCGAGGTGGACAAGGTGAACGCCAAGCAGCACTGGATCGCCCAGTGCGCGAGCCGCGCGAACGAGGACCTCATCGTGAAGTTCTTCAACAGCTCCGAAGAGGCGTCCAACTGGCTGCTGGCCAAGGCCGAGGCCGTGGGCGGCTCCGCGATGGTGGGCGCGTTCTACAGCCACGACGACGTGTACGCCGAGCAGCCGGGTTACCACATGCTCATGATCCCCGAGGAGGCCGGCCTCACCTCGACGGGCTTCGCCGGCGCCGAGCTGTGCTACAACGACGCCGTGAAGGACGGCGCGGAATTCGTGTTCGATTCGCCGGCCGTGCAGCTGGTGAAGGACGGCACGAAGGTGACCGGCTGCATCTGCGAGGGCAAGGACGGCTACGTGCAGTACAATGCCAGCAAGGGCGTGGTGCTGTGCACGGGCGACATCGGCGGCGACCTCGAGATGTGCAAGGCGTACGCCCCCATCTGCGCCGAGTACGGCCAGCCGCGCAGCCAGTACACGCCCGTGGGCGTGAACACGGGCGACGGCCACAAGATGGGCATGTGGGTTGGCGCGCAGCTGCAGGACCTGCCGCTGCCCACGATGATGCACCCGCAGGCGTTCTGCTGGTTCCACGGCCCGTTCCTGTTCGTGAACGACAACGGCGAGCGCTTCATGTGCGAGGACACCTGGGTGCAGGGCAAGTCGCTGGCCATCAACCGCCAGCCGAACGGCGAAGCGTGGTCCATCTTCGATGCCAACTGGAAGACCGACCTGGTGAACGGCCTGCCGTACGGCGGCGGCATGTTCTGGGACTCGTTCCGCCCCTACGGCAGCGACCTTGAGCTGGCTCCCCAGTACTTCGAGACGCAGATCCCCGAGTACATCAAGCAGGGCAACGCCTACCAGGCCGATACCCTCGACGAGCTGGCGAAGCAGATCGGCTGCGACGCGGCCGTGCTCAAGGCCACGGTGGAACGCTACAACGGCATGTGCGAAGCGGGCGAGGACACCGACTACTACAAGAAGCCCGTGTTCCTGACCCCGGTGAAGGAAGGCCCGTTCTACGCGCTCAAGGTCGGTCCCGCGCTGCTGGCCATCCCCGGCGGCCTGCGCACGAACAACGACTTCCAGTGCCTCGATGCCGAAGGCGCGCCCATCGAGGGCCTGTACGCGCTTGGCAACGTGCAGGGCGATATCTGCGCTGTCGACTATCCCATCAACGTGGCCGGCAACAGCCATGGCCGTTGCATCACCTACGGCTACCTGCTGGGTCACGAGCTGGCCGGCGCGTAAGCGCCCGGCGCTCGCGGGCGCGCTCAGCCTGCAACCCTCCCCGAGCCCTGCGCCACCTCCCTCCCGGCGCAGGGCTTTTTCGCGCCCGCCCGCCCCAGCGTCCCACCCCAAATGTTTCACGTGAAACATTCGTTCGCTGGCGGGGCTTGGGAGGCTTGGGGACTTCGGACTCTTTGTGCAGATCGCGCGCAACGTGGAGGATTTCCGTTGACTTCTGGCGAAACACCCGTATACAATGCAAAGGTTCGCTTTCGAAAGCCCCGTGCATGCAGCGAGAAGCGGAAGCGCGAACGAGGGAGTCCAGACCCGAGGTTGCGCGTCGGCGTAGGAACCCGGCATCCGATCGACCTGCACTTTTGAAACCGATCATTCGCCGCATCGCGGTCGGCCCGGCATCGTTCGAGCCGCCAACAGGCGACGGAGACCCGCCCCGCACGGCGGGGTAGGACAAGATTTTTGGAGGAAGATAGTGAAGACGTATTACGCGAAGCCCAACGAAGTTGAGCGCGAATGGGTCTTGATCGACGCTGAGAACCAGGTTCTCGGTCGCGTCGCAGCCAAGGCCGCTCAGATTCTCAAGGGCAAGCACAAGCCGCAGTACACGCCGCATGTCGACACCGGCGACTTCGTGGTCATCATCAACGCGGACAAGATCCGCGTGACGGGCACGAAGGCTCAGACGAAGAGCTACTACCGCCACAGCGGTTTCCCGGGCGGCCTGAAGTCCGAGACCTTCGAAGAGGCCATGGCCAAGCATCCCGAGCGCGTCATCGAGCACGCCGTGAAGGGCATGTTGCCGAAGAACACGCTCGGCCGCGCCATGGGCAAGAAGCTCAAGGTGTACACCGGCGCGGAGCATCCGCACATGGCTCAGCAGCCTCGCGAGATCAAGATGGAGGGTTAAACAATGGCAGGTGAAGCTCTGTACTACGGCACCGGCCGTCGTAAGAACGCCGTCGCTCGCGTACGTCTCGTTCCCGGCACCGGCAAGGTCACGATCAACGGCCGTGAGGCGCTGGCGTACTTCGGTCGCGAAGCGCTCGTGAACTACGCTCTGACGCCGTTCAAGGTCACGGACACGACGGATCACTTCGACGTCATCGCCACGCTCAACGGCGGCGGCATCTCGGGTCAGGCCGGCGCGCTGCGCCACGGCATCTCCCGCGCGCTGCTGTCTGCTGGCGACTACCGCGCCGAGCTCAAGAAGGCCGGCTACCTCACGCGCGACTCCCGTATGGTGGAGCGCAAGAAGTACGGCCTCAAGAAGGCACGCAAGCGCCCGCAGTTCTCGAAGCGCTAGGAACAGCCGCTCGCATTCGCGAACAGCACGTTTTCTGCAAAGCCCGTCTCTTCGGAGGCGGGCTTTTTCTATGGATCCGCAGCCGCAACGGGCGTGGCGGGAAGCGTGCGGCACCGTCTTGGCAGAATCCTTCTCTCGCGGGTTGATCCGCGGGTTCCAAAGCGTCTCCCGCTTTTCAACCAGGATGCAAATTATGGTGTTGACCTGGTGTGCTTGCATTGAAATGGAGATGATATGCTGGTGGAATACCGTTTCCCGACAAGAAAGAGGGGGATCGATGAAGCATCTGATCCGCTTTGCAAGCATCGCTCTGGCCTGCGGTTTGCTGGTATGCTTGGCCGGGTGCAGCTGCTCTTCGACGCAGCAGGAAGCGCAGAAGCCGGTTCCCGCGGAAACCGACGAGGGAACCACGATCGACCTCGATGGCGGCTGGGTCATGTACGCGGAATCCAACCTGCTGGTCGTGCTGGACGAGAACGCGACCACGGGGTATTCCTGGACGTCGGCGATCGAGGGTTCGACGCTGGCGCTGTACACCGAGAAATCCATCAGCGCCGAAGAGGCGTATCCGACCGAGGACGCGAACCGCGTAGGCGCGGAAGGCAGCCATCTGTTCTCCTTCAAGGGGATGGCCGCCGGTGACGGCACCATCGCGCTTTCGTACGAGCGCTCTTGGGAGCAGACCGACGATGACAAGAAGATCGTTCTCCAGGTGAAGACGGGCCAGAACGGTGCGATCGAGTCGGTGAGCGTTGGCTAGCCGACGGAGGGGAGCTTACATGAGCGGATTCAGCATGCACGGCGAGAAGGAAAGCGCGAGCGCATTCGCGCTGAAGCGCGCGCCGGATCGCGGCGATTTGCATTGCCGCGCTGATGGCGTTCGGCGCGTTGGGTCTGGCTGGGTGCAGTTGCAGCAACACCTCGGCCAAAACCGACGACGACAACAACGTGAAAAAAGAGCAGGTGAGCGACAAGAAAGACCCCACCAAGACGGTTCCGAACGTGGTCGGCATGACGAAGGACGATGCCGAGCGCGTCATCAAGGATGCCGGGTTCGCCGTGGGCACGGAGACGGAGGAGGCGAGCGAAACGGTGGTCGCCGGCGCCGTCATCAGCCAGAGCGTGAAGGCAAAGTCGGAGGCGAAGGCGGGAAGCTCCATCGGCATCACGGTGTCGAAGGGATCGGGCAAGCCCGCGAAGCGCGTGTCGGTGCCCAGTTTGATCGGCATGACGCAAACGCAGGCGGAGGACGTGCTGGCCTCGCTGAAGCTGGTGTCGAAGGCCGAAGACCCGGTGTACTCGGAGGACGCGAAGCCCGGAACGATATTCAAGCAGTCGGTGGCCGCGGGCACGGAGGTCGAAGAGGGTTCGACCGTCAGCTTCACCGCGGCGTTGGGCAAGGACTTCGCCATCGTGCCCCGCGTGATCGGATTGGATAGGGACGGCGCATTCGATGCCTTGAAGAAGGCGTCGTTCAATGTGGACATCATCGAGGCGTACAGTGGAAACGTCGCCGCCGGCAAGGTCATGTACCAGAATCCCAGCGAAGGCGTTCAGTGCGTCAGCGGCACGAAGGTGACCATTACCCTCTCGAAGGGAGCCGCTCCCGCGCCTACCGAGCAGGTGGCCGTGCCGAATGTGGTAACTCTGACACTGGAACAGGCGCAAGGCGTGTTGGAAAGCGCAGGGCTGGCATGCAAGTTCGCCGGGGAGGAAGAGGGCATGGTCGTCGAGCAGAGCATTGCGGCAGGCACCAAGGTCGATCGCGGGTCGACGGTGACCGTCAAGCTCGAGATTCTTCCCACCGGTTCGGCGGAAGGGCAGGCTGCTTGACGTCGTGCTCGTATAAGAGCGCGACGCGGGGACGGGCGAATGGCTGAACAGGATAACGAACAGGCAGGTGAAGCCCTGCTGCAAAACGCTCGGCGAACGCTTCGCGAGCAGCCGCGCCGAGCGATCGCAGGTTTGTGCGTCGTTTTGCTGCTCGGTTTGTTGACGGCAGCTTTGGCGAGCTCTTTGCAGCGGGTGTCGGCAGACGATGTATGCGCCGACGCCGTTGCAGGGGCGGTGAAGCCGATGGCGCTGAGCGGGTCGTACGCCGTAGACGGCGGCGAGGAGCGGCCTTACGCGGCTCGTCAAGCTCTTGATGCGAAGGGCATCGGCGTGGAAGCGGTGACGGTGCGCGGAACGCTCGAAAACGACGTCGCCGCAGGCGAGCTCGTCAACATGCGCCTGAGCAGCACGGCGTGCACGGTGCGCGTCAACGGCGAGACGGTGTTCTCGTTCGACGGTATCGGCGATTCGGAGCCTGCGGGCGAGCCTTTGCTCGGCTGGATCGGGTTCCGTTCGCCAGGCATCTCGACACGTGACGAAGTGGAGATCGCGCTTTCCAGCGCGGCATCCTACAGCGTGCTGGGCGATTACGTCATCGTTTTGGACAGCCTGTGCACGGGTGAGCCCGATGCTCTGTTCGTCGCCTCGGTCGCCAGCCATCTGCCCATGTTCGTTTCGGGAATCCTGGTGCTGATCGCGGGGCTGATCCTGCTGCTCATTGCCAGCGTCGGTTATCTTATCGGCGTTCCAAAGGAAACGGGCGGCCTGCGATTCGCCTTCTACGTGCTCATCGGTGGCGTTTGGATATTCTTCTGTTTCGATTACATCACGTTGCTCATCCCGTTCCCTGCGTTCACCACCACGGTGAGCTTGCTGGCGCAAGACGTGCTGGCGCTGCTGCAGCTGTCGTTCATCGCTTCGCGCGCCACGGGATACCCGCGCAGGTTGGCCACGCTGCTGCTGGCGGCGTTGTCCCTGATGCTGGGAGTGTGCATCGTTTTGAGGCTCGCGGGGGTGGCGTCGCTGTACGAGGCGAACGTCGTCATCATCCCGCTGTTCGTCATAGGCGTCTTCTTCGCCGCGCTGGCGCTTGCCGTCGAGGCGCGCGAGAGCCGCGACCGGATGGCGGTCGATGCGACCCTGGTCGTGATCCCGTGCACGATCGGATCGGTCGTGGAGGGGCTGTCGTTCCTGTTCGGCGGGGTGACCACGGGCCTGTGGCTGTGCGCCGGCATCCTGTGCGCCGTGGTGGTGCGCTTCGTTGCGCTGTTCTCCTACGCGCGCAGCCAGATCGTTCAGGCGGAACGCGCGCATCGCATGGAGGCCGAGCTTTTGCAATCGCGCATCGCTGTGATGCTATCGCAGATCCAGCCGCATTTTCTGTTCAACGCGCTGAACACCATCGAGTACCTGTGCGAGGAGGATCCGCCGGTCGCGGCGCGCGCCACCAACGATTTCGCGCGTTATCTGCGGGGCAACATGGATTCGCTCATGGGGTCGCAGATGGTGTCTTTCCGAAACGAGCTCGAGCACCTGGCCCACTACGTGGCCATCGAGCAGCTGAGGTACCCTTCCATCAAGGTGGAGTACGACGTGCGCGCGGACGATTTTCTCGTGCCGTCGTTAAGCGTGCAGCCGCTGGTGGAGAACGCCATCAAGCACGGCGCTTCCCGGCGGGCTGGCGAGGGCGTCGTGAAGGTTTCGTCGTGGCGCGAGGGGCGGTCGTTCGTCGTGCGCGTGACCGACAACGGCCCCGGATTCGACGAGCGCTCGATCGCGCGGTTCAAGGAGGGCGTCGACGTCGGCATACCCGACAATCGGCCGCCGGGCGAAGCGTCCGCGCGCAACCATGTCGGGCTGGCGAACGTCGCGGCCCGCGTCGCCGCGACCTGCGGCGGCACGATGCGCGTGGAGAACGAAGCGGGCGGCGGCGCCAGCGTGACGATGACGGTTCCCTATGAGGAGGACGGAGGTTCGCGATGATCAAGCCTATCGTGGTGGACGACGAGCGGATCGCTTTGGATGCCTTGGCGAAGAAGCTGACGTGCATTGACGGCGTTGAAGCGCCGGAGTTGTTCGAGACGGCTGCGGAAGCGTGCGCGTTCCTCGAGGGCGCTGCCGCGGACATCGCCTTCCTGGATATCAGCTTGCGAGATTCCGACGGGTTGGAGCTTGCCGAACGTGTGCGCGAGCTGTGCCCCGGATGCGCCATCGTGTTCGTGACCGGGTATGCGGATTACGCTGTCGACGCGTTCAGGATCCATGCGGACGGGTACGTCCTCAAGCCAGTTTCCGTCGAGGACTTGGAGCGCGAGATCGCCCATGCGAGAGAACGCCGAGCGCCTGCCGAACGAGCGCTTGTGCGCGTGCAGACGTTCGGGGGGTTCGAGGTGTACGCATGCGACGTGCCGGTGCATTTCAAGCGCAGCAAGAGTAAGGAGCTGTTCGCCTTCCTTGTCGATCGGCGCGGCGCGGGAGCGTCGAACGTGCAGATAGCGCGCGCGTTATGGGATAACGTGTACTACGACGTCTCGCATCAGAAGATGCTGCAGACCATCATTGCGGACATGATGAAGGCGCTGCGGGAAGTGGGCGCGGAGCAGACGGTCGTGCGCCGTCGCAACCATCTTTCGGTGCGGTCTTCGATGATCGAGTGCGACTACTACCGGCTGCTCGAAGGCGATTCCGCCTTGAAGGGCGTGCCTTTGGGACCGTATCTTCCGGATTACGCATGGGCATCGAAAACCGCTGCGGCGCTGGAGCGTGCGCGCTGAATTCGGCAGGATGCGGGCGACGGTCGACGGATCGCGGGGGATCCTCTGGTATCGTATGCGCAGAAGAACAACCGCGATTGGGGAGGACGTCCGATGCTGAAGGTGCGGCGAGCGCGAGCCGACGAGTTCGACCAGGTGCTGGACTTCTACACGAACATGATCGACGGGATGCGCGGTACGGAATTCGACGTGTGCTGGGAGCACGACGTGCACCCGTCGTCGGCGTTTTTGCGCGCATCGGTGGATGCGGGAGAGGTGTACGTGGGGCTGGTTGAGGACGGCGAGGGCGCGACCTGCATCGCGTCGGCCATGGTGCTGAACGGCGAAGGCGATGCCGGTTACGAAAGCGTTTCCTGGCATGTGGCGGCCGCGCCCGACGAGGTGCTGGTGGTGCACGTGCTGGGAACGCTGCCGGCCTACCACGGCCGCGGATTCGCGCGCGCTATGATGGAGGCGGGCATCGATGTCGCGCGGGCGGCTGGCAAAAGAGCCGTGCGCCTCGACACGTTCACCACCAACGTGCGCGCGCAGAGCCTCTACGAGTCGTGCGGTTTCGCGAATTGCGGCGTTTGCGAAGGCTTCTACGACCGCCTCGGCCGCTCCGCCGTCATGTACGAGTACGCGGTGTAGAAGATCGCGTTATGCGTCGGCGGCTTTCCCGATCGACCGTATTCAGGACCAGCTGCTCTCCGTCCTTGCGGGTGCAAGGTTACTTTCAAGTGCGTTCTTGCGCGGCTCGCGCTCGCTATAGATACTTACTTTAGGGTAATGCCTTGATTTGCGTCCTAGTGGACATCTATAAGTCGCCTCGCGCCTTCTCGGGGATCTGAAGCGCTTGGCGAAAAGACGTCGGCGGTCGATGGGGAACTTTGAGAAAAGCCGGAGAGCGCGTTTTCGCTTAACCGGCATCTTGTCGGTTATAGTGCGGTTTTCTTGCCGACGGAATCGCTAGCTTGGCGATCCTCCGTCTTCTCTATAATCAACCACGTTGCCCGTTGAATCGTTAATCGAGGGAAGTAGGTCGTATGCTCGAGAAAATGGATGATTTAACTTCATGCTCCCTTTCCTATGTCGCTTCGATACTGGGAGGCAAATGGAAGCCCTTTATCGTGTGGTATCTGAGCATGGCTCCCGGCAAAAGGGCGCGCTACAGCGAATTGAGAAAGCGCATCCCTTACGATATCTCCCACAAAATGTTCAGTCAGCATTTAAGCGAGCTGGAGCAAGTGGGGATCATCGAACGTATCGTCGTGGAGGTTAAGCCGCTTCGGGTTGATTATCTTCTCACGGCGAAGGGCGTAAGCTTCGCGAACGTCTTGTATTTCATTCGGGATTGGGGGGCGGCGTATGGGGGATTCTCCGCAGAGACTCTGCAACGCACGAAAGGCACGATGGGTGATGGCGTGCTGATGTACGGCAGTGCCGCGAGCGACGCCGAACAAGGTAGCGGCGAGCGCATCATTTGGCAATTCGACCCCTCTACGTTCGACGTGCGCGGTAGCGCGGGCGAAGAAGATACGGACGAAGCGTAATCTTCGCCTGTCGAAACAAGGGAAAGCCTTCAATAATTTTCGCATTATGCCGACCGCCTTGCGGTTCTTGTCCTCGTTCTCTTCGATTGTCCGTCTGCCTCACTTTCAAGTAAGAAGCGCACTTATAAGTGCATTATTGCGCTGACAACCCTGCGTCAACAGAATACGAGGTAGGAACCGCATCTCGAAGTGACTTGCGGTGCAAGGACGGGGTACGTTTCAGAAAGGATGATCGGCATGATTTCGAGAATCAACTTGCTCAAACGGAAAGAGGGGCTGTCTGCTGAGGAGTTCTCTGCGTATCTGACGCAGGCTCACGCAGGGCTTCTGGCCACGATGCCCTACCTCAAGGGATGCGAGACGAACGTGGTGGTGGACAACGAGCAGCGTTCGCCGTTTGATCGCGGCTCGACGGAAATCGACGGTTACACGGAGATGTTCTTCGACAGCTACGGCGACATGGTGCGTGGCATGGCTGCGCTCGAGGAATCGCTTGCAGCCGATTACGCCCAGTTCGCGGCTCCCGATATCCCGGCGCTCGTGGCGGTGAAGAAGGTCGATACACCGGTTCCCGCCTTTCTCGACGGCGTCAAGCTGATCAAGCGCATGTCCTTTCTCGGGCGAAAGGACGGTGTGAGTGCGGCGGTGTTTCAGGACGAATGGTGGCAGATGCATTCCGCGCTGGTCAAGACCATGACGGGCTATGCAGGCTACAATCAGAACCTCGTCATCGACCGCATTGTGGACGGGGAGTCCGTGCCGTTCGAAGAGCTTCCGATCGAGGGTGTCGTGGAGTTCTGGTTCGAGAACATGAAGGCGTTCGACGAGTGCTACGGAACTCCTGCGTTCAAGCGCACGGGTGCGCACGGAGCTGAGTTCATCGACAACATCACGACATACCTGGTTGAGGCGAAGCCTATCGCAATGGAGCAGGCCTAGTCGAGCTTTATGGCGGCGTGCCCGATGAGGGCCGCCGCCATGCCGGATATTTCGAAAGGTGCAAGGGGAAACCTCCGGAGCGAGCGTTGTCCGCGTTCGCTCAACCCGACGTTCTTGCAGATGCGCCGCATCGTGGCAAGGGCGCCATCAGACCCATTGCGAGCGACGCGGTCGTCTCGGGCTTTTTCGGGAGAGGATGAAATATGGTGGCAACTGAAAAGAAAAAAACTTCGTTGGCCAGGGCGGTGTTCTCGGGGAGCCTTGGAAATATGCTGGAGTGGTTCGACTACGGGCTGTACGGGTATTTTGCAGCGATCATTTCCGCAGATTTCTTCGTTGCCGACGATCCTATCGTCGGCCTTCTGCTCAGCTTCCTGGTCTTTGGAACGGGCTTTCTCGTCCGACCTATCGGCGGCATCCTTATCGGCGCATACGCCGACAAGCACGGAAGAATCAAAGCATTGACGTTGACGATCTTATGCATGGGCGTATGCACCATGCTCATGGGATGCTTGCCAACGTATTCCCAGGTGGGTATTCTGGCGCCGATCCTGCTCACGGTGCTGCGCCTGCTGCAGGGCTTGGCGACGGGAGGCGAATTCGGCTCTTCGCTGACGTTCATCTCGGAGTACGGGACGCCGAACAACCGGGCTTTCCTTTGCAGCTGGCAGCCGTTCAGCGTTGGCTGCGGTCTGCTTTTGGGCTCCGCTGCCGGTCTGCTCGTCACGACGCTCCTGCCCGAAGCCGCTCTGTACGATTGGGGGTGGCGCGTTCCGTTCCTTTTCGGCATCTTGATCGCTTTTTACGGCATGCATATGCGCAAGAACGTTCCCGATTCCCCTGAGTTCCTGAAGGCGAAGGCGGAAGTGAAAGAAGAGGACCATACGCCGGTCAAGGAGCTGTTCCTGCGCTACAAGAAGTCCATCATCACGGTCATCGGACTGCTGGTCGGCTCGAGCGCGACCTACTATATTCTGATCACGTATATGCCGACGTATATCTCGCAGTTCATGGGAACCTCGTTCTCGAGCGCGTTCATCGTCAACACGTCGGTTATCGCGATCAACCTGCTGCTTTGCCCTGTCGTGGGCATGCTCATCGATAAGGTGGGAAGGCGGAGGTGCCTGATCGTCGGTTGCCTTGGGTTCCTTATCTTGTCCTATCCGGTGTTCTACATTTTGATTCAGCAGACCAACGCCGTCTTGATGATCGGCTTGCTGGGGATACTCATCGTATTCCAGACGATTTTGGCTGTCGCCATCGTGGTGGTTTCGGCCGAGGTGTTTCCCACCAAGCTTCGCAACAGTGGGATCGGTTTCTCTTACAACATCGCGGCCGCGGTCTTCGGCGGTTTGGCGCCCCTTGCTGCAACGGCGCTTATCGCTGCCACGGGCGATAATCTGTCCATCACCTACTTGATGATAGGATCCGTTCTCGTAACGCTGTTGACCTCGGTGTTCCTTTTGAAAGGGTATTACGTCAAGGGAAAGAGGGTATCCGATTAGCGAGAAGGGCGCGGGAGGCGACCCTCCCGTGCCCTTTTTAGTTGGGGCGGGTTAGGAAGAAGACGGCATGACCGACGTGAGAGGTCTCGTTCGCACGGCGAGAAGCGCAGCCACCTTTTGTTTGGGCGTCAGCTTGATAGCAAACGTATTCCTTGCATCGTCGATGCTCGACGATTTGAACTTGATGTTGATGGTTGGCGTTATCGCGCTGAGCTTTGCAGCGTCGACCGGGTCGTCGAGAGTCATCGGGATTCTGCTTTTCGCTTCGAGCATAGCTTTGTTGCTGCATTCTCAAGCGCCGCTTGATGTGTGGAAGCAGGCGTTACGGGAAAACTCGTACCTCATCGCCATGTTCGTCCTGGTGCCGCTTTTGAGCATTCCTGTGCAGCATGGGGGATACGGCGAGTCGCTTCGCGAGGTGTTCGTCCGTTACGCAAACACCGACAGCCGTTATTACGCGCTGGTAAGCAGCATGGCTGCGTTCGTCGGAGTGCTTATCAGCATCGCGGCGGTTCCGTTGACCTATGAGGTGTCCCGTGCGAGCGGCTGCAACTACGACGAAAAGCTTCTGGCTTCGGCTCTCAGCCGAGGGTTCATCACCTGCATGATATGGGCGCCGACGTCGGCAACGATTGCTTTGGTTGTCCAGCTGACGGGAGTCGATTGGGTGGCGTTCTTTCCTTTTGCTATCGCATGTGCGCTTATCGCCGGCGCCGTTGGTTTTCTGATGACGTTCGTAAGGGATGAGGCGGCGAAGGCCTCTTCGGATGAGGCGGAGGCGCCTGCGGGCAAGATTGATGCGGGGAAGGTCGTCGAGCTTAGCGCGTTCGCTTTCTTGCTCGTTGTTTCCGTAGCGGCGACGTCCCAGCTGGGCGGGCTTTCCGCCATTGTCGTCGTTGCCATGGCATCGCTGGTTTTCCCCATTGCATGGATGGCTGCCATCGGGCGCCTTCCGACGTATGCGCGGGAATTCAGGGGGGACTACTTCAACAACAAGCTTCCCCAGTCGAAGAATCAGATCGTCTTGTTCGCCGGGGCTGGGTTCTTCGCGCAGAGCATCGGCTATTCCCATCTGGGTGATGCTCTGGTTGGATCTCTTTTGCATATGACGGGGCAAAGCGTGCTGTTGTTGACCGTTGCGATCATCGGTATCACGCTTGCGACGTCGGCGGTCGGTATCCACCCCATTGCGGTCGTTGCCGTGGTGGGAGGGACGATGGGCGCTTCTCAATGGGGCGTTTCGCCCATCTACCTCGCTCTTGTTTTGTCGATCAGCTGGGCGATGGGGAATGCGCTTTGCCCTGCGTCTGCGAATGTCGTGGCCGTTTCCGACATGGTCGGGCAATCGCCGATCAAGGTCAGCCTACGGTGGAACGGTCCGTACGTGCTGGTTGCGACCGCGGTGCTCGTGCTCGTGCTCACCATGGCGAGGATGGGTGGATTGCTGTAGCGGCGATTGCGATCGCCCCTTCATGGAAATGTATCGAAACCGCTGATCAAAGGCTTGATATTGGAGGCTTTGGCAGGGGGTTGCCGCTTACTTATAAGTGCCCTTATGACTTTAAAGTGCGTTATTGAGGCTGATTTCAAATGATCATAGTATGCGGTTATGCGGAGTTCGTAGGCGGTGGTTACAGCGGCGATGCTCATGCAGGCGAGGCGCAGGGGAGCTGCCGAAACACGGGGCCATTTGCACGTTCGATTCAAGGAGGGTGATCACCATGATCAGCAGATGCGGATTGATGCAGAAAAAAGACGGCATGGGCATGGAGGAGTTCAAGGACTACTGGCTGAACGTCCATGGTCCCATCGCAAGCAAGATGGCGAATCTGCGCAAGTACGACCAGCACGTCGTAGTCGATGCCGAGCATCGCCATGCTATCGGACGGGGTTCGGTGGTTATCGACGGGTATTCCGAGCTGCAATTCGACAGTTACGGCGACATGGTCGAGGGCGTGGAGTCGCTGCACGGCGAAGGAGCGAACGATGTCCCGATGTTCGCCAACCCCCATTGCCAAATTCTCGTGCTGGCCAAGCGCGAAGTCATTCGGATCCCGGAGTACCTGCGCGGCAGGAAGCTCATCAAGCGCGTGTCGTTTCTCGGTCGCGCCGACGGCGTTACTTCCGAGCAATTCGTCAAAGAATGGTGGAACGTGCACGACCGCTTGGTGCAGACCGTTCCCGGGTGCGTAGGGTACAACCAGGATCTCGTCATCGACCGCATCGACGGCGGCGTATCCGTTCCGTACGAGGAGCTTCCTGTAGAAGGCGTCGTGGAGATGTGGTTCGAAACGAAAGAAGCGTTCGACGAGTACTACGCTTCCCCCGAATTCGCGCGCGCCTCTGCGCACAGCTCGGAGTTCATCGGGGCGATCAACACCTACCTGACCGAAACCTATCCGGTTGCCTTGCCGTCTGCATAGGAGCCTGCGATCTTCCGTCAAAAAAGCTGCGTTTCAGTAAAGAAGAAGCACGAGAAAAAGGATCAACGATATGAAAGCTTACGAGAAGTTGCTAGAGCCGATAACCATCGGTACCCACCAGTGGAGAAATCGCATGGTCAAAGCGCCGTCGTCCGCGATGTCGTGGGATCCGGGCCAGTTCTGCAACGAGAGGATCATCGGTCTGTACGATGCGATTTCCAAGGGCGGCGCTTCGGCCATCATCTTGGGCGGCATGATCTGCGACGATCCCGCCACTTTGATCGACGATGCCGACGGCGGCGTGTACACCGTGGAAACCTACCCGCTGGGCGGTTTGTACGATGACAAGTTCATTCCCGGCCTTTCTCAGTTGGCTGACGCCGTGCACGGGAACGGATGCGAGCTCATCGCTCAGATATTCCAGAACGGTGCCGCTATCAAGACCAAGGGCGGAGCCTGGTGCTCTTCTACGTTGACCGCAGACGAGCTCCCGAGCCCCGAACCGTACTGCAATCCCACGCGCGGCCTTTCGCTTGAAGAGATCGAGGCGTTCAAAGAGCGCTACTTCGCAGCGGCCGAGCGCGCCAAGAAGGCCGGTCTCGATGGCATCGAGGTGCACGCGGCGAACGGCTACTTCCTGCTGAGCTTCGTGTCGCGCGTGTGGAACCATCGCGACGACCAGTACGGTTGCCAGTCCGTCGAGAACCGCACGCGCTTGGTATGCGAGATCATCCGAGGCGTGAAGGAGCGGTGCGGCGAGGACTTCATCGTGGGCGTTCGCACGAACGGCCAGGAATACGGGCATCCCGATGCCATCACCATCGAAGAGGGCGTGGAGATCGCGAAGTTCTACGATGCTGCCGGGGCCGACTACATCAGCGTGACGGGTTACGGCTACGGTCCGGTTCCTATGCAGTTCGCTCTGGACTACTGGATGTACCCGTCTCCCGACGAGGACATGAAGCAGTTCCTCGATCGTCTGGACGGCGAAGGCCTCTCCATTCCCCCCGCTGCCGCCATCAAGCAGGCCGTGTCGGCTCCGGTGTTCGGCGTCGGCTTCGCAACGCCTGAAAAGGCCGAGGCGGCGCTTGAGAAGGGCGAGATCGACCTGGCGATGTTCGCACGCGCTCTGTGGGCCGACCCCGACATGCCCAACAAGATCGCGGAAGGGGCACCCGAGGACATTCGCCGTTGCAACCATTGCGCAACGTGCGACGAGCTGCGCATGAACGAGACGCCGCACCGCCGTTGCCGCGTGAACCCGGCGTTCCTGCGCGAGCGAGAAATGGCCGTCGTGCCTGCGGAGACTAAGAAGAAGGTGCTGGTGGTAGGCGCTGGCGCCGCGGGTCTCGAGGCTGCCCGCGTCGCCGCCGAGCGCGGCCATGAAGTCACGCTGTGCGAGAAGGAATCCGTCCTGGCCCTCGAGCTCAACCTGGCCACCATGGTGAAGGGCACGGTGTGCGAGAACGTCCCCGCGCTCATCGATTGGCTGACGTCTCAGGCCAAGAAGACGCCGGGGCTTACCATCAAGACCAAAACGACGGTGACGCCTGATTTCGTGCGCGCCATGAAGCCCGATGCGGTCATCGTCGCGACGGGAGGCGTGTACGGCGCGCCCGACGTTCCGGGCATCGACTTGGGTATCGTCTCCACGGTTCCCCAGCTCACCCGCTTGGCCGAAAAGCCGCTCAAGCTCTTCGGCGCAAACGCCATCAACAAGCTCTCCCAGATCGCCCTGCCGGGCATCGGCAAGAACTGCGTCGTCCTCGGAGCTCAGATCGAAGGCGTGCAAGGCGCGATCTTCCTGCGCAAACGCGGAAAAAACGTCACGGTGCTCGAAGATTTGGACACGGTGGGAGAGGGGTTGCCGCCGCGGTACAAGAGCAGGTCGCTTAAGTGGCTGCGGGAAAACGACGTGGAGACGATCACCGGCGTCGAGTACCGCTCGATCGACAAGCGCGGCATCACGTACGTCAAGGACGGCGAAGAGCGCTATCTCAAGGCCGACAGCATCCTGGTGTTCAAGTCTCCCGGTTCCGGCCTGAGCTTGTACGACCAGCTGAAAGACCTGGCCCCCGAGGTGTATCCCATCGGCGCATGCCAGGGACCCGGATCCACGCTCATGGTCGACGCGGTGGGCCAGGGCCGAGCCGTCGCCCTGAAGCTGTAATCGCGAGACGAAGGGAGGGGAGTTTGCAATGAAAGGCTTCGAGAAGCTTTTGTCTCCGATTGAGATAGCGCCGAATTTCGTGTTGAAGAACCGGATGATCAAGGCTCCTCAGTCGTCGTGGCGCTGGAACGAGGACTGCACCGCCGACGGCAGCGATGCCATCGCCATGTACGAGAACATGGCGGAAGGGGGAGTTGCGGCTATCGATGTCGCGGCCATACTGTGGGAACCTGCGGGAGGCATCTACCTGGGCGCTTACGACGACAGGTTCATTCCCGGCATGATCGAGCTCAACGAGGCCGTTCACAAGCACGGGTGCCTCACCATCGGTCAGTTGCATCATATCGGCCCTTCGGCCGGCCCGACCCCTGACGGGCTTCCCCCGATCTCGTCCTCTACGTTGTCCGAGGACGAGATGCCGGTTCCCAAGCCGTGGTGCCAAGCCCCTCGCGGCCTGACGGTCGAGGAGATCCACGAGAAGCAGCGCTTGCAGATCGAGGCTGCCGTGCGGCTGCAGAAGGGCGGGTTCGATGCCGTCGAGGTGCACGTGGCTCACGGGTACTTTCTCGACAGCTTCGTCAGCCCGCTTTGGAACAAGCGCGATGACGAATACGGTTGCCAGAACGTCGAGAACCGCACGCGCATCGTACGCGAGATCATCGAAGGCATCCGCGAGGCGTGCGGCCCCGACTTCGTCATCGGCTGCCGTCTGAACGGGCGCGAATTCCATCCCACGAAGCAGGGTATCACGGCCGAGCAAGCTGCCGAGAACGCCCGAGCGTTCGTGGAGGCCGGCGCCCAGTACATCAGCATCGCCGGATACGGGTACGGTCCCACGCCGTTTCGCTACTGCCCCGACTACTTCCCGTACCCGGAACCCGATCCGTTCATGGAGCCCTTCATGGACGAGTACCGCGGGGTGGGTCTGTGGACGGCCGTTGCTCGGCGGATCAAGGATGCTGTGGACGTGCCGGTCATCACGGCGGGCCGCATGGACGAGAACTTGGCAGAGCGCGTGCTCGAAGCCGGCGATGCCGACGTCATCGCGCTCGGCCGCACGCTGTGGGCCGATCCGTGGTTCGCGCGCAAGGTGGACGAGGGGCGTATCGACGAGATCATGCGTTGCACGCGTTGCGCGAGCTGCGAAGATCCGGTCACGCAACCGCGCATCTGTCGCGTGAATCCCACCTTGGGTCAAGAGCGCCAACTAGCCGCCAAGCCGGTGGCGAAGAAGAAGCGCGTGATGGTGGTGGGCGGCGGTCCGGCGGGCATGGAATGCGCGTGCACGCTCTCCGAACGAGGGCACGAGGTGACCTTGTACGAGAAGGCGGGCGCTTTGGGCGGACGCATCAAGCTGGCGGCCATGATCAAGAGCGGCGGATGCGAAGAGGTCATGCATATCTTCAACCACTTGACCGCCATGATCGAGAAGTCTGACGTCGAGGTGAGGCTGAAAACCGAAGTTGACGAGCAGCTCATCCGCCAAGAAGCTCCTGATGCGGTGGTCGTGGCCGCTTCGTCGCCGTATCGCATCCCCGATATTCCGGGCATACATCGCAAGAACGTGTTCACCATCCCGATGATGTCGAAGCTTGCGCAGGTACCGCTCAAGATGTTCGGTCCGGACAAGCTTGCTTCGATGAGCGAGAAGTTCTTCCCCGTAGGCAAGAGGATCGTGATTTGGGGTGCAGGCGCCGAGGGCGCTCAATGCGCCGAGTTCATGCGCAAGCGCGGCAAGGACATCGTGCTGGTCGCCGAAGATGGGGATGTGGGCGGTTTGATTCCGCTCAAGTACAAAGAACGTATCGAGCCGTGGTTCAATCGCGCAGGGGTTCGTGTTGTACGCGATGCCACAGTGGCTGAATTCGGCAAGCAAGGGGCGCTGCTGAGGTTCTCGCAGGGGGGAGAAGAGCTGGTGCCGTGCGATTCCATGATGGTCATGCTGCCTGAGCAGCGCGACCCGGCGTTTTTCGACATGGCCGCGTCGCTCGTCGACGAGGTGTACGAGATAGGCTCGACGCTCGGCGGCGAGAACGCGTTCCTCAAGCATGCGTTCGCCGACGGACGCCGCGTGGGCTGTCTTCTGTAAGGCATCATCCCGTGTCCCGTCGTGTCAATGCGCGCGACTCGGCGGGACACGGAGTGCATGAAGGGAAACCGGAAGCGACGCGAACCGAGGGAGGTGACTGCCGGGCGAAGCCAGGGTTTCGCACGAGACGGACCGCTGTTCGTTTCGGAATGCAATTTCGAAGGTAAACAAGGAGGAAAGAACAATGTCGGTTAAAACTTATCGTCGCGGGGTCATCCTGATCTGCGCGGCCTTGTGCGGTGCGCTGACGGCGTCGTTGAATATTTGGAGCATCTTCCAGAAGCCCCTGATGGAAGCTTATGGCTTCTCGCCTCAGTCGGTGTCGTTCGCCTACACCATCGTTATCGCTATGATCGGTTTGAGCGGTCCCATCGGCGGATGGCTGCAGCGCAAGGCGCCTGCGCATATCATCATGACCGTTGCCGGCATCGGCTTCGGCCTGGGCTGGTTCCTGACGGGCTTTGCCAGCACCATCCCGGTGCTATACATATCGTTCGGCCTGCTGGTAGGCGTGTGCGACGGTATTTGCTACAACCTTGCCCTCGCTATCGCTACGCGGTGGTACCCTGACAAGCGCGGTTTCGCCAACGGCGTGGCTCTGGCCATCATGGCCATCTACCCGTTGTTCACGGCTCCTATGGGCAACATGATCATCGAGAACTTCAACGTGAGCATCGCGTTCAACATCGTGGGCGTGTTCTGCATCGTCGGCTTCATCGTGCTGTCCCGCTTCCTCAAGATGCCTGCTGCTGATTTCAAGCCCGAGGGTTGGAATCCGCCGGCCGAGAGCGATACGAAGCGCGTGAAGAACTACACGTCCGGCCAGATGCTGAAGACCCCGTTCTTCTGGACGCTGCTGCTGTTCTTCGGCACCGTTGCCTGCACCGGTTGCGTGATGCTGTCCACGGTTTCGCTGGTGGGGCAGGTCCAAGCCGGCATGGATGCTGCGACGGGCGCGCTCATGGTGGGCATCTTCGCCATCGCCAACGGCACGGGCCGTTTGGGTCTCGGCGCCATTTCCGATAAGTTGGGGCGTTTCCAAACCATGTTCGTCGCCGTTGCGGTGACGGCGGTCATCCACCTGTTCCTGTTCGCTAATGCAACGAGCACCGCGATCTTCATCGTGGAGGCATGCATTCTGGGTATCTGCTTCGGCGGCATCATGGCCATCATGCCGTCGGTATGCGCCGATGCCTACGGTCCCGGCAATGCGGGCCAGAACTACGGCTTCATGTTCATCGGCTACACGCTGGCCTCGTTCATCGGCCCGGTGGTTTCCGCCAACGCGCTTGCCACCACGGGCAGCTACAGTTCTGCATTCCCGTTCCTCGGTGCGCTCTGCATCGTCGGTCTCGTGCTGCTGTCGCTGGCGTGGATGTTCTTCAAGAAGATGAAGGCTAAGGACGCCGCTGAAGCGTAAAACGCGTATGTGCTGGTCGGATGCATCTTACCAATAAGTGAGTTGCGCACTTTCAAGTGCGTTGTTGAAGGCGCCCAACAGCTGCCGGATACTAAAATTCCCGAACGATCTGAGGAAGGGGTAGGACATGATTTCCAGGATTAGCTTGCTGAAGTGCAAAGAAGGGGTTTCCGAAGAGGCGTTTCGCGAGGGCATGATGGGGGATGTGCGCGACGTGATCGCCCGCATGCCCCAGCTGCGGAAGTGCGAGATCGATTTCGTGACCGATCGCCAGCAGCGCTCTCATCTGGGTCGCGGCGCCATCGACATCGACGGCTTCATCGAGATGTTCTTCGACAGCTACGGCGACATGCAGCAGGCGATGGACGAAGCGGGGGATGCTCTGTTGGCTGCTCTGGAGCCGCTCGTGGAAGAGCCCGTTTCCACGCTGGTTGCGGTGAAGAAGGTGGACACGCCCGTTCCCGCCTACCTCGACGGCAAGGCTATCAAGCGCGTGTCTTTCTGCGATCGCGCGGAGGGCGTCGATGCCGCGACGTTCCATGACGAGTGGTGGTACACCCATTCCCTGCTGGTGAAGCTGATGAGCGGGTACTGCGGCTACAACCAGAACCTGGTCATCGACCGCATGGTCCAAGGCGCGTCCGTCCATTACGCCGACCTGCCGGTCGAAGGCATGGTGGAGTTCTGGTTCGAGGACATGGACGCGTTCGACGAGTGCTACAGCACGGTCGGTTTCAAGCTGCGCGCGAGCGTGCACGCAGCGGAGTTCATCGGCACCGTCACGACGTATTTCGTCGAAGCCGTGCCTGTGGAGCTGCAGAACTAGACGAAGTTCGGACTGCATCGCGAACTCGGCGTGATGCAGTCCTTTTTGGAAGGGGAGCGTTGCTATGAAGTCAATGCGAGCAGAGTTTTTCGATGATGCCGTTGTCTCGGGTCCTGATCAAAAGGCTTTCGAGGAGAAGATCTACGCCGAAGCGCAGGCCAAACGTTGGCCGCGCGTAGCGGAAGGCACGGGTAAATTCGAAGGTCAGGTGGTCATCGTGACCGGCGCCGCGGGCGGCCAGGGCGAGATGGAAGCCAAGATGATCGCCCAGCAAGGTGCCAAGGTGTACATGGCCGACATCGAAGAAGAGGGATTGAAGCGGGTCGAGGCTGCCATCATTGCCGACGGCGGAGAAGCCGTGGCGTTTCCGATGGACGTTGCCGACGAAGGCTCCTGGCAGGAGCTGGTGAAGAAGGTCGTGGACGAGAGCGGTCGACTGGACGTGCTCGTCAACAATGCCGGGATGTGCCAGAACGGCACCGTCCTCACCGAGACCCGCGAGTCCCTGAACCGCATCATGGACGTGGATTGCTGGGGCGTGTACAACGGCATGCACTATTGCGCACCCGCCATCATCGAAGCGGGCGGCGGCACCATCGTCAACACGTGCTCCTACCAAGGCACGCATTTCGGACCCGGGAGCTTCATCGGCTATGCCATGGCCAAGGCCGCAGTCATGGGCATGACGCGCGCCGCCGCCACCGACCTCGGGACCTACGGCATACGCGTGAACGCCGTGAACCCCGGCCTTGTGCTTTCGGGGATGACCTTGCCGCGCGGCCAGAACCGCAAGGGTCTGGTGGACGCCTCGTCGATGAAGCGTTACGCGCTGCCCGAGGAGATTGCCTCAGTGGTCATGTTCCTTGCTTCGGACGATTCCAGCTTTATCAACGGCGAGTTCATTGCCGCCGATGGCGGTGCCACGACGTATCTTCATCTGGCGACGGCCGACGCAAAGTAACGGCGCGTTCTGCGTCGATGAAGGCGTGCGCCAAAGGGGGAGGGTTGGCGCACGCCGATCGGCGCGCTCGCGGTAACTCATTAAGGAGAAGGGGTGTGTCATGGCTCGGTTCGATAACAAGATCGTGCTGGTCACGGGTGCGGCGAACGGTATCGGGCGTTGCATGGTCAAGTGTTTCCTTGCGGAAGGCGCCGAGAAGCTGGTTGCCGTCGACATCGAGCACGATACGTTAGAGGATGCGTTCGGCGACGAGGATCGCGTTCATACCATACCGTGCGATATCACCGATTACGATGCCGTGCACCGCATGGTCGACGAGGCCGTCGAACGCTTCGGCCGCATCGACATCCTCATGAACAACGCGGGCATCAGCATCAAGGACGGGCAGAAGTACGGTATGCTCACCTGTCCTAAAGATGCTTGGGATCGTGTGATCGCCACCAACGTGAACGGGTCGTTCTACGTGGCGCAGGCCGTTGCCCAGGCCATGGTGGCGAAGAAGACGAAGGGCGTTATCGTGAACACGTCTTCGAACACCTTCCGTTTCATACCGAAGTACCTTGGCGCGTATCCCGCATCCAAGGCGGCCATCGCCGTGTTCACCAAGCAGTTCGCAAAAGAGCTTGCCGAATACGATATACGCGTCAACGCGTTTGGACCCGGCACGACGAAAACCCGCATGAGCGAGCCGACGCGTTTGAACCCGCACATGAACGAGCAGTTCTTGAACGATATTCCCATGCACCGCTACGGCGAAGTGAAGGAGGCCGTGGATGCGGCGCTGTTCCTCGCTTCGGAAGAGTCTTCCTTCATGTTGGGGGAGATCATCTTCGAGGATGGTGGGCAGAGCCTCTAGCTGTGCGTTAGATTAGGAGGACGACAATGGAAAGAGAGCGGTTTGTTGACAAGATAGCCCTGGTAACCGGCGGTGCCAACGGTCTTGGGCGCGGCATGGTCGAGCAACTCGTGAAGGAGGGTGCCCAGGTTGCCATCTTCGACATCGAGGACGATACGATGGAAGAGGTGTTCGGGGGCAACGATCACGTTTTCTGCGTGCACTGCGATGTGCGCGACTACGATCAGGTGCAGGAAAGCGTGCAGAAGGTCATCGATCGATACGGGCGTATCGACGTTTTGATGAACAATGCCGGCATCTGCCATCGGGAGCCGTTTCTGGAGTGCAGCAAGGAGGGATGGCTCGATGTGATGGCCACGAATCTGAACGGCGAATTCTACGTCGGCCAGGCTGTTGCGCGCACGATGGTCGAGCTTGGCGTGAAAGGCTACATCGTGAACACGAGCTCGAACAGCTCCCGCAAGACCATCGGCGGCATCACCCCCTATTGCCCCTCGAAAGCCGCCGTCAAAATGCTTACGCAGGTGATGGCGCTCGAGCTGGCGAAGTACGGCATTCATGTGAACGCGATAGCTCCCGGCACGTCGAAAACGCGCATAGCCGCCGGGACGATCAACGATCCTGAGCGGAGCGCTGCGTTCTTGGCGAAGATGCCCTTCGGACGCTACGGCGAAGTTCGCGAGACGGTCGACGTCGCGCTGTTCCTGGCTTCGGAAGACGCTTCGTTCATTACGGGCGAAACCATCTACAACGAAGGCGGTTTCAGCTTGACCTAGGAAGAGGGAGTTATGGCAACTGTTGAGGAGCTTGAGAAGCGCATCGGGGACTTGGAGGACATGAGGGCGATCGAGCGGTTGCAGGCCGAGTATTGGGATACCCTCGATGCCAAAGACTGGGATGGCCTGCGGGCATGCCTTGTGGAAGATTTCGTGTTCGCCAACAACACGACAGGAGGGCTCTACGAAGGACGAGAGGGGATGCTCGCCACGATGCGAGCCAAGTTCGCAGACGGCGTCACGTCGAGCCATCAAGGACACCATCATTGGATCGAGCTGACGGGCGAAGAAACGGCGCGTTCGCATTGGTCGCTCCAAGACGATCTGTACGATGCACAGCGCGGAGGCGAGTTCGTGGGTCGTGCCCATTATGACAACGAGTACGTGAAGATCGACGGACGATGGTACTTCGCCAAGATGTCGCTGACGTATCTGCGGGGCGAGGCGAACATCAAAAAGCGCTACGAAGACTGCGCGAACGCCTACCAGGTTTTCATGATGTGAGGGTTGGCTTGATGCGGGCCCTGTCCAACGAAGGGAGCGAGCACGTGATTGTTCGGTGCGGATTGCTTAAGAAGAACGACAAGTTCACCCAGGAATCGTTCTCGCATCATTGGCTGCATATCCACGGGCCGATTGCTGCGGGAATGAAGAACCTGCGAGTTTGCAACCAGAATCTCGTCATTGACAACGAGCATCGTCACCCGATTATGGGAGGCGTCATCGATATCGACGGGTATTCGGAGCTTCATTTCGATACGTACAGCGAAATGCTCGAAGGGGTTCAGTCGTTGGATGCCGAAACCGGTAACGCCCTTCTCGACGACGCCGAGGTCCTTTTGCAGAAGCGCTTGTGCGACATCCTGGTGTTTTCCCGCAACGTGGTGCGCGAGGTTCCTCCGTATCTGCGGGGAAAGAACCTGGTTCATCGCGTGTCGTTCTTGAATCGAGCGGAGGGGGTGAGCGTGGCCGAATTCCGTCGAGAGTGGTGTTATGCTCACGCGAAGCTGGTGGAGGCTGCTCCCGGCCATGCGGGCTACAATCAAAACCTCGTGATCGACCGATTCGTAGACGGGGCGAGCGTTTCCAGCGAGAAGCTTCCCTGCGATGGCATGGCCGAGTTCTATTTCGAGGACATGGATGCCTTCGAGTGCTTCTACGATTCCAAAGAATTCCAACGATTGACGGCTCATGGATCCGAGTTCATCGGCTCGGTTGACACCTACCTCGTCGAGACCCATCCCGTTGTGGCCGGGTCGGCACGCGGAGGGTACTGCCTATAGGCTGATAATGCGAGACGGATTGACAGCCCGCTTCCTCGGAGGCGGGCTGTAGGCTTTTGAGGCGAAGCTAGGGGCTTGTCTCGCCTCGCTCCCGTTTCGACCGCTCCCTCGCTCCGAGTTGTCCCCGAATGGCAAGCTATGACAAAGTTCGTTTTGGAGAACTTGGTTTTTAGCGAGTGGTGGAATTCGTGACCTGGCTGTATGCGGAGGCGTTTTCCGCATTGCCAGCTTGAACCGCTTTAATCCCTCTGTCGAAATTGTCATAGGTGCCGTTTTGCGCCCACGCGCACAAGTAGGAACCCGGTTGCGGGTTGCGACGCTTCCCTCTATACTGTAGTACACGTAATACGTCGATGGGAGGCACAATGGAGTCGGTTATGACCGTGCGGTTGAACGGCGATATGAAGGAGCGCGCTGCCGCGATCATGCGGCGTGAAGGCTACACGCCGTCCTCGGCCGTCAGGCGCCTGTTCGAATACACCGTGAAACACGACGGCCTTCCTTTCGAGAAGAGCGAGAAGCCCGATAGGGATGAGTTGCGCCGTCGCATCGAGGCGTTCGATCAGGTGCACACGAAGCGTCCTTTGACGATGTCCGACGAAGAGCTGCGGGAAGCGCGTTTGAAGGATCGCTATGGATTTGATGCTTGATACCAACATCATTCTCGACCATATCGGTCGACGCGAACCGTTTTATGAGCTGTCGCGCCGCGTATGCCTGCTGGGAGTGGTCCAGGAAGCGTCCACCTACATTAGCGTGAATATGCTGACCGACATCTACTATCTGCTGCGCAAGGACCACGGCAGCGATGCTGCCCAGGAGATGATCGAGCATAATCTGTCGTTCCTTCAGATCGTAGGGGTATCGCCGGAGGATGCAAGGCGGGCCCTCGGCTTGCGCTGGGCGGATTTCGAGGATTGCCTTGTCGCCCAATGCGCCGCGAAAATCAAAGCGGACTACATCGTCACGCGCAACGTCAAGGACTTCAAAGCGTCTCCTGTCGAAGCCGTCACCCCTGAAGAGCTGTTCGCCCGTCTGCGCGAGCAGGGCTTGGACTACGAAGAAGTGGAGTGGTAGCGCGTTCGAAAAGAAGCCCCGCGCGGTGGGAGGGAACCGGCGGGGCTTGGGATTCGATGCTCGGGATGCGCAGGGCGTCCCGAGCATCGAAAGGGAGGGCTACTTCGCCGAGGCCGTCACGGTGTTGACGCGGTCTTCCTCGGGCATCATGCCGCTGACGATCTCGAGATCGGCTATCTCCTTGTCGGCATCTCCTCCGGCGGCGTTGATGCCGGCGATGCGACCGAACGTCAGGCAGCGACCATGGTTCGTGCCGGGGCAGATGGTGGGGTAGTCGTTCGAGAAGTATTCGCCGCCTGCGGCACCGCACACGTACAGGCCTTCGATGGGGTTGTTCTCCTCGTCGAGGACGTGGCATTCCGTATCCTGGCGCAGCCCACCCGACGCTGCCAGCAGCGTGGACACCAGTTGGCCTGCGAAGTAGGGCGGCGTATCGATGGGCCACAGGATTTCCGGGCGCTTGCCGAAGTCGTCGTCGTTGCCCTTCGCGGCCAGCTCGTTGTAGCGTGCGACGGTGGCCTTGAGCCCCTCGGCGTCGATCCCCGCTTTTTCAGCCAGCTCGTCCAGCGTGTCGGCTTGGAACAGCAGACCCTGGTCGATCTTCGCCTGGCGCAGCTTCAGCTCTACGTCCATGTCGAACGGCACACCGAAGCGGCGGTACTGCTGATCGGACGAGATGCCGCCCGAGATGCCGTCGTTGCACGACTGGGCGAACGATTCCAGCGAGTTCGCATCGTAGATGGTGAACGCCTTGCCCTCGGGTTGGTACGACTTCACGCACGACTTCGACTGCGTGTTCACGTCCTCGTTCATGAAACGCTGGCCGTTCTTGTTGACGTGCAGGAAGTTGTAGCTTTGCGCACCGGACTCCAGATGGATGGTGGCGCAGTGCGGCTCGGACTCCTGCATGGCCCCGCCAATCCACATGGCCTGCTTGTGCAGATCGCCCGTGGAAATGCCGAAGGGGATGTACAGGCGGCTGTCGGCATGCCAAGTGAAGGGCTGGTAGCGCGTGCGCATCTCGTCGTCGTCCAGGTAGTCGCCGGTGGCGATGATCACGGACTTCGCGTTTATCTGCTTGTACGACCCTTCCTCGCCCACGATGGCGCCCGTCACGGGCCCGTTGCCTTCGCGCAGCAGGCGAGCGCATGGCGTTTCGTAACGGTACTCGACGCCCAGCTTCTCGCCCTGCTCGATGACGGCGGGGATGAGCACGGCCATGCCCAGGCCCTTCGACACGCCGTCGAGGTACACGAAGTCGGTGGTGTCGTCGTAGAAGAAGTGCGTGATGGGCTCCTCGGTGTAGTCGGGGCCCTTGTAGTAGCCGGCCCACAGTGTGGGCTTCAAGCCCGATTCGGCCACGAGGTCGACCAGCCAGTCCATGCACGCGCCCGATTTCTTGGCGAATTGCCACAGCAGCGGTTCTTTCACGCGGCCGGTAGCCCACTCGATCAGGCGCCGCACGATGTGCGCGTAGTCGGCCTCTTTGAACCAACCCTCATTCACGTATTGCTTCACGAGCTTCGATCCGTAGGCCGTGATGTGTCCGCCGCGTCCGGAGTACGTGTTGCACTTGTCGATGCACAGCGTTTTCGCGCCCTCCTGCGCTGCGGCGACCGAGGCGATGGCGCCGGCGAATCCGCAGCCCACTACGAGCACGTCCACGTCCTCGGTTCCCGTGATCTGGTCGGCGGGGATGTCGGCCGGCGGCGTCATGAACGACCATTCGACGGCCGCGTTGGCTCCCAAGGGGTTGCCGGCGAGGCTCGCGGAGTCGATTGCGCCGCTTGCGGTAGCTGTTTCGTCGGCGGCTTGCGTGCTGGGGGCGCAGCCGGCGAGGCCGGCTCCTGCGGCGCCAAGGCTTGCAAGTCCTGCTCCAATGAGGAACTGGCGACGAGAAACCCCTGTTGAAGTGCGTGCGGCGCGTTCATTCTTCGACATAATGGAACTCCCTCTCTCCCTGATGGTCGTCGGTCGCTCAAGATGGAAGCGACCGAGCTCTTGGCGTAGACCATACTGAAATTCCAACGCGTCCCGCCATCCCCCTTGCGTGGTAAATCGCCGGAAACCGAATCTACCCCCGGAAGGGGTAGAGGCGAGACACTGACGCATGCTTGCTCTGTGCTACCATGCAACCACGGAATCAAGCAGCTCGGGGAGGGGCGATGTTGACCGTGCCGAATGTACAGGATGGCCGCGGCGGGGAGGCCGCATCGCGCTGCGCTTTAACGGGGTGGCAAGAGCGTCATGGCATGCTGCGCTCGTTTCGCCGCGAGATGCGCGCGCATCCGCGGCTGTCGATGGGCTTCGGCCTGTTCTGGACATGGGTGTGGCTTGTGTTCCAAACCACGTTTTTCAACCCGCCGTTTCTCGCGGCGCTCGACTTTCCGCTGCCTGGATGGGTCGTGCCGCTGTCGGCGTACGCCTGTACGTTTTTGGTGTTGGGCGTGCTGCTGAAGGCGAGGAGGATTGTGCCGCAAGGGCGATGGTACCGCATTGCCGTGCCGGCCTCCATGTCGATCGGCGTGACTACGTGCGGCATCCTTTCCTTCTCGCCTTTGACCGTGGAGCTGGTGAACGTCGCGGCGGTGTGCCTGGGCGGTCTTCTCATGGGCGCGGGCACGGCGTGCCTTCATGTGGAATGGGGTCGCATCTTGGGCGATCTGGGACCGCGCACCACCATTCTGCACGGCGTGGTGGGAACCGTGGTGGCTGCCCTTCTTACCGTGTGCATCACGTTGTTGCCTGAGGCGGCGGTGTGGGCAGCGGCGCTCGTCATCCCCGCCGCAAGCATGGCGTTGCTCATGCGCGACGCTCCGGTGACACCCGATCTGCTAGCGCACGGTTTGGACGCTCCTCTTCATGTGCCGCGCAAGTTTCTGGCCACGGCGTTCGTCCAAGGACTGTCGTTCGGCATCGTGCAGGCAGTGCTGCTCATGGGCGGACACGACGAGCCGGTGGTCGCCCTGTCGGCAGCCAGCTTCGCGGTGTCTGCCCTCGTGCTGTTTACGTGTGCGCTGTTCTTCCGCATGGACTTCAACCAGCTGATCTACCAGGTGGGATTTCTCATCATGTCGCTGGGCTTCTTGTTCCTGGCCTTGGCGGGGCCCGATGCGCTGCCGGGATTGTTCGTGCAAGCGATGGGGTACCGCTTCGTTGATATCATGATGTGGGCGCTGTGCGCGCTGCTCATCAGCAAGCGCGGACTGCCCGCCAACTGGGTGTTTGCCATTACGACGTGCTTTTTGCTGTTGGGCCAGATCGCCGGCGCCCTAGTAGCGAGCGCGACGCTCTGGGTGCTTCCGCTGTCGGTCGAGACGGCGAGCGATCTGGCTACGGTGATGGTGTTCGTGCTGCTGGCAAGCTCGCTGGTGATGTGCGACCGCAAGAACCTGCAAACCGGCTGGGGCATGGTGCGTCCCGGCGACATGGAGGAGCTTCCTGATAGCTTCGAGCGCGGATGCGAGCTGGTGTGCCATCGCAACGATCTGACCGCGCGCGAGCAGGAGGTGTTCGCGCTCCTTGCGCGCGGATCCAGCCGTGCGGCCATTTGCGACGAGCTTACGCTGTCGAAGGAGACGGTGAAAACGCATGTGCGCAACATCTACCGCAAGATGGGCATTCACTCTCAGCAGGATCTGCTGGCAGCTGTGGTGGCCGAACAACGTGCGCTCGGCATGCAGGAGGAGGGCGAGCTTGCCGAGGAGGCGCTGTAAACTGCCCTTCGGGTTCGAAAACTTCTTGAAACATTTCGCCGTTAGTTTGATTACGGCGTATTGATCATGCGGTTTGACCTGCGGCCGTGCTATCGTATGCGGGTGGTTCATCCGCGCGCGTCGCGGGAGGCCGCGCACCGCCTTGAACGCAACGAGTAAGGAGCTCATTCTCATGGCGAAGGTTTCGGAAATCTACGGCTCGATGGTATTCAACGAGCATACGATGCAGGAGCGTCTGCCGTCTGCCACGTACAAGAGCCTGATCAAAACCATGAAAGAGGGCAAGCCCCTCGAGATCGAGGTAGCGAACGTCGTGGCCCACGCCATGAAGGAATGGGCCATCGAGAAGGGCGCCACCCACTTCACGCATTGGTTCCAGCCCCTGACCGGCATCACGTCGGAGAAGCACGACAGCTTCCTCGACCCCTGCAGCGACGGCCGCGCCATCATGAGCTTCTCCGGAAAAGAGCTGATCCAGGGCGAGCCCGATGCCTCCAGCTTCCCGTCCGGCGGCCTGCGCGCCACCTTCGAGGCCCGCGGCTACACCGCCTGGGACCCCACCTCCTACGCCTTCATCAAGGACGAGGTGCTGTGCATCCCGACGGCATTCTGCTCCTACACCGGCGAGGCCCTCGACAAGAAGACGCCGCTTTTGCGCTCGATGAGCGCGGTGGAGGAGCAGGCCAACCGCGTGCTGGCCCTGTTCGGCGAGCCGCGTCAGCGCATCGTGCCCACGCTGGGCGCCGAGCAGGAATACTTCCTCGTGTCCGAGAAGGCCTATGCCAAGCGCCAGGATCTCATCATGACGGGCCGCACCCTGTTCGGTTACGCCCCCTGCAAGGGCCAAGAGCTCGACGAGCATTACTTCGGCGCCATCCGTCCCACCGTCAACGAGTTCATGAAGGAACTGGACAACGAGCTGTGGGCGCTCGGCGTGCCGGCTCGCACGAAGCACAACGAGGTGGCTCCGGCGCAGCACGAGCTGGCTCCCATCTTCACGAACGTGAATCGCGGCGTGGACGAGAACCTTCTCACCATGGAGAAGATGCGCCTGCTGGCCAGCCATCACGGTCTCGTGTGCCTGCAGCACGAGAAGCCGTTCGAGGGCATCAACGGCTCGGGCAAGCACAACAACTGGTCGCTGTCGGCCGGCAAGAAGAACCTGTTCGACCCCGGCGAGAGCCCCATGGACAACCTGCGCTTCCTCGTGTTCCTCGCGGGCGTCATCCAGGCGGTGGACGACTATCAGGAGCTGCTGCGCATGTCGGTGGCGTCCGCGGGCAACGACCATCGCCTCGGTGCCGACGAGGCGCCGCCGGCCATCATCTCCATCTTCCTGGGCGACGAGCTAGACGCTATCGTGGACGCGCTCATCGACGACCACGAGTACACGAACGCCGAGAAAGTGGCCATGGACCTGGGCGTGGCCGTGCTGCCGAACTTCCTCAAGGACAACACCGACCGCAACCGCACCTCGCCGTTCGCGTTCACCGGCAACAAGTTCGAGTTCCGCATGCCCGGCTCGGGCGTGAACCTGTCGGATTGCAACATGATCCTGAACACGGCCATGGCGAAGAGCCTCAAGGACTTCGCCGACGCGATGGAGGGCAAGGCCGGCGAGGAATTCGAAGCCGCCGCCATCGATTACATCCGCGACGTGCTGACGGCGCACCAGCGCATCATCTTCAACGGCAACGGCTATTCGGAAGAATGGACGCGGGAGGCGGAGCGCCGCGGCCTGGCGAACCATCCTACGACGGCCGACGCCCTGCCGTGCTTCGTCGAACCGAAGAGCATCGCGCTGTTCGAGGAGTTCGGCGTGCTCACGGAAACCGAAGTGCGCAGCCGCTACGAGGTGAAGCTGGAGAAGTACAACAAGCTGCTGAACATCGAGGCGCGCACGATGAAGCGCATGGTGCGCCGCGCCTACCTGCCCGCCATCAACAGCTACGCCGCCGAGGTGGCCGGCCACATCAACGCCATCCGGTCGGCTTGCGCCGGTGCCGACACCGACCAGCAGGAAGAGCTGCTGCGCCGTTTGCTGCTGGGCATCAAGGAGATCGACACGCAGCTGCGCGCCCTGGGCAAGCTGCACCACGAGACGCTGGAGATCGAGAGCGAGCAGGAGAAGGCGAACACCTACGCGCACGAGGTCATCCCCGTCATGGACAGGCTGCGCGCCGCCGTCGACGGGCTCGAAGTCCTCGTCGATCGCGACCACTGGCCCGTTCCCACGTACAACGACATCCTGTTCTACGTGTAAGCGAAACGCTTCCAGCGGCCCCGGCTATGCCGGGGCCGCTCGCGTTGTTGGGGGCGGTTGGAATCGAGGCCTGCCGGCAAAAGCGAGGTTTGACGGCAAAAACGAAGCCTGGTAACTTTGAAGGCGCTCTGCTTCGCGCAAATGTAGTCGAATGTAAGGCAGGTCCGTTATTTCCCCAGGTGGGAAAGTATCGCCTGATATTCTACCTTTGCCATAGGATTACCAAACCGCCTCGCTTTTACCGTGCGGAAGCGTTTTCGGCGTCACGGATCGGTGGAAGCAGTTCGCGAGGGTGTATACTCGTTTTCGTTGCGCCATACGAGTGCAAAGCCTGATGAATCCTTCGATGTCTGACGGAGGTTGTATTGATGAAAGCCGAGGGACGGCTTTTCGAAGAAGCCCTTGCCTCTCTGCGGAAGTGGCGTTTTCTGGTGATCGGTGGCGCGTTGTGGTGGTGCTGCCATTTTCTCACTCTGTACCAAAACGATATCGTCTCTTTGGATCCGATTGTCGGTTTTCCCGACATTATTTGGCTTTCGTGCGTGCTTGCAACTCTCGTGGTGTTCGTGGTGCTTATGTTCTCTCCTCGGCTTCGTCGGGCATACGGAGGGACTCGAACCTATATTGCGGCATTCTTCTGCGTTATCGGCGGTCTAGCGTGCTTTCCTCTCGCCGCCACAGAATCTGCTTTGGCGTTCGCTGGCTCGCTTCTTTCGGGGACGGGTATCGGCATCGTGTTCGCCTTGTACGGATGCCTTCATGCCCGCTGCAGGCATCGAGACATTCTTTTGCTTTGCGCCGTGGAGCAAGGTATCGCGCTGCTCCTTTTTGCGGCGGTGAACATTCTTGAGATTCCTGCGATTCCGGTTGCCATGGTGTTCGGCACGTTGTCTTTGCTGTTAATGCATGCTTCGAGCCGCGTGGGTGCAGACGAGAATCGCGAACCGTCCGTTGCGCTCGATGCGAATGTGGGGCAGCTTGCATTTTTGGCCTTCTTGATAGGGCTTCCTTACGGTCTTGTGCGCAACATGGTCTCGCAAGTCGGGGAAGGTTGGGCAAGCGCGGCGTTGCCGCTCGTGCTGGCGGGCACCTTCGTCGCCGCGGCGCTCTTGTTGGCGGTTTACTTCTCGCGACAGCGTTGGGGTTTGGTGAAGCAGTTCGCGGTTGTGGTGGCTCCGTTGACTGCGGCGAGCATGGCGTTGTTGCCCCTTGCATCGTTGAACCAGGTAGTTCCAGCGATTGTGGGGAATGCGGGCTTCGTGTCTTTTCTTATGCTGCAGTACTACTACGCGGCGGTGCTCAGCGCTCCATCCGAAAAGCCCCAGTCGAAGCTGTTGTTCATCTTGGGTGTGTTTACGCTGGCTGACAATTCGGGGCAGCTAGTAGGGGCCCTGCTTCCTTCTGAGTTTGCGAGCGCTGCTTCATCGGTGATGATCTACATTATATTAGTATGTTGCATATTCCTATTCTCGCGCAGACGAGACGCGCCCTCGAAGCTTCATGCTGAATCTATCGCCGACGATTCCGTCAGGCTTTCGGAGCTTTCGCTCGACGATGCGGCGTTCGAGCGGTACGACCTCACTATGAGAGAGCGAGAGGTCCTTCTATTGCTGCTCAATCGGCTGACGTACGAGGAAATAGCGGAGCGGCTCTTCATAAGCACGAATACCGTCAAAACGCATGTGGGGAACGTATACAAGAAGACGGGCGTGTCTTCGCGCAAGGAGCTTGTTTCGAAGTTTTAAGCGAAGGCGCAGGATGCGGGGCGTTGAGATGGCAGTAGTACTTTTCCGGTGATCTGTTTGACATGCATCCAGCTCAGCTCATCGATTGCGATGATCACCCGCTTCCTCCGATGTAAACCTTCCGTCGGATCCGTACCCTTGGTCCTGCTTGCAGTCGGGCAAGCGAACGACCAAGGAGGGACGTATGGAATCAACGATGGATCGACGCTCGTTTCTGAAGGGGTCTGTGCTTGCAGGAGCTGTCGCTTCTACGGGCATGCTTCTTGGAGGTTGCGCGCCGAAAAAGGAAAGCGAATCGGCCGTCGAAAAAAACGGCAAGAGCGCTGGCGATGGAGGGGCTGTCGATTGGCTTGGCGCTCCTCAGACGATCGACGAAGGCGATATCGCCGAAACGTTGGAGTGCGATGTGCTTGTAATCGGCGGCGGGCTTTCCGGGCTATGCGCCTTGAATGCGGCTGTTGAGGAAGGCGCGAATGCCATCCTTATCGAAAAGCACAGCTGCTCGCGTTACGGCGGCATCTTCCATTCTGCAATCGGTTACGAAAAGCAGGTGGAGGCTGGAGTGACCCTCGACCCGGAAGAGGTGCTCAACAACGAGCTTGTTAAATACGGGCCGCTGTGCGACACGTCGTTTTGGGCAACCTGGGCGCACGAAAGCGGTGCGATCATGGATTGGCTTTTGGAGAAAGCCGAAGCGAACGGGGTTGTTATAGGCATGCCCTTCACGCAGTACCCCGAAGGCGTCGATCCAAGCAAGGAGCCCTACATCACGATCCCCGGCAGCTTCACCACGGGATGGGATCACTTCATCGAAGAGGGGAAGGAACGCGAAAAGTATCTTCTCGATGCGCTGACTTCCGAAGCGGTGAAGTCTGGAGCGCAGGTCAAGTACAACACGCCTGGTTTGTACCTGGAGCAAACGGATAACGGCGCGGTGGGTGGAGCCGTCGCGCAGGCCGAAGACGGGTCGTATCTGCGGATCAAGGCGGCAAAGGGCGTTATCGTGTGTACGGGGGACTTTGCAGGTAACGAAGACATGTGCACGGCGTTGCTGCCTGAAACGATCGCCAAGGATATGTACGACTGCAACGCATACACCTCCTACATGGAATCAGACGAGCAGCCGAAGGGTCGTTTGGATACGGGAGACGGCCATAAGATGTGCATCTGGGCAGGCGGTGTCATGGAGGACAATCCCGTCGCTACGATGGGGTGGCCCAGCGTAGCGGAGGCTGGGCTGCTGCCGTACATGGGCGTGAACTCCATCGGCGAGCGGTTCGCCAACGAGGCTAATGCGTTCATGATAATCGGCCGTATCGCATACGATCAGCCGTGCGCCGCAGAGAAGGGCGCTCATTTTTGGAAGATCGTCGATGCGAACTATGCTCAGCAGACTGCGGACATGAAGCCGATATGCATGTTCGGCGTCATGGAGAGCGGGCTGGACGAGGAGACGATGTCGAAGAGCCCGAACGTAAAGGCGGACACGATCGAGGAGCTCGCTTCCGAGATGGAGGTCGATCCAGAGGTGCTGAAGGCCTCGATCGACCGGTACAACGAAATGGTCGCCCAAGGGTTCGATTCCGACTTCGCCAAGCCTAGTCGCTACTTGTATCCGATCGAGACCGCGCCGTTTTACGCGATCAGGGCGCAGCAGTCGTTCATTCATACGATGAGCGGCGTGCTCTGCTCGCCTGATCTGGAGGTTTGCGGTTCGAACGGGGCGATTCCCGGACTCTACGCTGCGGGCAACGTGGTTGGACGACGCTTCGGCAACCATTATGAAGCATCGTTGCCGGGCATGTCGAACGCTTTTGCGATCGTTCACGGTTACCTGGCTGGGAAGCATTGCGCGGCGCGCAGGTAAAAGGAATCGGTTCCCAGTAGATGCAGCTCCCTATGCGGCGCAAGCCTCTCCGGCTTGTGCCGCATTTGCCGCCTGCGCACGCCGTGCGTTCCCTTAGGCTTATGCTCCTCATCGGACTATGCCATTGTGAGGGAGCTCAGATAACCAAGCGTCTCGTTGGAGCAGGCCCCTCTTGCAAGGCGCAAGATCATGAAAGAAGATTAAAGCTGCATGAAGCGTGCGAAAGCCGCAGCTATCTAGCGCTCTTGCGGGGCAAGGTCGTTGTCGGAGGCAGCGGCGGGTTCGCTCCCTGCATCCTTGATGCCCCTGAGCGGCACGTTCGAGCGCAGCAGAGCCACCCAGCCGGCGATGGCGACGCCCATCGAACCGACGATGATGGCGCCCACGCCCACCACGTAGTTCGGCCACGGCAGTACGGCGGCAAGCATGCCGACGCAGCCGATGGCGGTGTGCGCGAAGTTGATCAGCGACGATGCGGCTCCGGTATCGCCTTCCTGCTGCGACAGCAGGACGTTGGTGCTGTACGGCCGAACGGCAGCCTCCGTCAGCGCGAACGCAAGGAACGTGATGCAGAACAGCTGCGGGCTCGCTTGGCCCACGGCCAGCATGGCCGCGCCGGACGCCAGCGCGATGCCCAGCAGGATGCTGGTGAACCGCCGCGCGGACATGAACCGCGAGGCCGCAAGCCAGATGAACGGCCCCGCAGCCGTCAGCAGCGCGGCGAACGCGAAGTACATGCTGTACTCCAGCTCGGTCAGCCCGAAGAACGTGATGTACACGTACGAACCGACGGCGATGTACGCCATGAACGGCAGGTTGTACAGCCCGACGATGCCCAGGAACGCCGAGAACCCCTTGTTGCGCGCCACCGCGCCCAGCTGCTTCACGCTTCCCAGCACGGTGCCCTCGTAGCGTTCGCTGACGGGAAGCGTCTCGTCGAACAGCAGCGCCAGCCCGGCGCACAGAAGGCCGATGCCCGCCAGTACCCAGAACGTCATGCGCCAGTCGGCGACCTGCAGGATGAGCGCGCCCGCCACCGGCGCCAGCACGGGCCCTACCACGAACATCACCTGCACGACGGACAGCAGAGCCTCGCGCCGTTCGGGAACGACGGCGTCCTTCACCACCGCCGTGGACACCGCGCTCACCGCCCCGGCGCCCAAGGCTTGCAGGATGCGCATGGCGATGAGCATGACGATGTCCACTGACAGCGCGCATAAAGCGCTGGCCAGCGCATACGTGAGAATGCCCGCCAGCAGCACGGGTTTGCGTCCGTAGCGGTCGCTTGCGGGCCCGAACGCCAGCAGCCCGACGGCGAAGAACAGGAAGTAGCCCACCAGCGTGAGGTTCACCATGGTCTCCGACGTGTTGAAATGCTCGGTCATGTGCGGGACGGCCGGTGTGTACATGTCCAGCGAAAGCGGCGTGACCAACGACGTGATGACCAGCAGCACGATGAGCCCCAGCGGTCCCAACCGCCGTTGAGGCCGTGCGAGCCACGAGTGTAGTGCCATGTGCGTAGATCTCCTTGCGAAGCAGATGCGTTCAGGTTGGGCTTCCAGTATAGAAGACTTCGCCAGCGTCGTCAGGCGGGCAAGGTGGGCAGCGTGAGGGTGAACGTGGTGCCGCGCTCGTCGTCGCTGGCGGCAGCGAGGTTGCCGCCGTGCTCCTCGGCGATGGCGTGCGCGATGGCCAGCCCCAGGCCGTAGCCGCTTTCGTCGCGCGTGCGCGCCTTGTCGGCGCGGTAGAAGCGGTCGAACACGTGGGGGAGATCCTCGGGCGCGATGGCGAAGCCGGTGTTGTGCACCGCCAGCTCGATGCGGCGCACGCTTTGGCGCAGCGATACGTTCACGCTGCCGCCGTCGTCGGCGTACTTGCATGCGTTGTCCAGCAGCGTGCCCACCAGCTTGCGCAGCCTCATCGCATTGCCGCGCACCATGACGCTCTCGTCCAGCTGCGATTGCAAATCGACGGCGCGCTCGAACGCCACGGACTCGAACTGCAGCAGCTCGCCTTCCACCAGGTCGGTGAGGTCGAGCCGCTCCATGGGCGGCGGCGCGGCGCCCTCGTCGACCTGCGCGAGCAGCAACAGGTCGCCTACCAGGCCCTGCATCTGCTGCGCTTCGTGCTGGGTGCTCTCGATCCACTGGCTCTGGCTGGCGATGCTGCGCTCGGGATGCTCAAGCAGGATGGACGTGTTCGCGAGGATCACGGTGAGGGGCGTCTTCAAATCGTGCGAAGCGTCGGCTACGAACCGGCGCTGCTGGCGCCATGCGCGATCCACTGGCGCCAGCGCCCACCGCGAGAAGAACATGCTGATCACGAAGAACGCAGCCAACGCCGCCGCGCCCACGCCCGCCAGTGTGACGGCCAGGGTCTGCCAGCTGCTTGCGGCGTTCATGTCCGCGAACGCGAGGTACGCGGCGTCTCCCACGGTGCGCTTCTCGTAGAACAGCCCTAGGCCGTCCAGGCTGCCGGAGCCGTCGGGCTGATCGGCCAGCGCGGCCGCGGCCTGCGCCAGCACGTCGTCGGCGATGGACGCCGTAGTGCGCGTTTGAACAGCTGCCAGCGAGCCGTCGGCCTCCACCGAGAACACCGCTACGGGAATGGCGGGATCCGATCCGCCGCGCTTGCCGCCGATCTCGGGGGGCATTCCGTTTGCACGGGCGGCGTCCGCTGGCACCTGGGCGCCGGGCTGGGTGCCGCTCGACGGGCCGCCGCCCGCGTCGCCTGCGTGGGCAAGAGCAGCGTCGAGCGTCTCGTGCACGCGCGCGACGCTCTGCTGGTAGTCGATGACGCAGATGGCGGTGAACACCACGGCCAACACCACGGCAACGGTGGCCATGTTGAGCGCGATGAACTTGACGCGCAGCTTCTTCAGCATGGAAGGCCCGCGCTTTCCGAGGCGTCGTCGGGCGCGGCATCGGCCACGAACCGGTAGCCCGCGCGCCGCAGCGTCTCGATGCGCGCCGTCGATCCCAGGAACTTCATCTTCTTGCGCAGAAACGACACGTAGGCCTCCACGTTGTTGTCTTCGGCGCTCGACTCCACGCCCCACACCTTCGCGATGAGCATGTCCTTCGACACCACCTGCCCGGCGTTCGCCATGAGCACCTTGGCCAGCGAGAACTCCTTGTAGCTGAGGTGTATGGACTTCGACCCGCACGCCAGGTCGTAGCTTTCCAGGTTCAGCACGAGGTCGCCGGCGGCCAGCTTCTCGAACAGCACTTCGCCCTGGCGGCGCGTGAGCGCGCGCAGGTGAGCCAGCAGCTCGGCGGGCGCGAACGGCTTGGTCATGTAGTCGTCGGCGCCGCTGTCGAGGCCGGTGATCTTGTCGGGCACGGCGTCGCGCGCGGTGAGCAGCAGCACCGGCACGCTGATGCTTTTGCGGCGCAGCTGGGCCACCACGGCGAAGCCGTCCATCTTCGGCAGCATCACGTCGAGGATGATCACGTCGTAGTCGCCGCATTCGGCGTAGGCGAGGCCGGAGGCGCCGTCGTGCACGACGTCCGTCTGGTAGCCGTTCTCGGCGAGTATGTGCGCCAGCGCCTGCGCCAGGCGCACGTCGTCTTCAACGATGAGGACTTGCATGGCGACCTGCTTTCTTTCGCGCATCCTGGCTTCCATTGTACCGTCAGACCTGAAAAGCGTCTGAAAGAAACAGGCGAAGGTCCTCTTCGCGAGCGCGTTGCTTCTGCGCGAGCGCTCAGGCGGAGGCAGGCCCTTTCAGGGAACTTTCAGGCAGCGCGGCTAGGATGCGGTGTCTGATGGAAAGGACCGGTATCCCATGACAACGTTCACCGACGTATTCGAACGCAAGGAAGTGAAGTACCGCCTGGATGCGCGCCAGCACCGCGCGATGGCAGCCGCGTTACGCGGTCGCATGGCGCCCGACGCGTTCGGCCGGACGCGCATCGTCAGCCGCTACTTCGACACGCCCGAGCGCGCGCTCATCGAGCGGTCGTTGGACAAGCCGCTGTACAAGGAGAAGCTGCGCTTGCGCAGCTACGGGTCGCCGCAGGCTGGCGACCGCGTGTTCGTGGAGATCAAGAAGAAGTACAAGGGCATCGTGTACAAGCGACGGGTAGGCTGCTCGTTGGCTGCGGCCGAAGCCTATCTGGGCGGAGAGTCGTACGAGCAGGCTTGCATGCGATTCCCTCTTCCCGATCCGGCGATGGCCGCCGAGTCGCTGTCGCCGCGCAGCGCGCAGATCGCCCGCGAGATCGACGAGTTCGTTGCACGGTACCGGCCGCTGCGGCCTTCGATGCTCATCGAGTGCGAGCGCGTTGCGTACGCATCGATCGCGACGATCGCCGCGGCGGCAGGCGGCGGCGCAACCGGCTTGCGCGCGCTGGGCGATGTGCCGGACGACTTGCGCATCACCTTCGATACCGGCATCGCCTACGGCGATCTGTTCGCAAGGGATGCCGGAGCTGCAGCGCATCCGCTGCTGCCCGTCGGCGACGCGGTGATGGAGATCAAGTCGTCGGGCCCGTTTCCGCTGTGGCTCGTTCGCGCGCTCGATGCGTGCGAGGCCTACCCGACGTCGTTCTCGAAGTACGGGGAAGCGTACCGGGCCTGCATGGCCGCTTATCGCGGCGCGCCGTCGTTTGCGACAGCGCGCGCGTCCCAAGCGGCCGCCGAGCAGAAGGCCGAGCGGTTCGCCGCGGCGTTGCGCGGCCGCCGCCCTCGTCGCTTCCGTGCGCCGTCGCACACGCCTACGCGCTGCTGAGGTGCCTGACCGTTCGAAAATCCCTCCCTCTCTACCCGAAAGGAACCAACTGTGCTCGATACTGCATTGACCTCGATATTCGGATCGACGGAATCGCTCGTTGCGGGCGTGTCCACCGTCGATTTCCTGCTGTGCTGCCTCGCGTCCGTTGTGTTGGGCGCGGCGGTGGCGCTCATCTACATGTTCCGCCACACCTACTCGAAGAACTTCGTGGTGACGCTGGCGCTGCTGCCGCTCATCGTGCAGATGGTGATCACGCTGGTGAACGGCAACCTGGGCGCAGGCATCGCGGTGATGGGCGTGTTCAACCTCGTGCGCTTCCGCTCCATCCCCGGCAGCGCGAAGGACATCGGCAGCGTGTTTCTGGCCATGGCCATCGGCCTGGCCACGGGCATGGGCTTCATCATGCTGGCCGTGCTGTTCACCATCATCGTGGCTATCGTGAACGTGGGCTACGTGCTGTCGCCCTTCGGCAAGCAGAAAGAGCCGGAGAAGACGCTGAAAATCACCATCCCCGACGACTTGGAGTACGACGGCGTGTTCGACGACGTGCTGAAGTGCTATACCGACGAGCACGAGCTGACGATGGTGCAAACCACCAACATGGGAAGCCTGTTTCTACTGGAATATGCGGTGCGGATGAAGCAGCCGGGAACGGAGAAGCGCATGATCGACGAACTGCGCTGCCGTAACGGCAACTTGAAGATCACCTGCGGGCGCGCTGCTGCGAGTAAGGACGTGTTGTAATGGAGGGGGCGAAAGCAATCTTGTTGCGGCTTTTCCGGAGGGCGCGTGGGGCGATGCCCAGTCGCTCAGACAGTCCTCGCTGCGCTGTGGAACTCGCTTGGTGGGCATCGCCCCACGCGCCTGGTCGAAAGGCGGTCGCGGTTGCGCTTTCTTTCGTGTTGGTAGCGGGGGTTGGCTCCCTGGCGGGGTGTTCGTCGGATCTGGGGGGCGGGGAGTCGGCTGCTGGGGTGGCCGTTGATGGGGGTGAGGCGGACTCTTCCGGGTCTGCTTCCGACTCTGGCGAGGCTGCTTCGTTTGCCGAGGTTGCGGCGGCTTTCGACGCGTCGGCGCTCGATCTCGACTACAGCAAGCGCGATGCGGATGCTTCTTACGACGATGCTTCCGCCGTGCATATCGTGTTGGGCGGAGGCTCGGCGAGCGTAGAGGGCGATGGCGCGACAGTTGACGGCTCTACAGTGACCATCTCTACCGAAGGCGTCTACGTCGTGTCGGGTTCGCTCGACGACGGGCAGCTGGCGGTGGAAGCGCCTGAGGACGCGAAGGTGCAGATCGTCCTTGCGGGCGCGACCATCCACAACGAGGACGGGCCCGCCGTGTACGTGAAGCAGGCCGACAAGTGCTTCATCACGCTGGCCGACGGGACGCAGAACGCGCTCACCGACGGCGCGGAATACGTGCTCGAAGATGGCTCCGACGAGCCGTACGCCACGCTGTTCAGCCGTGCCGACCTCACGTTGAACGGAACGGGAGCCTTGACGGTGACCAGCGCGTACCGCCATGCGGTGTGCTCGAAGGACGACCTTGTGATCACGGGCGGCACCTATGTGGTGAACGCGGTGGAAGACGCGCTGCGCGGACGCGACTGCGTCAAGATCGCGGACGGCGACTTCACGCTGATCGCGGGCGGCGACGGCATCAAGTCGAACAAGGATACGAAAGCCACGAAGGGATTCGTGTCCATCGACGGCGGCACGTTCGTCATCGAGGCCGGCGACGACGGCATCCAGGCGCAAACCTACCTGCGTATCGCGGGTGGCGACATCTCCATCGCTGCGGTGGACGACGCGCTGCACTCCAACCTCGAGGGCCTGCTGGCGGGCGGCGCGCTCGATATCGAAGCAGGCGACGATGCCTTCCATGCCGAGACGAAGCTCGTCATCGACGACGGCACGGTGAACGTGAAGGCGTGCTACGAGGGCTACGAAGCCGAGAAGCTGTACATTAACGGCGGCGACACCCGTATCGTGGCCAGCGACGACGCTGTCAATGCGGCCGCTGCCGATCTCGGCGACGACGATGCCGACGAGGCGGCCGATGTGTCGGCCGAGGCGCCCGGCTTCGAGGGAGGGGCGCTGCCCGACGGCATGGAGGCACCTGAAGGCGCTCCCGACGGGATGACGCCTCCGGACGGGGTGAACGGCATGGATGGCGAGGCTCCCGAACTGCCCGAAGGCGTGGAGACTCCCGACGTGATGGGCGGCACGCCGCCGTCCGGCGCTCCGCAGCGAAACGGCGAGGGCGCCAACGAGCGCGAGCTCAACGGCGGCGCGCCCGACAATGTATTCGCCGAAGGCGGCGCGGGCGACATGGGCATGGGCGACGAGAACTGCCTCATCCAGATCAACGGCGGCTACACCGTGCTCGATGCTCAAGGGGACGGCGTGGACAGCAACGGCTCGGTGGAGATCACGGGCGGCGTGCTGCTGGTCTGCGGCCCCACGAGCAACGGCGACGGAGCGTTCGACTACGATCTGACGGCGACGGTGACCGGCGGAACGGTGCTCATGGTGGGCTCCAACGGCATGGCGCAGAACTTCACCAGCGGAGAGCAGCCTTTCGCGTTCGCCACGGTCAGCGGCTCGGCCGGCCAAAACGTGGCCGTCGTAGACTCCGACGGCACGGTGGTCGCCTCGTTCACGGCGGCCAAGCAGTTCGGCATGGTGCTGGCCACCAGCCCCGCGTTCGTCGAAGGCGGCACGTATTCGCTGGTCATCGGAGGCACCGTGACCGGCGCGAACGCCGACGGCTACACCGACTCCGGCACGGTGGAGGGCGGCTCCACCACCGAGATCGCCGCGTCAACCACCGCATCCGGCGGCATGGGCGGCCTCGGCGCAGGAGGCGGCGGTATGCCCGCCGGCCAAGGCGGCGACGTCCAGCGCGGCATGCGCGGCGGCGCGGGTAGCGGCTTCGGCGGCGGAGCGGCGGCGTAGCCAGCACCCGTTCCAGCGGCGGCCCCGACGGAGTGTTCGTCGAGGTCGCCGTTTTTGGCGCGAGGTCGTCGGTCTGCCTCCTCGATTCTGGCACGAATTTACGGGTATGGCACAGATTTTGCAGCAAGAGTAAGGCCGTGAATCGCAAGCAATAGCAAAACGCCTGGTCGCGAAAACGTCTCCGCCCAATTTCCCCAATCGCTTCTGCCCAACCCGTAAATTTGTGCCAGATTTTTCAAGGTCGAACCGTTGGTAGCCGATTGCATTTGTCGTTCGCAGGTGTGTGAAATTCAGGAACAGCTGGCTCTTTGTCTGCGTTATCGCATATCGCTGGCTCATCTCTAGTAGTGCGGGATTTCGGAAATCCCGTGGGTTAGCCTTCGAACATCATGGCTTCGCGCATATCTGTTGCGTGATCGATTCGATGTGGTTTCGGGCCACCACCAGCAAGGCGATTATCGCCGCCGTCGAAGATGCCATGAGCAAGACGTAGGCCTATTCCGCGATAATCTTACGATCGGAACCTGCAAGGGCGTCGAAGCGGGCTTGCAGGTTCCGACCATGCATCCGCATCCTGGGCTTCGCCTCATGGTTCCGATCTCCTTGCGGAAGCGTTATCGTCCGGGAAACAGCAGCCGGCGTTCTGCGGCCAGATCGTTCACCGTTTCTATCTGCTTGGCGGTCTGACGTTGGACGGCTTCGATGAAGCGCTCGTCAAGCTGGGCGTTGAGACTCAACACGTCAGCTATGTCATCGAGGAACCCGTCGAGTGAGGACGAATCGTACCACGACAGGTCCTCCACGAGCGCCAGCTGCTGAGAAGGATAGGGGCGAAACGGATGGGCCTCCCACAAGTAGCGCCCATGCTCCAGCTCGTCCGTGGTCGCGCGGCTGTAAAACCCGCATCCGTTGTCGAACAGGGGTGCCACCCGATACCGATCGAGGGTTTCCACCTCGCGCATCAAACCGAAATTGTGCGTATGGCGGTCGAAGTTCGCCATAAGATGGTCGGCAACGATCATCTTGCTCACGGCGCGTCCGAGGTTCGACACGCCCAGCGCTTGCCCGGCTTCAAGGTATCCGCGATGGAGGTCGCGCCCCTCCGTCACTCCGAAGGCGGTAAGCACGTCGGCTGCGGGGATGAGCTCGGTTTCGGACGTTACGAAGGTTGGGCACGTCGAGTAGGCGCGCCCGTGCCGTTCGGTCAGTGAGTAGGCAACGAAGTCTTCGTCGTCCAGGAGCCGTGCGAGCAGCTTGGTTGCCAACAGCTCGTTGTACGGCTCGCGGTTCTCGTTGCCCGTTCCGCTTTTCACCAGGAGGTTCGTTCCGTCGCGGTGAATCCATGTCTTCGACAGCATGCCAGGCGTGGCGGTGTCGGGCGAGTGGGTTATGCGGGCGGTCGAGGTTCCTGCAGGGGCAGAGCCGCCGAGCAAGGTTTCGCCCAGTGCTTCTTCGTAACCGTTTTCGAAGTAATTGACGTCATGCCAGTCCACGTCGATATCAACGGGCTTGAACCAATACTGATCGGACAGATTGAGTCCCCAGGAATCGAACATGAGGTCGATGCCATGTCGGGCTGCCAGCTCGCGCAACACGGGGGCGAGGTTCGGACGCATATCGGGAATGGAGCGTGAGGCGATCCATGCAGCTAAATCGTATCGGTTCGGCGTTCGCTCTCGAAGGCCGATGCCTAATGGCTTCCAGGCGATTCCTTCGCGCGGCACGATATCGGCCGTTTCGCGCGTGCGTCGGTTGTACACGAAATCGAGCACCGGATGGTTGCGATTCATCAGCGTGAACGGGGCGAGGTTGCGCTCGTTCTTCTCGTTCATCTTCGGGCGGCCTGCGGTTCTGCCCCGCTCGGCTCGCTCGTGGACGGAGCGCTCGTCAAGCATCCAAGATCGTCCGAACCGCTGGGCCTCGAGATCTCCAGACGCTATAAGCGCGTTCACGCGCCTCATGCTGATGCCCAAACGCTGCGCCGCTTCCTTGGTCGTGTACATGGCTCCTCCCATCCGTTCATTTCCTAAAATTATACCAAACAAGGAATAAATAATTCTCAGATGCTGTAGAAAAAATATTCCTTAATCGGAACATTTTCCGGAGGTGCCTGACGGTCGTATGGAACACTTGCGCGGTTTTGTCCCGAAGGATTTGCTCCTTTCGTCGAATCGGTGACCCTTCGCCGGAAAGCTTCGCGCGCTTTAGCCGATTGGAGTACAATGGGCGAACGAATAAGGAACGAACCCGCACGTCAGGCTGGGGCCGGGCGCCATGCAAGAAGGGATGCGAACATGGCAGACATCACCGAAGTGGATTACATCTGGAAGAACGGGGAGATGATCCCCTGGGCCGAGGCTACCACGCATGTCTTGTCCCACTCGCTGCATTACGGCTCCGGCGTGTTCGAGGGCATCCGCTGCTACCAGAATCCCGAGACGAAGAAGAGCTACGTCTTCCGTCTGCGCGACCATATGGAGCGCCTGCATCGCAGCTGCAAGATCTCTCTGATCGACCTGCCGTACTCGGTGGACGAACTGTGCGACGCGACGATCGAGCTTATCCGCAAGAACAACCTGCCGTCGTGCTACATCCGTCCGATCGTGTACCGCGGCTACGGCGTGATGGGCGTCGATCCCACCGGAGCCCCCACCGACGTGGCTATCGCCGTGTGGCCGTGGGATACCTACCTGGGAGACGGTGCACTCGACAACGGCGTGGCCGTGGGCGTGTCGTCGTGGCGCCAGCGTACGAACAACTCCATTCCGCCTGCGGTTAAAGCCACCGCTTCCTACATGAACTCTATCCTGGCTAAGCTCGAGGCGAAAGAGCACGGTTATGTCGAGGCCATCATGCTGAACGAGGCGGGGCTCGTGTGCGAGGGCACCGGCGAGAACCTCTTCGTCGTGCGCGACGGCATCTTGTCCACGCCGCCGCTGTCCGACGGACTGCTGGAGGGCATCACGCGCGACACGGTGCTGTGCCTGGCCGACGACCTGGAGATCCCCGCCATCGAGGAAAGCCTCACGCGCAGCGACCTCTACATCGCCGACGAGGTGTTCATGACCGGCTCCGCCGCCGAGCTCACGCCCATCGGCAGCGTCGACGGCCGTGTGGTGGGCAAGCCGGGCGAGATCACTCGCTTGCTGCAGGATCGTTTCTTCGCCGTGTGCTATGGCAACATCGAAGAGTACTCGGAATGGCTGACTGAGATCTAAGTCATAGGTTGGTATGTCGCGAAGCCCCCACCGTCCGCTGCTTGCGGCCGGCCGGAGGGCTTCGCTTTTTGAGCGAAGGAGCGCCTCTGTGAATCGAATCCTCACGTATGACAGCACGCTGCGAGACGGAGAGCAGTGCGAGGGCATCACGTTGTCGCTTGAGGACAAGCTGCGCATTGTCGAGCGCTTGGACGCGTTCGGCGTCGATTTCATCGAGGGCGGGTTTCCGGCATCGAACCCGAAAGACATCGCGTTCTTCCAGCGCGTGCAGGAGATGCCGCTTAAACATGCGCGCATCGCGGCGTTCGGCTCAACGTGCAAGAAGGACGTCGCCGCCGAGGACGACCGCGGGCTGGCCGACCTCGTGGCCAGCGGCGCCCCGGTGGTCACCATCGTGGGCAAAACGTGGGACGAGCAGGTCACGCGCGCGCTGCTGACCACGCTCGACGAGAACCTGCGCATGATCCGCGATTCCGTGACCTACCTCAAGGCGCAGGGTCTCACGGTGGTGTTCGACGCCGAGCACTTCTTCGACGGATACAAGGCGAACGCCGACTACGCGATGGCCTGCGTGCGCGCGGCAAGCGAGGCGGGCGCCGACTCCATCGACCTATGCGAGACGAACGGCGGCGCGCTGCCTCACGAGGTGGAGGCCGTCGTGGCCGCGGTCGCGCGCGAGCTGCCCGGCCAGCAGCTGGGCATTCACTGCCACAACGATTCGGGCTGCGCTGTGGCGAACTCGCTTGCCGCTGTGCGTGCCGGCGCAACTCAGGTGCAGGGCACGGTGAACGGGTTCGGCGAACGCGTGGGCAATACCGACCTGCTCACCGTCGTCGCCGATCTCGAGCTGAAGATGGGCTGTACCTGCGTGGGCGAGGAGCGGCTGCGCGATCTGACCAGCGTGGCGCAGTTCGTGGCCGAGACATGCAACCTGTCGGTGCCGAACCATCATCCCTACACGGGCGCGTCGGCGTTCGCGCACAAGGGCGGCCTGCACGCCAGCGCCATCGCGCGCTTCCCCGAGGCCTACGAGCACACGCGCCCCGAGGCGGTGGGCAACACGCAGCGCATGCTGGTCAGCGAGCTGGCCGGCAAGGCATCGCTCATCGCGAAGGCGAAGAACTTGGGCATCGATCTGGCCCAGCACCCCGACAAGACGCAGGAGATCCTCGACGACATCAAGCGCCGCGAAGCGGTGGGCTACTCCTACGAGGTGGCCGACGGGTCGCTTGCGCTGCTGCTGCAATGGCATCTCGGCGCGTACCGGCCGCACTTCACGCTGGAGAGCTTCCGCGTCATCGTGGACGACCACGAGGACACCGGCGCGCTGGCGAAGGACGCCATGTCGGAAGCCACCATCAAGATCCACGTGGACGACCAGCGCTTCGTGGCCACGGGCGAGGGCGCGGGTCCTGTCGGCGCGCTGGACAACGCGCTGCGCATGGCCATCGTGGCGTTCTATCCTGAGGTGGCCGACATCGAACTGGTGGACTACAAGGTGCGCATCCTCGACGAGAACGTGGGCACCGACGCCATCACGCGAGTCGTCATCACCACGCGTGACAAGCGCGGCAGCTGGGGCACGGTGGGCGTGTCGGAGAACATCATCGAAGCATCATGGAATGCGCTGGTCGACTCGATCGAGTACGGCCTGATGCGGATTGGGGAGTAGCATGAGCGATCTCAGAACGCCCGAAGTCGAAGACCTCCTGCGCGTGTTCGCGGCGCTTGACGACGAAGACGTGATCTTCTCCCTGCTGGAGGACTTGTTCACCATTCGCGAGATCAAGGAAACGTCCCAGCGCCTGGCCGTTGCGCGCCAGTTGGATGCCGGCAAGTCCTACTCCGCCATCGAAGAGGCCACCGGCGCGTCGGCCACCACCATCGCCCGCGTGTCGAAGTGTCTGAGCTACGGTGCCGGCGGCTACAACGCCGCCCTGAACGCCCTGGACGACGCCGAGAAGAAGCGCCGCTAGCGCATCGGTTCGCAGCCCGAAGAGCTCCGCTGCGGCTGCATACGGGACGGCGGGCTCCTCTGGTTTCTTACGCGAACGGCGTCTCCTGCTCGGCTTCGCGCAGCAGGGCGGCTCGGGCTTCCACCAGGTCGAGCAGTTCTTGCTGGGTGTGCACGCCCAGCTTGTGGTAGATGCTCGACGTGTGGCTTTTCACCGTCTCCTCCGACACCACCAGCTCCTCGCTGATGTGTTTGCGGTTGCGACCGCGCGCCAGCAGCGCGAGCGTGTCCGCTTCACGCGGCGTGATGCCGCTCTCGACCACGATCACCTGCACGGCGGCATCCAGGCTATCGTCCGAACGCGCGGTTCCGCCCGGTTGCGCGATGCCCCAGCCGGTGGTCAGGTTGAGGTTGCTCATCATCAGCAGCGCTGCCATCAACAGCACGAACGAGACCACCGTCGCCATCACCTGCATCCAGTAGCCGGCCTGCTCTTGTTGGACGAGTATGCTCGCGGTCGATCCTCCGATCAGCTGTCCCAGCATGAGGCAGCCTGTGGGCAGCGCCACCACCCAGGTGGCGGGCAGGTTGAACGTCTTGGTCAGGTAAGCGCACAGGCCCCACATGATGAGGTGCACGTAGCAGAACCCGACGAACTGCACCGACTGCCCAAGCGCCGGGATGGCGCCAAACAGCGCGATGAACAGCGCGCCGGTTGCCATGATGCCGAATCCCACCTGGTAGATCAGGTGGTTGAAGTCCATCTTCACGAACACGGCTGTCAGCAACAGCAGCAAGGCGGCCACGACGAAACTCAGCGCGTTCAGCAGCACGGTGTTCGACCCGTCCGCCTGCACCACGGCGCTGCCCAGCAGCACGCCCAGCGCGAGGCCGTGCAGCAGCGCCGTGACCAGGAACTTGTACGGGGTTCTCAGGGTGGCGTTCATGCCGTGGTCGAACAGCGTTTTGCGCGGGAAGCTGCGCATGGCCCGATACCAGCAGACGGAGAGCGGCACCGGGATCGCAACGAACAGCACCTGCCCGAACGCAAGCGGCAGAAACGACAGCAGGCAGATGAGCAACGCCGAAAGCAGCATGGCCACGATGCCGTGGAACAGCACCTCGCGCGGCCCCAGGTAGCCGAACACGCGCCCCCATTCGATGAGCAGGCACGCCGTGCCCAGTCCGATGCCGAGCGATCCCAGCGCGTACAGCGCGGCGCCCGTCGCCTGCGCGAGCGAGGCGTCGCACAGCTCGATCCACAGGTACGACAGCAGCGCCCCGCACGCCATGACGGCCGCGATGGCGCCGATGTACCAGCGTTGCCGGAACACGACGTTCGTTCGCTTGAACCACGCGCCCAGCGTGAAGTACGCGACGGCACTCACGCCGACCGGCCCGATCCACGAGGGGAACAGCAGCCCGGACTCCAAAGCGACGGAGGGGAAGAACAACGGCCCCTGGAAGGCCATGTTTACCCACGTCCAGTACAGCGTGAGCGCCGCCAGCAAGAACGGCCTCGCCGCGATGCTTTCCGCAAGCCGATGCAGCACGAGCGAGCGCTCGCGCTGTTCGTTGATGAGCGCATGGTGATTCATGACCGAGTCCCTCCCCTTGATCAAGCGCGTCTCACGGTACGCTTCGGTAGAACATCCGTCCTCCCCCGAGCCGGGGGAAACCGTCGTTTCGAGCCGCTTCCCCCGCTGACGGGGTGGCGTTCGCGTCGTTTCGCTCGCACACTGGCCCTTGACGGATCGCTTGCGAGCGTAGGCAACACAGCATAGCGCAAGGGGGGCTGATCCGCGCCGCTCGATGCGAGGGAACAAGGCGGCGAAGGGACGAATCATCAAGGAAGGGAGTTCGATATGTTCAAGAACACTGCGGGCGAGGGCGTGCGGATCGATATGTCGCGCCGTTCGTTTCTGACGGGCGTGGCCGGGGTGGGCGCCATCGCGGCGCTCGGCGGTTTGGCGGGATGCGCGCCGTCCCAGGAGAAGGCCGACACGTCCAACGCGAAGGCGGATGCGGCATCCGGCCCGAAGACCTACGACAAGGTGGACAAGACCTACGACACCGATCTGCTCATCGTGGGCGGCGGCGGCAGCGGCCTGGCCTGCGCGGTGCAGGCGGCGCTCAACAAGACGAACTTCATCCTCATCGAGAAAGGCTCCGAGCTGGGCGGCAACGCCAGCTTCGTCGAGGGCATGTTCGCCATCGAGTCGAAGATGGCCGAGGAGCAGGGCATCCACGTGACGCCGTCCGAGATCATCGAAGCCGAGCTCGAACGCGGCCAGCATCGTCAGAACGGCGCGCTGTGGATGGACCTCTGCACGAAGTCGGCCGAGAACATCGAGTGGTGCCTGGAGCAGGGCGTCATGTACAGCGGCGTCATCGACGAGTACAACGGCGGCCTGTACCCCACGTTCCACTGGTTCAAGGACGGCAAGTGCAAGATCGGCTACGTCGACCCCATGATCAAGCGCGTGGACGAGCTGGGCATCGAGGTGCACCTCAACACGGCGGCCACGTCGCTCATCCAGCAGGACGGCGCCATCGTGGGCGCGTATGCGGAAGGCGACGATGGCGTGGTGCAGTACAACTGCAAGGCGGTCGTGTTCGCCACCGGCGGCTTCGGCGGCAATCCCGAGCTCATCAAACAGCAGGGCTGGGACATCGAGAACCTGTTCGTGGTGGGTTCGTCCAACGCGGCGGGCGACGCGTACCGCATGGCGCTGGAGGTGGGCGCGAAGGACTTCATGAACGACTCCGCGCAGAGCATCCTGTACAACATCCCCGCGCTGCCGCCCATCGACTTCCACAAGGACGCGCTCAACCCTGTGAACGGCTACTTCGGCATCGCGGCGGGCGGGCCCGTGCTGTGGGTGAACGAGGACGGCGACCGCTACACGCGCGAGAACCTCACCGACGACAACCTCGTGCTGCAGTGCATTCCCGGCAAGGGCAACTTGGCGAACTACGCGGTGTTCGACCAGGGCATCTTCGACACGTTCTTCGGCACCACCGACGATGGCCGCGCCATGTTCGAGGACGCGGTGGCCGGCGACAAGACCGAGACGCTGTTCAAGGCCGACAGCATCAAGGGGTTGGCCGATGCGTGCGGCCTCGATGCCGACGCCCTGGCGAAGACGGTCGAGCGCTACAACGAGCTGGCGAAGAAGGGCAACGACGACGACTTCGGCAAGCCGGCCGAGAAGATGGTCGCCATCGAGAACGGGCCGTTCTACCTGGCCAAGCTGGGATACAGCTTCTTCTTCGAGGTGGGAGGCATCGCCACCGACAAGCAGCGCCGCGTGCTGGACGTCGACTCGAAGCCCATTCCCGGCCTGTACGCCATCGGCAACGACGGCAACATGTTGTACCGCCACGTGTACACCATCAACATGCCCGGCACCGCGTTCGGCAACCAGGTGAACTCGGGCCGCGAGGCTGCGAACAACGTTGCGGAGTTCCTGAAGGCGTAAATCCACTCTTTTCCGAAGCTGGGGCGCGGAATCTCTCCCTCCTCGCCGTCGTCCCGGCTTCGGAATTCTGCGTCTGGGCGCAAACGGGCACCCATGACAATTATGCGAGCAGAAAAGAGCCCCAGGCGGCGGAAGGATTTTCTGTCACCTGGGGTTTCTCTAGTTGCTCTGCGAGGGCGGCTGCCGTTTCGCCCTCCCGGATTGTCATGGGTGCCCGTTTGCGCCCACGACATGGGATTGCTGCGTCGGATTGTCATGGGTGCCGTTTTGCGTCCATGACATGGAACCTTGCGGCGCGCGGAATGGCTCGCGTCACCCGGCGACGGGCGCCGCGTCCTCGTCCGGCCTTGCGGGCGGTTTCGCGGCGCGTCCGTCGCTCGACCCGCTCGCCGGCAGCGCCACGGGATCGCCGTACTCGTCGATCGTCCCGTTCGCACGGCCCTCGATGTAGGCTGTGCGCGCCTTGCCGCGCCTAAACGTCACGGGCGCCTTCCCCGAGCTCAGCTGGTAGCAGTACCAGAACACGAACGGGATGCCGATGATGCCGTTCGCCATGCCCCACCAGTACATCACGTCGGGGCTGAACCATGCAGCCGAGTTCATGATGGTGGGGAACAGCAGCGGGAAGCAGCTGCGCAGCAAGAGGTGCGCGCCCAGCGTGTAGATGCGCCCGGTGATGTACAGCTCGGGACGGCGCATGATGATGGGGTACAGCTCGGCCGCAGCCAGGATGCAGCAGGTGGACGCGAAGAACTCGTGTCCTTCGGCGTACACGAAGCACGCGTTCCACGTGGTGTACAGGAAGTTCCACATGGGGACAGTGTAGGACAGGATCTCGCCGTGGCTGGACGTGTCGTACTTCCAGTACTTGTCGCCGAACGGCATGGTGACGCACAGGATGAAGCCGGCCAGCGCGTTCATCATGTTGCCCATCTGCATGTCGCGCAGCGTGGCCTCGGCAATGTTGCAGAACACGATGCCGTACAGCGTCCAGCGCACCCAGCGTTTACGCATGAGCCGCCAGAACGGCGTGTCCTTCTGCTGCACGGCGGCGATGCGGCCCAGACCTGCGAAGATGAGCGGCAGGATGACGGAGAGGTTTTTCGCCCACCGGAACCAATCGTCTCCGGGGATGTTGATGATCCATAGCGGAATGGTGACGAGCGACACCACCCACACCCACATGGACGTTCGATAGTGCCGTCGCATGAACTCGGTCAGCAGCATGAGCAGCACGGTGTACACGACCATCGATATGGGAGTGATCCAGACGGGCACGGTCATGAGAAACCCCTTTCCCCAGGTAGCGCTATTATTGTCAGTCTATCATCGGGGGTGGTGCCGCTTCTTTCACAAACGACCTCTTGATGTGAAAGACTTCCACGCCCGAGCTTCGTATACTCGCTTCAAGGCGCTGTGCGTCGTCGATGGGACGAGGGCCATGTGTCCGAACTGCCGCCAGGCAACGGCGGGAAACGAGGGAGCGAAGGGGGCTTCATCATGGGTATTCTGTACCAAGCGGCCGACCCGCTGTACTGGGTCATTTGGCTGTTCATTTTGTTCGCGCTTATGGCGTTCAACGAGTTGGGACGCACGTCGCTGTGGGCAGGCATCGCGCTGTTCGCGGTTGTTCCCATCGTGCTGACCGTCTTCGTGTGGCCCATCACGGCGGCTCCCGGCAACGAGTACGGCACGGGCACGTGGTTCAACTGGGTGAAGACATATTCGGCACTTGCCGGCTGCTTGGGCTTCATGGCGCTGCGCTTCGTGAAGTGGCGCGGCGCGGACGGCACGACGCACCACCTGTACGAGAAGCGCTGGGCGCTGTGCTTTCCGCCGCTCATCCTGGCCGTCAACATCGCCGAGGCCGTCGTTCGCGACTTTCAGGTGTTCAGCTTCGGCCTGTGGCAAGGCGGCGTGGTCGAGAACCTGTGGACTATGTCGGGTCCCTGGAACATCATGAACGGCATTGCCGGTATCCTCAACATCGTCACCATCTGCGGCTGGTTCGGCATCTTCATCTCGAAGGATTCGTCGAAGGACATGATCTGGCCCGACATGATCTGGGCGTGGATCATCGCCTACGACCTGTGGAACTTCGCCTATACGTACAACTGCATCTCCGACCACTCGGCCTACGCCGGCCTCGCGCTGCTGCTGGCGTGCACTATCCCCACGTTCTTCATCAAGAAGGGCGCCTGGTTGCAGCATCGCGCGCAGACGCTGGCGCTGTGGATCATGTTCGTGATGACCGTTCCGCAGTTCGCCGATGTGCTGGCGCCCATTCCCACCACGCACAACCCTACGGCGTTCTTCGCGGTCAGCTTCCTGGCGCTTGCGTCGAACGTGGCGTTGGCGGCGTACCAGTTCCGTAAGATCCGCAAGCTCAAGTTGAACCCGCTCAAGGACGAGCTGTACGCCGACACGAAGTCGTATCAGGAGCTCGAAGAGGCAAACCGCTAGAGAACCCCGTATAATGGACGCCAAGCGTAATCGTTGCGCGCGGCGTCCATGCGCGCCTGAACGCAGGAGGGCGCGATGCGGCTCGACAAAGAGAATCAGGGAATCCGCCCGCCGGGGCGCGAGCGTTCTGCGGTCGAAAGCAGGAGGCTCGGCGGCCCGGCGGGCGAGATCATGCTGGCGGCGCGCACGTTGTTCGAACGGCGCGGGGTGGGGAAGACCACGGTGAAGGACATCGCCGCCGAGGCGAACGTCACGCGCGAGCTGGTGTACTACTACTTCGAGAACAAGCAAGCCGTCATCGATGCGGTCATCGACGATTATGTGGAGGACCTCGTGGAAAGCGTGCTCGTGTGGAACGAGTCGCGCGTGTTCGGCGACACGGCAGGGTCGCTGCGGTCGTGCATCGCGGCGTTTCGCCGTGCACTGTACGACGCGAACGGGCTTCGGCCCATGATTCGCGTGTTGGAGGAGCTGGGCGTGCGCGACGCCTTCGACGTGCGCGCGGTGCGCGAGACGGTGGATTGCCTGAGCGGTCGGGTGCTGGTCGAATACGCCGAGTACCATCAGGTCGAGATCGAATTCGTATACGAGATGTTCTGCGTGGTGATCTTCGGGCTGGTAGGCCTCGTGAAGATCGACCCCGACATCAGCGACGAGGCTCTCATGAAGGTGGTGGAGCAGACGCTGCACCTCGACATGGAGCCGCTTGCGCTGGATGTCTCGGCCAAGCGGCAGGACAGCGCATCGGTTTAGGCACCTCCCCTGTTCTTTTAGATGACGCCAAAATCGTGTATTCATCTGCGACTACGTTCAGCGCGTGGAGATCGCGTGACCGTTACCCGGTCGTGCTATAGTTGTTGCGAATTCGTTGTTCGCTGCGGTGCCGAATCGTCAAAATACGAGCATGAGAGTCAAGCATGAGGCATACGCGGCGGATTCGAGGAGGTTTTGCATGACTGATTTCACGCGCGGCCTCGATCGCCGCACGTTTATATTTGGCGCGGCTGCCCTGGGTGCGGCCACGCTGTTGCGGCCGACGCTCGCTTTTGCCGAGCCCACGTCCGCAGACAAGTTCGCCGAGGCCGATTCCGTTCGCGCTCGCATCAACGAGATGCAGGAGCAGCTGACCATCGCCGGTGAGAACTATTACAAAGCGCTCGACGAGCACGAAGCGGCCGTCCAAGCCGTTGCCGACGCCCAGGCGCGCATCGACGAAGCGAACGCCCAGATCGCCGAGTTGCAGGACAAGCTGAGCAAGCGGGCGCGCAGTATGTATCGCAGCGGCCAGACCACGGCGCTCGACGTCATCTTGGGAGCCACGACGTTCGAGGAATTCGCCACAAGCTGGGATTTGCTGAACGATATCAACGACAACGATGCCGCGATGGTGCAGCAGACGAAAGACCTGCGCGCCGAGGTGGAGGCGGCGAAGATCGAACTCGAAAAGCAAGAGCGTATCGCTGCCGAAAAAGCCGAAGAGGCGGCGCGCATCAAAGCTGAGGCAGAGCAGACCATCCAAACGCTGGAAGCCACGCTGCAACAGCTTGACGCCGAGGCTCAGGCGCTGCTGGTCCAGGAACAGGAAGCGGCACGTGCTGCCGAAGCTGCCGCTGCGGCAGCCGAGGTCAAGCGCACGTACGCCTACAGCACGCCGAGCGCGTCCATCCCGTCCCAGGGCTCGGTGGTGGACTACGCGCTGTCGCGCATCGGCTGCCCCTACGTGTGGGGTGCCGCCGGTCCGAACGAATTCGACTGCTCCGGATTGGTGACGTGGGCATACGCTCAAGTGGGTATTTCGGTGCCCCATCAGACCGAGTCGATGTACTATGCCGCCGCCGCGCGTTTGCCGGTCTCCGAAGCGCAACCCGGCGATGTGCTGTGGATCAGCTACGGCGACGGGTACAACGGACATGCTGGCATCGCCTGCAATGCCGGGGGCACGCACTACGTTCACGCCCCCACGTTTGGCGCGCGCGTGCGCGATACCGATCCGCTGAGCTGGGCCGGGTTTACGCATGCGCTCCGATTCGCATAAGAAGGAGAACCAAGTGACCACGCTGTTTGTGAACGCGTGCATGCGCGGCGAGGCATCGCGCACGCTCGCGCTGTGCCGCGAATACCTGGAGCGCTTCGACGACGTCGTGGAGGTTGACGTTGCGGCGCTCGATCTCAAGCCGTTCGACGCCGATCGTGTGGCGTACCGTACGGAGAAGCAGAGGGCAGGGGAGTGGGACGATCCCATTTTCAGCCTATCGCGCCAGTTCGCGGAAGCCGACGACATCGTCATCGGTGTGCCGTACTGGGATCTTTCGTTTCCGGCTGCGTTTAAAACGTACCTTGAACATGTCAGCGTGTGCGAGTTGACGTTCCATTACACCGAGGACGCGCGCTGCGAGGGCATCTGCAAAGCGAAGCGCATCACGTACATCACCACGTGCGGCGGCTTCGTAGAGGGTGCAAACTTCGGTTACGAGTACATCGTTGGCATCGCCAAGATGTTCGGCATTCCCGAAGTCCGCTTCGTGGCGGCCGAGGGGCTGGACATCGTGGGCATCGACGTCCAGGAGCAGATGGACAAGGCTCGCGCCCAGATGGCGAAACTCGATTGAGCGAGTCCGGCAAAACCTATGCAGGGGGACCGACGGTTTCTCGTCGGTCCCGATTTTCGCATCCAGAGGGGTTCGATGACGGCTTGTCCATCATCGCGGTATCCATTATGGTGCAGCGCGCTCTCAACTGCGTGGATCCTCGACTTGTCGACCACGGGTTGCGGGTGGCCGCGGTGCTCGATGCCATGCTGGAAGCGAAGGGCGTGACCGATCCAACGCAGCGCCGCGCAGCGTACCTCGTGGCGTTGCTGCACGATGTAGGCGCCTATCGCACGGAGGAAATCGACCGTATGGTGGCGTTTGAAACGGAAAGCGTGTGGGAGCACTCGTTTTACGGATATCTGTTCTTCAAAGAGCTTACGCCGCTCGGCGCCTATGCGGACGTGATCCTGTACCACCACCTGCCTTACGATCGGTTCACCGACCAAGATCCGTACGTAAAATTCCTGGCCGGGGCCGTGCATGTGGCCGACCGGGTGGACGTGTTGCTGCTGGAGCGTCCTCAAGCGGATGTCGTCGAGGTAGAGCGTCTGCTGGCTGCATCGCGACCTGGCGCGTTCTCGCCCGAGGCGGTCGCCCTGTTTTTCGAGGCGCAGCGGCGTTTCGACGTGCTCGCTCGTCTGAGGAGCGGTGTGAAACAGCCTGACCGCTCGCATATCGTGGACGATCCGGACGGTACCGGTTCGGCGTCTTCGTTCCTCGACATGCTCGTGCATGTCATCGATTTTCGCAGCCGGCATACCGTCACCCACACGGTGACCACGGCATGGGTTGCCTATGAGTTGGCGTTGCGCCTGATCGGCGACCAGCGCGCGGCTGCTCGCGTGTACACGAGCGCGCTTGTGCACGATGTGGGCAAAATCGGCATTCCGCTGTCCATTTTGGAGAAGCCGGGGAAGCTCGATGACGAGGAAATGAAGGTCATGCGGACGCACGTGGAGCTGACCGAGGATATTCTCGAGGGTTGCATAGAGCCCGTGCTGTTGCAGGCGGCTGCCCGCCATCACGAGAAACTCGACGGATCGGGATATCCGCGCGGTCTTCATGCGGCTGAATTGTCCATGCCCGACCGCATCATAGCCGTGGCCGACATCGTGAGCGCGCTCGTGGGCACGCGTAGCTACAAGAAGGCGTATCCTAAGGAGAAGGTGCTCGAGCTGCTGGCCTGGCACGTCGAGACCGGCAAGATCGATTGCATCGTGGTCGAGACCATGACGCGCGACTACGATGCCATCATGTTGTCGGTCGCCGCAGCGTGCCAGCCAGTGGCTGCCGCGTATGAGCGCGTGCAGAGCGCTTATGCGCTGATGCTGGGAAAACTGAAAAGGTGGCAAGCTGAAAACGAGGGGAGAAGCGCATGAAGCGCCTGTTGATCGTAGTGGACTATCAGAACGATTTCGTGGACGGATCGCTGGGCTTTCCCGGTGCCGAGCTTCTGGAGGAGCCCATAGCCGCGAAAATCGAAGAGTACCGCAGCGCGGCCGACGTGATCGCGTTCACGTTCGACACGCATCGTTGCGACTATTTGGAAACCCAGGAAGGGCGCAACCTGCCGGTGGAGCACTGCATCGAGGGCGCGCCCGGACACGCGCTGTACGGGCGCATCGCCGAGCTCATCCGTCCGACGGACGAGGTGTTCGAGAAGCCTTCGTTCGGTTCGGCAGACTTGTTCGAATGGTTGCGCGCAGCGCAGCCGCCGTTCAAGAGCATCGAGCTGGTGGGCCTCGTGTCCAACATCTGCGTGATCTCGAACGCCGTGCTGGCGAAAGCGGCCTGCCCCGAGGTGCCCGTCATCGTGGACGCCGCCTGCACCGCTTCGTTCGACGACTCCCTCAACGAGAAGGCCCTCGACGTGCTGGAGGGCCTGCAGGTCCAAGTGACCAACCGCTAACCGAGGCTGCGGCGGCCGTCGGGCCGCCACAGCTGTCGGACTTTCGTTTACGCCAACGCCTCCACGTCGGCTTCCGTGACGGGGCTCTTGGATTCCAGCTTGCCGCCGGTGGCTGCCTGGATGCCGCAGATGCGCCCGGTCATGATGCAGTGCCCGGCCGACATGCCGCCCTGGTACATCGACCAGTCGGGGCTGCCGCACAGCTGGCCGGCGCTGAACCCGGTCACCCAGAGGTTCGGGATGACTTCGCCGTCCGTGCGAAGCGCCTGGTAGTTCTCGTTCACGGTGACGCCGGCGCACAGCGCGGACACGCGCACGTGCTTATGGATGCCCCAGAACGGCGCCTTCTCGATCTTCTTGAGGTACTTCGCCTGCTTGCCGAAGTCCGCATCGAACCCGGCGTCGACCATCTCGTTATAGCGCGCGACGGACTTCTTGAGCGCATCGGCGGGGATCTCCAGCTTCGCCGCAAGCTCGTCCAAGGTGTCGCAGCAATACGTGCCGATGAGGCTTTCGATGACGTTCGCGCCGCTTTCGGCCGAGCGGTCCATCTTCACGTCGGGCATGTACACCTGGATCTTTTCCTTGTCGGTGGGCTTGCCGCCCCACTCCGTGACCTGCTCGACGTAATCGTCGTCGAAGATCTGGGAATACCAACCCGGTTTCGGCTGGTTGCGCAGCACGCAGTTCACTTCCTCGAACACGCAGTCCTCGTTCATGAAGCGTTCGCCGTCCTCGTTCACGAACAGGAACGGCTCGTCGAACATGGGGCCGGAGTCGAAGTCGTGCATCATGTGGGAGTGGCCCACGGGCACGAACCCGGCGCCCACGGCCATGGACATGAGGATGCCGTCGCCGGTCTTGTTGCTCTGCTTGCGGTCGAACTCCTTCACGTCGGGGCAATAACGCTCCACGAGGCTCTGGTTGTTCTGGTAGTCGCCGGTGGACAGGATGACGCCCTTCGTGGCGTTGAACTTGATGTAGGAGCTGCCGCTTTTGCCGATCACGCCGGTCACGGTTCCTGATTCGTCGGTGACCAGCTGCACGCCCGGCGTCGAGTAGAAGAACTCCACGCCCTTGCTGGCGGCCAGCTCGGCCAAATGCTCCACCATCGTGCCGTTGTTGTACGGCTTCGGGCCGAACATGATGCTGCGGCGCGCGCATTTGCTGCCGTCCTCGTATTCGGTCACGGCCGTGGGACGCACCGTGTAAGGCGGGAAGCCCGCTTCGGCCGTGCGCACCTGCGTCCAGCGGATGGCCTCGCCCGAGTACTTGCAGTACGTCTCTGCCAGCTTGCGGTCGGCGCGCCAGCGGCAGTCCTCGAGGTAACCTTGCAGGTAGTTCATCACGCCCTGCTCGTCGCTTTGGTCGAGCAGCACGCCCGAGCAGGTGCCGCCCTGGGCGATGGGCTTCGACTCCTTCTGCAGCACGGCGACGGTCGCGCCCTCCTCGAGGGCGCTCAGCGCGGCGGGCACGCCGCCCGTTCCCGCGCCTACCACCACGACGTCGAACGTCTTCTCTTCGGCGATGTCGGTGATGGGCTCGACGATGACGGGCGATTCCTCGAAGTCGCTCGCCTGGAGCCCTTCGGGAAAGCTCGATGCCGCCTCTTCGACTTTGGCGTCGGAAGCGGCAGGCGCGCAGCCTGCAAGCCCTGCGCCCGTGGCGACGATGCCGGTTGCGAGCGCCCCCTTCAGAAAGTCTCGACGATTCAGTTCCATTGCTCCCTCTCCTTTCCTTGATGCTCGTGCGCGCTTGGATGCGGGCTTTGCGCCGCATGGGAGGGATGGGCGGCCCTCGGCCTGCATCCAAGCTTGTTCGAAGCTACCAAGCGAGGGCGGGTTTTTCCTCCTACAAACGGTATGAAGTTGCAGGCGGGGAGGCATCTCATCCTGGTTTTCTGATATAAACGTAGGCAGGGAGGAAGGGGTCTTATGGGTTCGATTCGTTCTCTTTTCGCGCGAACGCCCGGAATCGGCTGGGCGGTCGTCGGGTTGGCATGCGCGCTCATGGTGCTGGAAGTCCAGCGCATGCCCGTCGCCCGGTTCGTGAGCTTTTCCATGTTCGCGCCGCTTCCGTACGCCGTCGAGGCTGCGGCGATGCTGGCCATCGTCGTTCTGTACCGGGTGCGCGGCGCGCTGCGCGTGAGCGACCTTCGCGCGGTGCGGGTTACGGTCGCCCTCTTGTCGGCGGCGGCTACCTGGCTTCTTCTGTATTCCCCCTTGGCCGACGACGGCTTGGCGCTGGCCGCGCTCGTGTTGTACCGGGTGGCGACGGGGCTGCTGCTGGTCCTCTGGGGCGAGCGGCTCGTGCCGTTGGGCGCGCGTCGCACCGCCTGCGCATTCGCGGCCGCCTGCTTGCTGTCCGGGCTGCTGACCATGGTTCTCGCGCTGTTCTCGGGCGAGGTGGCGCGCGTGCTGCTGGGAGCGTTGCCGGTGGCGGCCGGCGGGCTGTTCGTGCTGTACCGGCCGCTGGTGGGCAAACGTCGGGCGAACGACGAGCTCGATCAGCCGCTTCCCCGCTTCGCCTGCTCGACTTTGAAAGACCGCGTCGTCGCGGTCAGCCTGGTCGCGCTGCCGCTTCTGTGCCGGGGCCCGATGGTCACGTCGCAGTCGTCGTGGATGGGGTTGCAGGGCGATGCCGTCATGGCGGCGTTCATCCAGGTGGCCATCGGGTGCGGCATCGTCGCTGCGGGGCTTATCGCCCTGCTCGTCGTGAAGCGCGTTTGGAACCGCAGCTTCATCCTGGTGTACGAGCTGTTCGTGCTTCCCGTGACGTTCGTGTCGTTCTACACGTCGCAGGCCCCGGGGGATCTGTGGTTCTTGCACATGCTCATCGTGGATTCCACGTACAAGGTGACGTTGTTCTACGTCATGATGACGCCGTTTCTGTTCCCGAAGGGCGCGCGTAAGGGGAACTCGTCCACGCCTTTGCTGTGCTCGTTCGCCTTCATGATAGCCATCAGGGCCTTGTTCGTCGGGCTTCATGCGTCCCTGTCCGCGTCGCTGTACGCGAGCTTGACGGTGGTGGTCGTGCTGGCGACGTTCGCGGCGGGAGGGGCTTTGTCGTTTTTGATCATGCAGCGGCAGGCGACGCGGCGGGAAGCGGGCGAGGCCGCCGCGGCCGAAGCGGTTCGCGCGGGGCTCGAAGAGCGTTGCGCCGCCGTCGCCGCCCGCTTCGACCTGACGCCGCGCGAGCGCGAGATACTCGTGCTGCTGGCGCAGAACTACCGTGCGCCCTACATCGCCGAGAAGCTGGTGGTGAGCCAGTCCACGGTGAAGACGCACATGCGCAACCTGTACGGCAAGCTGGACGTCCACTCGCAAGCCGAGCTGCTTCTCGGGCTGGACAAGGAAGCCCAGAGCATCACGACCGACTAGCGTCGGCGGGCGAAGGCTTCCAGCACGAGTTGGGCGCGGGTGCCGATGGGGGTTTCGTTCTCCGCGAGGAAACGGGGGACGTCGGCGATGGGCAGCAAGAACGGCTCGATGAACTCCGCCGGCTCAGGCTGCGCGTCGGCCACCTTCTCCACCTGGGCGAACACGACGTGCACGGTTTCGTCGGTGAGACCGGTGGACGAGTAGCCCGCTTGCGGCAGCGGGTCGAGCGCGGGCGCGTCGGCATCGGCGCGCAGGGCGTAGCCCGTTTCCTCGCGGAGTTCGCGGTCGACGCAGGTTGCGAGGTCCTCGCCCGGCTCCATGAGGCCGGCCGGGAACGCGATGCACCAGCTGTTCAGCGGATAGCGAAACTCGCGGATGAGCAGCAGCTCTCCCGTCGCGGTTTGTGGCACGATGCACACGGCGTCGGCCGCGCACGCCCGACCTGCGGCATTGCCTTCCAGCTCGGCGCGGTAGGCTTCGAGGCTCTTGCGCGACGCGCTTTCGTACTCGTACGTCGAGCCGTCGGGCATAGTGTAGGCCAGCACGTACTTCTTGATCCATCCGTCGGAAACCTGGCGGATGTTGGAAAGCTGGGGAACGGCTTGCATGGGAAAGCTCCTGTTCTTGGGTGCGGTTGTGTTACGGCATGGTTCTGGCTGCCGTGCGTTCGGATCGAGCGCACATCTCAAGCGCGCGTCATGCCTTGCGTTTCATGATACTGCCAGTTGCTGTTGTTGTCGGAAGAGGATACGTCTTCTTCTGACGTTGGTGGAGGTTGAGAAGCCCAAAGGAAAAGCTTCTCGGGAGGAAGTCGCTGAACTTGCCATCCGGGCGTTTTCGCGATGCTCAAAGAATGGGACCGAGCGCGAAGCCTCATTGCCGACCGTCGGTCGAATCTATTCAGCATTTGAGGCTGTTGGTGAGGGGGGCAACCATCGAACGGTTATTTTAAGGATGCTACACTGTGCTTCATATCGTTCCGCGACAAAGGGGAGTGTCATGGACATTGAAATTCTAAAAGAGTTCGTTTTCCTATCGAAGGGGCTTAACGTTACGAAGGCTTCTCGCGAGCTCAATATGGCGCAGTCGACTTTGAGCAGCCATATCATAAAGCTTGAAAGGGACCTAGGATGTTCTTTGGTGGAAAGGGATGGCAGTCCTCGCTTGACGCTTGCGGGTCGTGAGTTCTTGGAAGTGGCCTCCGAGATCGTGTGCCTCTACGACGGTTTCAAGGAGAGGGGCGTGGTGCAAAGGGGTCGGGAAGATGCCGTGATCACGGTATGGGCTCCGCAGCGCAGAGAAGGTTTCGTTATAGCATTGTTGGATGCGGTTATAGGGTTTAAGGGGAAGTATCCGCAGGCGATAGTTGACGTGCAGGATACGCATGGAGGAGATACGCTTGACGAGCTGAGGAAGGGTGTTCTCGACTGCGGGTATTATTGCAATGCGGTTGCAGATCCTAGCTTGGAAGAGGATTTTCAGCTGGTTCCATTGCTGGATGAAGAGTTCATCATATGGATGGATAAGGATTCGCCGCTTCGCGATTGTGATTCGCTGACTCCGTGCGATTTGGAAGGCTACCAGCTTCCAGTTCCGGTCGGTATGGGGACCCACAGCGTTCATTTGCAAACGATGTACGAAGAACTGTTCTCTCTTTATGGGGCAAAGGCAAATGTAAAACCTCGTTATTGCCGCTCTGTAGATGATTTTTTCCTTTCGAAGATCAACAGGGACGATTTGATCATCCTCAATCGCGGGTCGCAGATCATTGAAGCGATGAATGAGGCGAACGGGAAAGTTATGGGCCGATTCAATCCTCCTATCTACTCTACGGGATATCTGGTCTTTCGGAGCGAAGACAACAGCGATATGGTCGAGTGTTTTAAAAGCCACGTGCTCGCCTTTTACGAAGAGGCCAAGATTTCTTCTCTGTCAAATGAGGCGTTCAAGGATTAGCAGGCATTTTGTCGTCTTGGAGCTAGATAGCTATCCAGGTGGAATAGGTACTACAACCTGCAATGGCGGGTATCGTAAAATGCGATTGCATCGGACGTGTTTCTTGCGAAAAGCAACCTGAAAACCTCGTTTTTACCATTGAGCTTCAACCAGGTATTCTCGATATGCAGGAGGAAGGCCTGCTTACGTCAAGGAAGGTGTCAGGTGCGTTTTGCGCCTTTCGCTTCCGGAAAGCGAGGGGATCATGGAGCTAGATCGTCGTAGTTTTTTGAAAGGTGCAGCCATAACAGGCGGTGCCGCAGCTTTGTTTGGGGTGGCAGGGTGCGGTCCTGTGGCTACGGAAGCCGTCGACTCGAACGGCGAAGCGCGGAGTGAAGCCGATCCTATCCTGCCGCTGGATCCGCCGGCTTCATGGGATCGCGAAGTGGATCTGGTTGTGGTGGGAACGGGCGGTGGTGGCCTTGCCGCAACTACTTTGGCGGCCGAAAGCGGCTCGAGCGTGATCGCAGTCGAAAAGGAGGGAACAGTCGGCGGTGCCACGCGTCATGCGTTGGGCTATGTGATTTTTGCCGGAGGATCGAAGCTTCAAAACGAATTGGGAGCCGCTTGGCCTGGGCCGGAATTTGATCCCGTTGCATCCGTAAACGAGCTCGGGCCTTATTATCAGTACTCCCTCAACGTTCCTATGTATGCGAATGTCCTTGTAGCAGGAGCTGAGTGCATTGATTGGATGATGGAGCATAAAGACGTTCCGTTAGTTGGGGTTCCTCGCGTGTATTTCGATAAAGAGGTTGCCGAGGGTAGGCAAAATGCCGTCTTGGGCATGAACGGTACCGTTAACGCTATGGAAGCGGCCGCTCTGGCCGCTGGTGCAGAAATTATGCTCAATACCAAATGCGAAACTTTGGTCGTTGAGGATGGCGTCGTTGTGGGCATCATGGCAAAGGACGTCGATGGAAACGAGATCTACGCCAAAGGTGCGAAAGGCGTTGTGCTGTGCGGGGGCGGCTTTGGCATGAACAGGGATCTTTTGAAACGCTATATTCCGTCTTGCTATGAGCAAGCGCTGCAGGGCGGTCCCATGCCGTTCCATACGGGAGATACATTCCGCATGGGGTTGGGTGCGGGGGCCGATTATGCGGGATTGAATTCGTTTAGCTGCTGGGAAGGGGGATTGGATGAGTACTACGGAGATGGAGACGGTTCCTACTGGCATTATTTCTGGAATGGGCCTCGCCAATTGTTGACCAACCCCTGGCTCATGTTGGATAAGCAGTGCAACCGCGCGCCATACTTCGGAGGCTATGACTTCCAGGAAGAATATATCAATCAAGGTTTCAGCAACGGTGAAGTGACGAATGCTTCGGCGTGGATGTCCCTTGTGGGACATGGAGCCTATGCCGTTCTTGATGATAACTATGAAGAGACTCTCAAGATCATTTGCAACAAAAAGGCGACCGATAAGTCTAGGGTTCCTATCGAAAAGGATGGAACGCTTATAGAGAACAACCTTGTGTCGGACGACTGGAGGCAGGAGGTTCTTGATGCGATCGATCGCGGGGCTATTAAGAAAGCTGATACGCTCGAAGAACTTGCTGAGAAGGTCGGACTGGATCCCGACAGGTTCGTAGCGGCGGTTAAGCGATGGAATGAGGTTTGCGAAACGGGGGAGGATACCGACCTTGCCGTTCCTTACAATTCCGAGTGGCTTGTTCCTTTGAAAAAGCCGCCTTATTATTGTGCGAAGATCGGAGCCATGATCGGGAAAACGCTATGCGGATTGCGTGTCGACGAGAACATGCATGTTCTCGATGCCGACGGAAATCAGATCCCAGGCCTCTATGCAAACTTTCTTACCGCTGGCGGTATCGCGGGCGAAAATAGCTATGGTTCCCAGTGGACCAACACCAGTCTTATGGGAGCAAATGGTTTGAGCTGGTGCAGCGGTTATCTTGCTGCCAAATCTGCCCTTGCGGGTAAATAGATTCTTGGGATGGTGGCCAAGCGATGTTGTTTCGCTTGGCCACCACTATGGTCGGGACAAATGAGGATGAGCGTTTTACCGAAGAGACTGCTGGCTTTGCGAACGAGGAGGTTCCGTCATGGAGTTTCGGAACGATTGCGACGTGTATCGAGACCGATCTGTGCGTGCTTCCTGGAAGGTTCCAGCGTTTTGCTGTAACGATTGGGGCGCTCTGAAGCTTTTGGAGATATGCTCGGCTTTTGGCTTCGAGCGACCTTTTGATCTCGTGTACGGGGCTCCCCATTGTTCTTGGTCTGGTGGGCGCCCTTCGGCAGTGAGGTCTCCTTTGGACGGAGGTCTGATAGACGCGTATTTCTCCGCTTATGCCCAATTCGGTGTACGATGCGCCTTGACTTTTTCAAAATTAGCTGTGGATGAGAAAGATTACGATAACGAGTACAATAACATGCTTCTCGATTACGTTGAAAAGTACGATGGCCAGGTCATCCTTTTCGATGATGGCCTTGCTCGCTACATAAAGCGCTCGCGACCTCGCATTGCGATTGTCGCGTCGCTCAATAAAGCGATGTGCAATTTACAAGATAGCCGTGAATCGGAGTCGGATTACTACAGAGATCTTTTTCGCCTTTACGATGAAGTTGTGGTTAGAAGCGAGTATGTGCTTCGCGATGGCTGGCTGGACGATCTGCGCGATAGACGCGATTCGGTAGAAATTATTGTGAACCAGTTTTGCGTTCCTGATTGCAAACATGCTTTCAGTCATATCAGCGAGCTCGAGGAGTGGAGTCATCGAGGTTGTTGTGGCGAGGGGCGCCCTTGCTATCATTTGGAAACCGCATCCTGCATCGAGAGTCGTCTTTCCGAGAATCTTTTCATTTCCAATAGGAGGATTTCTGAATTATGCTCTGCCGGCTTTACGCATATGAAAATCGCAGGGCGAAATTCTCCTCTGCCGCTCTTCCTGGACACTCTGGCAGAGTATATTTTTGAACCGACGGGTGTTATTTCTCATATTAAACGGGCTATCGTTCGCGATTTCAAGAAGGAATCCATGATGGGTTTCGAGGCTCTCTTTCCCTTCAGCATTCCAAAAAGCGTCCTGAAAGGCTTATGATCGGAGGTCTTGTTTTTTTTGGGGTATCGCGATGATGGCCAACGAACTCCTTTGCTGCCGCCGGCTGAGGCAAGAGGCAGGGCGCTTTGCATGCATTTAAGGTGCTGTTCGCGAACGAATTGATGCGTGATAGCGCGCGAGCGCTTAGAAGCCGAAGACCTCGCCGACGTTGGCGGCGATGCAGAGGTCGGCTTGGCGGTCGCGCGGGGTGGGGGTGCGGTTGACGATGACGAGGCGGCGCCCTGTGAAGAAGTCGATGAGGCCGGCCGCCGGGTACACGGCCAGCGACGTTCCCGCCACCACCAGCAGGTCGGCCTGCGCGATGGCATTCACGGCGCCGTGCACCGTGCGTTCGTTCAGGGGCTCCTCGTACAGCACGACGTCGGGTTTGACGATGCCGCCGCAGGCGGGGCATCGCGGCACGCTGTCGTCGGACTGCGCGCGAAGGGCCAGCAGGTTGTCTACCGAGTAGGCTGCGCCGCACGCCATGCAGAAGTTGCGCAGCACGCTGCCGTGCAGTTCGAGCACGTTCTTGCTGCCCGCTTTTTGATGGAGGCCGTCGATGTTCTGCGTCACCACGGCGGCCAGCGTGCCCGCTTGCTCGAGTTCGGCCAGCTTGCGATGCGTGCGGTTCGGCTGCGCGTCGAGCGCCAGCATGCGGTCGCAGTAGAAGTCGAAGAACGCGCTGGGGTTGGCGTCGAAGAAGCTGCGGCTGACCATCTGCTCGGGAGGATAGGGGTACTTCTGCGCGTACAGGCCGTCCGGGCTGCGGAAATCGGGGATGCCGCTCTCGGTGGACACGCCTGCGCCGCCGAAGAACACCAGGCCGCCCGGCGGCGTGTCGGCCACCCAGCTGCGGAACGTTTCGATAGCGCGCACGGTTTCGTCCATAGCTCCTCCTGTCGGTTTCGACCCATGATACCACGCTTCTTGCGTCCGGATGTTTCACGTGAAACATGCGTTCTGATCGGCCTGTTTTGCTCTTGAACGCCTGTCATCCCGAGCGCAGACGACGAAGCGTGCCTTTGGGTGAAAACAAGGAAGGCGGCCACGGTGGCCGCCTTCCGGTGCGCTTGCGTTTCGCGAAGGATTAACCCTCGATGGAGATGGTCTTCTTCTCCTCGAGCTTGGGCTGCTCCTGCTTCTTCGGCACGGCGATCTTCAGCACGCCGTCCTCGAACTTCGCCTTGATGTCGTCTTCCTCGATGTCGTCGCCCACGTAGAACGTGCGGCTGCACTTGCCGCTGAAGCGCTCCTTGCGGACGTACGTGCCCTCTTCGTCCTTGTCCTCGGACTCGGACTGGGTCTGCGCCGTGATGGTGAGGTAGCCGTCCTTCAGCTCGGCCTGGACGTCGTCCTTCTTGAAGCCCGGCAGGTCGATGGTCAGCTCGAATCCTGCGTCGGTCTCCTTGATGTCGGTGCGCATGAGCGTGGGCGACATCTTCTGCATGGGAGCCGAGGCGGCGTTGAAGAACGCGTCGAAGGGGTCGGTCATCAGCTCGCTCAACAGGTTGCGGTTCCTGCGCATGGGTACCATCATTGCCATGTTCGATCATCTCCTCTAGTCGTGCGGGGAGGCGGTGGTTCCGGGTGCGCCGAAACGCCGCCTTGCTTGGTATGCCTGGTATTCTACGACGCGTTTTAGCACTCTACAACCGAGAGTGCTAAATGGTTACTTTTTCGTTATGTAGGAGCGGGGGCTTGCCGCGCGGCCGTCCTCTTCGGTGGCGCCTAAGACGAGGTCCATCATCTCCTGACGATTGCCGATGCCGAGTTTCGCGTAGATGTGGGCGATGTGCGTTTTCACCGTGTTCTCGGCAAGCACCAGTTCTTCCTGGATGAGGGTTCGCGTTCTTCCCTGAGCGAGGAGGATGAATATCTCCGTTTCGCGGGGCGAAAGCTTGTTCGCGACTGCGATGTCTTCGCATCGAACCGCGATGGCGCGTGATACGTGCTCTCCCGTGAGATCGCCGCTTGAAGGGTGCGCAGTCGTGGGTTCGGGATTGCCCGCTGCGCTTTCCTTCTCCGTCGACTCCAGGCGCCTTGCCCCGATCCATTCGCTGAGAATGGCGGCGATCGTGAGGGAGTACGCGGCGCCCAGCATGATCATGCTGCTGAAAGCCACTCCGCTGCCCAGCAAGGCGACCCACAGCACGGAGCTGAGCGCGTAGACGGCTGCTGCAACGCCCATCACTCGGTACGAGGGCATGGTAAGCGCATCGATGGCGGTGACCACGACGATCCAGAACAGCACGTGCGCACACGAGTCGTCCAGCCGCATAAGGGCGTCCAGCAGAGCGGCGGGTATCCCAGGGGCGGCGTTTTGGGACACCACGAGAAACAGACCGCCGATGACGATGATGAACGCTGGCTGAAACCTCAAATCGAGGCGCCATCCGGTTGTCTTCACCAGCGTGGCGAGTGCGAAGAGGGCAAGAAACGCTGTTGAGACGAGGGAGAAGACGACCTCTGCCGCGATCCCTTGCGCTGCGACGGCCTCGCTGCCCCATAATCCGATCGAACTGAACGACCGTACGGTCGCAAGTAGCAGCGCAGCTGCAGCGATAAGCACCAGCAGGCTTCTTCGACCCTCTCTTCCCGCCGGCAGCACGGCGCGCCGAGGTTGAGCCGCGAGCGCTTCCATCCTTGCTCCGGGGAGGTCGGCGCGCCGGGTTATATTCTGGGCGGATTCGGTAGGCGCAGAGCTCCGGGCGGCTTTGAATAGCGCGGCGGAAACGAGCGGCAGCGCGATGGTGACGGCGATCTGCCAGACGGGAGGCACCGCATAGCGGGCGATGGGAAGCACGAGCGTTTCCATACCCAATGCCGCCACGATGCACCAAGCGGTGCAGGCGAAAGTCTGCGTTCTGGCTAGCAGCAAATAGAATCGCGAGGCGATCCAGAAATAGCCCGCGCCGAACATGATCAGGCCGGCGATGGCAAGGAAAATAGGGTCGAAGAGGCTTTGATTGGAGGCGAGGGCGAAACTCGCGGTGCCTATCGAGGATGCAAGCGGTAGAACGTAGGAGAAAGGTTGGTCGCGTTCGCGGAGCCATCGGGGGCCTACTGCGAACGCAACTCCCACGATGAGTATGCCCAGCAGGAAGAAGATACGCGGATTGACGGCGGGATCGAGGTCGTGCAGGGAGGAGGGGAACCCTCCGGTATGCCCGGCCAGCGTGCACCAGAGCAGGTTCGTGCTTAGTCCCAAGGAGGCAAGAACTGCGCTGCGGTTGACGCGCACGCCGGCGGGTGTTTCCATGATCGATCCCCCTGTTTCTCTTCCCGGCGCGGTTGCGAGCAGATATTCGAAAGTCCTCTGAACAGCTGGCCATTATATACGATTCTCACGATAGGCGAAAACCCGGCGCGCCTCTATCAACCAAACCGGGGGATACCCGTTCGAGCCCTTCGTCATATTCACCCGGATACGTCGATGGCGGTGGACATCCCGTGCTTCTACCATCTTCCGGGTGTGCGGCGTGCGCGCCTGTTCCAGGTTGGAAGGAGGGGCAAGCGATAAGGCGGAACTGCCGCACGCACGACAAGAGAGGATGGAGGAGAGATCATGAGAAACATGCGACTGAAGGCCGCGCTTGGAATGGCGGGGGTGTTGGCGATGACTGCAGCTTGTTGCGTGGTCGGTCCGGCGCTTGCGGCCGATTCTGCGTCGACTGCAGACGAAATAGTGCGCGGAGGGGAGCCGGACGGCGATGTTCAGTATCCCGGCAAAGAGTATATCGTCGAGAATTACGACAAGTGGGACAAGATCGCCGAGGAGTACGCGCCCGAGATCATCCGATATTCGAATGGGCAGCTGGTTCAGCGTACCCCGACCGAGTACGAGTGCCCCCATTGGATGCAGCAAAGCTGGACCATTTCGTACAACACGTACTACCTCGACGCGGACAACCGAGGGTGCAATTCGTGCCATGCTGATATGAATGCGATGATCGAGAACATGGAGTACAAGCATGCCACGATCGACAACAAAGCGCTCGAGACGTACAGCGACGTGAACCAGTGCATCTCGTGCCATCGTGACAACGGCGACGATTTCGGCCGTCTCATACATGCCATCCACTACAACGAGCGCAGCGGGAACAAGTTCGCCGAGGGCTCGAACGGCACGTGTCAATCGTGTCACGACGCGACTGCGGATGGCAACGGCATGCAGCTGTGGGACAACGTGAAGCATGAGGCGCTGCAAGGCATCAACAAGGTTGAAAACGTGCAGGGCGAGTTCGCATCCACCCAGGACAAGGTGCAGACGCAAGACGAGCTGTACAGCTACGACTTCGTTCACGGCTATTACGACCATATGCGTTACGCATGCGGGCCTAACGGGCTTGACATCGACCTGCCCCAGAGCATGTTCGACGAGTGGGAGTTCACGGTCGACGGGAACGTGAACGCGCCCTACACGAAGAAGCTGCCCGAGCTGGTGGCCGAAGCTGAAGCCGCTGGCGTGGTGGTCACGAAGCCCTCGAAGATGGTGTGCGAGCTGAATCCGATCGGCGGCGGCGGAATCGGCCAGGCCGAGATCACCGGTATCCCGGTCAGCTGGCTCATCGAGAAGGCTGGCGGCTACACCGAAGACACCAACAGCGTGCGCGTCATTCGCGCAGACGGGTCTTCGCGCAGCGGGTTCGACCTCTCGGTCTTGGACAAAGGGTATCTGGTGTACAAGATCGATGGCGAATACCTCAGCGCACGTCACGGCTTCCCGGTCATGCATTGGCAGGAGACCTACGATGCCCAGATCTTCTCGAAGCAGATCAACGGCTACCACGTGTCGTCCGATGTCATGAAAGAGCGTGTGTGCGGCCAGGTCAACCAAGAGGATGCCCATGTGAACCGTCCCAACGTGACGGTGTGCGGCGTGCCCGAAGGTCTCATCATCCAGAACGGCAAGCCGTTCACGTTCAACGGTTATGCCGACGCGTTCGACCATCCCATGAAGACGGTGGAGTTCTCCATGGACGGCGGCGAGACGTGGACGTCGTTCGACGTGGGAGACGTCGATCCGGCGAAGTGGCTGTGGTGGAGCTTCACGTTCACGCCCGAGAAAGAAGGAGCGTACGTGCTGAGCGTGCGCGGCACGGACGTCGACGGCGAAGTGAGCTACCGCAACCACGAGGTGCTGGTGAACGCGAAGGACGAGATGCCGTCCGAAGACGAGATCACCGAGATAGGGAAGATCGTCGATCCGGCCATGGCCGACGGCGATGCTTCCGGCGATCAGCAGTAAGCGAGGATGATAGACATGACGCAACGAAATACCCGAATGTTCGCCGGTGTTGCCGGAGCTGCGCTGCTGCTCACCGGGTCGGGCTTGGCGCTGAACGCTTTGAATCCGAACAGTGCCGATGCATCCGATGCGGCGAGCGGGACGACGCACTCGTTCAACGAGAACGTGGTTGAGGCTTCGTGGGTGAATGTCGACGACGGCTCGTACGTACGGGTGCCGAACGTGCAGGGAAGCTTTGTATTCAACCAATTGGGAACGACCCCGAACGACGAGCTGTTCAACGTATTCGGTGCTGCTTTGACCTCGATGTGCTCTAAACCTGCGGTCGAGTTCGAAGCGCAGACGGGCGGCGTGGCCAATTTCTACGTGAACGTAGGGGGTCATATCAAGAAGAACTTCACGGTGGATGTAAGCGAGTTGTCCGAAGATGCCAGCGAGGAGGCGCTCATGGCGTGCTCGTGCGCTACCGGCTCTCCGTTCGGACAGGCTGCGGTGCTCGGCGTGCCGCTGGCGTCCATCGTGGAAATGGCCGATTTGGAGGAAGGCGTGAACACCGTGACGGCGTACGGCGCCGACGGGTTCGGCCAGCCTTTGCCGCTGCGCTACGCTTTGGAGCATGATGCGATGCTCGTCTACCAGGTGAACGGCCAGGAGCTTGCGTCGGCGACGGACGGTTCCAGCATGCAGCTGTGGATGCCCGAGACGGTAGCGCGGTACTTCACGCGCAACATCACCGACATCGAGCTGACGCGCGAAGACGCCGAACCCGATGTGCAGCAGGTTGATCCGTGCTACCGCAACAAGATCAACATCATGAACTACGCCGACGGATGCACGTTCGTCGCAGGCGACGAGATCACGTTCGAGGGCGTTGCCGACGATCTGGGAAGCCCGATCGAGGCTATCGAGTTTTCGTTCGACGGCGGCGCTACTTGGACGTCGTGCGCGACCGAGGGAGCAACCGCGGACAAATGGGTGAATTGGCAGTTCTCCACTTCGTTCGAGGATGCAGGAGACTATCGTATGACGGTGCGTGCCAAAACTGCAGACGGCATGGTTTCGCCGCTTGCGGCGACGCTGTTGTTCCAGGTCTCGTAAGAGGGCTTATCGGAGGGCGCGCAATCCGGGCGCGCCCTCTTTTTCGGGCGTCCGCTTGCAGTTTGGCAATGGTTTAATGGGTCGCGTGAAGGCCGGCGTATGATCTATACTTGCCATTCGATCGGTTGATGCAAAGAAGGAGCTCGTCATGACCGTTATCGGCCTCATATCCGACACGCATGGACAGTTGCCCGACGAGGCGCTCGCGGCCATGGCGGACGTCGACCATATCATCCATGCGGGCGACATCGGCGGCCCCGAGATTCTGCATGCGCTCGAGGCGTTGGCGCCGACCACGGCGGTGCTGGGCAACAACGACTTCGACGAGTACGGCTCGCGCGTGAGCCGTTTCGCGCATCCGGTGATCGACGGCGTGCGCTTCCTCGTGGCGCACTATCCGCGCGACGTGCAGATCGGGTTCAACGGCTGCGCGGGTCTGGCGGCGGGCGATCCCATCCCGCAGGTGTGCGTCCACGGGCACACGCATGTGCCCGAGCTGGTGTACGGACCCGAGGCGCGTCCGGCATCGTACGTCGTCTGCCCCGGCGCGCCGTTCCGGCCTCGCGGCGGGTTTCCGAAGTGCACGGGCCGCATGCTAGTGGACGACGGGCGCGTGCTGGGCGTGCGCATCGCGTCGTTGGACGGGCAGACCGTGTTCGAAGCGGGCGAGGGCGCGTAAGGCGAAAGCCCGGTGCATTCCATGCGCATTGTCGCCCGAAGGCCTCGTTTTCAGGCGCGATTCCGCGGCTTTCGGGCGACAATGCGTGCAGGGGCGCGCAAGGCGACCGAAGCGGCGTGCTTGGCGGTGTCGCTTTGCATGAGGGCTTGGGGCTGTTGGTTCCCTTGGCCGTCGAAGCGTTCGTCACGGCGACGAAGCGGCTGGTGCGCGCGCTGCCGGTGGACCTGTTGTGCATCGCGGGAGCTGCAAGAGGTCATGTCCACCGAGGCCCAGGCCGAGCGCGAGAAGAACGCCCGCAGGTGCTGGCCGAGGTGGAGAAGGACGTCTCGTCCATGCGTCGTGGACGCGGCGCACGTGTACGAGCAGAACGAGGTGGCCCTGCGCCTGCGCACGATGCACCTCTTGTACGAGAGCGTGAAGGGTTCCGGCGGCACCGTGGTCATCCCGAGCGCCTAAAGCGAAGGCTTCAGCGACGCCGCCCTGAAGAACATGGCCGACTCCCTGAAAACCCCGAAGGGGTAGCGAAGGCCGAAGTTCGCGGGCCCAGAAAAGCAAATGACGGTCAAATGAAAAGCAAGGACGACGGTGAGTCTGGACGACGTCGCCTGCTTAGCAGATCACCGAAAGCTCACCGGTGTCGGAGTCCATGATGAATCCGATCACGCGCACGTGGGGCGGCATGACGGGGTGGTTCGCCACCATGTCGACGCTTTTGCGCACGGCTTCCTCGGTGTCGCCGAAGCCGGCCAGCCATTTGTCGAAGTCGATGCCGCAGTGCCGCGCGAACTCGATGCGCTCGGCCGATACGCCGAGGCGCTCCATGTTCGCTACCATCTCCTTGCCGCTCATGTGCTGTGCGCCGCAGTTCGTGTGCGCCACGATCATGATGTCCTCCACGCCCAGCTCGCATACTGCGATCAGCAGCGAGCGCATGACGCTGCCGAAGGGGTGGGCCACCTCGGCGCCGGCCACCTTGATGATTTTCGCGTCGCCGTTCTTCAACCCCAGCGCCGCCAGCAGCAGCGCGGTGAGGCGCGTGTCCATGCACGAGACGATGGCCAGCTTCTTGTCGGGGTACTTGTCGGTGGTGTAACGTTCGAAGTCGCGGCGCTCCACGAACGCGCGGTTGTGCGCGAGGATGCCGTCGATGGTGGGGGAGATGGTCGCCTGCTGCTGATCCATAAGAGCCTTCTTTCGTCCGAAGCCCTTATGATAGCGCAACCTGCTCCCGCGCAATGTGCGAACGAATGTTTCACGTGAAACATTCGGTGAAGATGCAGGTCGCAGACGTGGAAACGGCCGCCCGAGGGCGGCCGTTTCTGGCAGATGGAAAAGCTGGGTGCGACGGTTTAGAACGCGCGGAAGGAGGCCTTCGGGCAGAAGCAGATGGGGCACTTCTCGAAGTTCTCGCCCTTGTGGATGTAACCGCAGATGGGGCACAGGTAGAACTTGTCGTCGTCGGGAGCGTCGATGTCGTTGTACGCCGCCAGGTAGCGCTCGGCGTGCACGGACTCGGCCAGCTTGGCGCGGGTGAACACCTGCACGGCCTTCGTGTTGCCCTCTTCCTGAGCCTTCTTGATGAAGGCCGGGTACATGTCGGACGTCTCGAAGATCTCGCCCTGAGCGCCCATGATGAGGTTCAGGTCGGTCTGGATGCCCTCGGCCTCAGGGGCGGCCGGCTTCTCGAAGCCCGGCTCCATCTCGGCGACGAGCGCGTACTCGAGGCCGATGTGGATCTGCTCGGCAGCGGACGTTGCCTCGAACAGGCGAGCGATCTGCTCGTAGCCCTGCTCCTTGGCAGCCTGGGCGAACGCGGCGTACTTGGCGGAAGCGCCGGTCTCGCCGCCGATGGCGGCCTTCAGGTTCTCGAGCGTGGTGCCGACTTCGCAGGTGCCGAAGCCGTCCATGTTCGTGGTGTTCTCGGCGGTGGGGATCTCGGAACGTACCTTCATGGGTGATACTCCTTCTCGTCTTACGTTTTCGTCTGTGCACTCTTATTGAGAATTAATCTCAATAAGTAGAATACTCCGAAGCCGAACGAGACGCAAGGGGGTAATCGATGGCCGTCGGGTATTTCGCGAAACGTCCACAAAAGCGTCCGCGGCAAGCGAGAGGGGCGATGGAAGACGCCGCCCCTCTCGTCTTGGCGAGGAAAAGAGGCGCTCTTGCAAAACAGGAGCGCCTCTTCGGTTTGCTCGGGCTTGTGCGGTGCAGCTTCGCTTACTCGCTTCTCAGCGCTTCCACCGGGTCTTTCCTGCTGGCGGCGCTGGAGGGGATGAGGCCGGCCAGGAACGTGAGGAACACGCTGATGGCCACCAGGATGACGGCGGCCTGCCACGGCAGCGAGGCCACGTTCGCCACGTCGAACAGCGAGTAGACGATGGCGTTGGCGGGTATGCAGGCCAGCATGGTCAGGCCGATGCCGATGACGCCGGCCGTGAAGCCCACGATGATGGTCTCGGCGTTGAACACGCGGCTGATGTCGCCCTTGCTGGCGCCGATGGAGCGCAGGATGCCGATCTCCTTCTTGCGTTCCAGCACCGAAATGTAGGTGATGACGCCGATCATGATGGACGACACCACCAGCGAGATGGCCACGAACGCCACCAGCACGTAGCTGATCATGTTCACGATGTCGGTGACCGAGGCCATGAGCGTGCCCACGAAGTCGGTGTAGGTGATCACCTTGTCGTCTTCGCCGTCGGCGGTCATGCGGTCGTTGTAGGCGTCGAGGATGCCGATGACCTTCTCTTTGCTCTCGAAGTCGATGGGGTAGATGTCGATGCCGCTCGGCTTGTTGAAGTCGGCGTAGCCCAGCTTCTTCAGGTTGTTGTCGTAGGAGGCGTCCTCCTTGCCCATCATCGACATCATGAGCTCGGTGAGGTCGTTCTCGTCCATGTTCATCTGGAACGCGTTGGCGAAGGCCGACTCATCGATGCTCATGGCGTTAGACATGTTCGCGGCGATCTGGTTCATGGACTGCTGCATGGCAGCGGACACCTGCGTTTCCAGCGCGGTCTGCATCTGCTGCATGTACGCGCCCAGCACGTTTTGCATGTACGAGCTCATGGCCGTGGTGATGGACGCCTGCAGCTGGCTCTCAAGCGCCTGCGCCATGGCGGGGACGGCTTGCTGCATCTTTGCCGACAGCTGCTGCTGCAGCTGGGTTTGCAGGGCTTCGGTGGCCTGCTTCATGTCGATGGATCCCATGATGGCATCGGCGATCTTCTTCTGGACCTCCTCGCTTTCGAGGTAGGCTTTCGCTCCGTCTTCCATGGTGGGAACCTTACCTTGCGCGACCTGTTCCTGCGCCCAGTTCGCGTACCACGGGTTGAACCCTGCCATGATGTCTTCCATGGCCGCCTGCATCTTCGCCGAATCCATGGTCGGCTGCACATCGCCCAGGTCCAGCTTGATGTCGCTGAAATCGACCAGGTTGCTCATGTCGATGCTGCTGGGATCGATGGCGATGGACGAGCCGTCGAACGCCGGCAACGATCCCATGTCCAGCGACAGCCCCGACAGGTCCAGCGACATGCCTGACAATCCGCTGGTCAGCGCGCTCTCGTCGAACTTGAACGCCGCCTGGATGGCATCGCCGTCGATGGTGAACAGCGACTGCATATCGAAGCCCTCGCCGTCGTCTTCCTCGCCGAACGGCTTGTCGGTGAACACGTTGGTGTCGGGATGGGCCAGCTGGTCCTTCACGATGGTGCTGCTGGCGGCCTGCTCGATCACGTAGTCGGTCAGCGTGGAGGGGTAGTTGATGCCCGAGCTCAGCATGGTGGCGGTGGCGTCTTCGCGCGGCTGCACGATGCCGACGATCTTCACGTCCTCGCCGTTGTTCACCAGGTTGCGCATGTAGTCGGTGTCGTCCGTCTTGTCTTTCCACACGTTGAACTCGTCGTCGTGCACGTAGTAGTCCGTGGCCTGCACCAGCTTGAACGTGATGCCCAGGATGTCGTCGTAGGTGGGCTGCTCGATGTTGTCGGGCGCGGTCACCTCTTCTTCGGCCGCGAACTTCTTAACCATGTCGTCGAACTCGTTGGCGTCGCGCAGACCCAGCGTGTACAGCATGAAATCGCTGATGTTGCCGTTGCCTGTGAGCACGAGCACCACCTCGTTGTGGTTCTCGGGCCAGTGTCCTGCTTTCACGTCGTACTGGCTCTCGTACAGGTTCGGGTCGCTGGGCATCTCGTAGAACACGTCGGTGCTCATCGACATGGACATGAGGCTGTTCGAGGATGCCGTTGAGCCCAGGCCCAGCGCGGACAGCGACTTGTCGGGGTTCACCTGGCGAAGCTTATCGGTGTTGGAGCTGTATATCTGCGGAGCCACGTTGTAGGTGTATTCGATGGCGTTCGTGTACTGGTCGATGTCGCTCTGACCGCTGTCCAGGTACTCCTTCAGCGACGCCAGATCGTTCGAGCCGATGCTGGAGAACATGTTGGTGACCATCTCGGTGACGCCTACTTTGTCCTGGTCGCCGTCGCCTTCGGCTTCCCCCGTGTTGCCGCCTGCCCCGGTGGCCGCGCCCAGCATCATGGAGGTCATGTCGAAGCCGGTGCTCTGGATTTGCAGCGGGTACTCCGATAGCGTCTCCTCTTCGACGGACTTGATATAGTTGTTCACGCCGTTGGCCAACGACAGGATGGCGGCGATGCCGATGATGCCGATAGAGCCCGCGAACGCCGTCATCAGCGTGCGGCCCTTCTTCGTCATGAGGTTCTTGAACGACAGCGAAAGCGCCGTGAGGAACGACATCTTCGTGCGGCGCGCGGGCTTCTCGCTCACGCGCATGTCCTCGGCGGTGGGCTCGTAGGGGTCGGTGTCGGAGCGGATGACGCCGTCGGTGAGCGTGACGATGCGCGTTGCGTAGTCTTCGGCCAGCTCGGGGTTGTGCGTGACCATGATGACCAGGCGGTCGTTCGCGATCTCGGTGAGCAGGTCCATGATCTGGACACTGGTTTTGGAGTCGAGGGCGCCGGTGGGCTCGTCGGCCAGCAGGATCTCGGGATCGTTGATCAGGGCGCGCGCGATGGCGACGCGCTGCATCTGGCCGCCGGACAGCTGGCTGGGCTTCTTGTTCACGTGATCGCCCAGGCCCACCTTCTGCAGCGCGGCCACCGCGCGGTCGTGGCGTTCGGCGCGCGACACGCCCGACAGCGTCAGCGCCAGCTCCACGTTGGACAGCACCGTCTGGTGGGGGATGAGGTTGTAGCTTTGGAACACGAAGCCGATGCGGTTGTTGCGGTAGGCGTCCCAGTCCTTGTCTTTATACTGTTCGGTGGAGATGCCATCGATGATGAGGTTCCCCGAGTCGTAGTGGTCGAGGCCGCCCACGATGTTGAGCAGCGTGGTCTTGCCCGAGCCGGAGGGCCCCAGGATGGCCACGAACTCGTTGTCGCGGAACGACACCGACACGTTGTCGAGCGCGGTCTGGGTGAAGTCGGCCGTCGTGTACGACTTGCAGATGTTGAGCAGTTGCAGCATGGGGTGCCTTTCGGTGCGTTCCTCGCGAGGAGGCGAAACGCAGGTGTTACGCAATGGTTGATGCTTCGTTAATCATGGTTGATTTTCCTGCTTTCCCTTCTTGGGAAAGAGCAATCTTCACCGAGTTTACCGAACGGTTACTTTTGGGTTCGCGCCCGCTTGCTTACGATTTGCGGGAGATTGCGCTTTCGGGGTTTCGCTGGCGCTGGGCTTGGCGATAATGGGGCGGAATAAGAAAACGGCGGCGAAAGGACGCATGACATGGAACGCGACGTGGCATGGAAGAAATACGACGAAGCCGACCTCGAGGCGCTGGAGCATCTGGCTGCCGAGTACATCGACTTCATCTCGGACAACAAGACCGAGCGCGAGTGCGCGGCTTCGGCCGTCGCGCTGGCGGAAGAGCACGGCTACCTGCCGCTTGACCAGGCGGTGCGCGAAGGGCGCACGCTCAAGGCCGGCGACAAGGTGTGGGCGCAGGCGCACGGCAAGGCGCTCATCCTGGCGCATCTCGGGCAGAAGCCGTTGGAGCAGGGGCTCAACATCCTGGGCGCGCACATCGACAGCCCGCGCCTCGACCTCAAGCAGAACCCGCTGTACGAGTCGAACGGGTTCACGCTGTTCGATACGCATTATTACGGCGGCATCAAGAACTACCAGTGGGTCACGCTGCCGCTGGCGCTGCACGGCGTGATCGCGAAGAAAGACGGCACCGTGGTGGACGTCCAGGTGGGCGACGACCCGGACGATCCGGTGTTCTGCGTCACCGACCTGCTGGTCCACCTGGCCGGCAAGCAGATGGCGAAGAAGGCCAACGAGGTGGTGGAGGGCGAGGACCTGGACATCCTCATGGGCAACCGCCCTTTGACCTGCGGAGGCGGGAGCCTCGACGGCACCCAGTCGCTCGGCAGTCCTGGCTCGCACGGACGGTCCGCTGGACTGTCCGGCTCGTGCGGAACTCGCTTGGTGGGCGCCGCCGAGGCTCCCGGGGAATCTGCAGTGGACGGCGATCCGACCGAGGATGTCCAGGCTCCTGCTGGTAAAGAAGAAGAGAAGGAGCCCGTCAAGGCGTTCGCGCTTAAGCTGCTGGCTGAGAAGTACGGCATCGAGGAAGAGGACTTCCTGTCGGCCGAGATCGAGGTCGTGCCCGCTGGACGCGCCCGCGACCTGGGATTCGACCGCAGCATGGTGATCGGCTACGGGCAGGACGACCGCGTGTGCGCCTACACGTCGCTCGTGGCGCAACTTGCGCTCGCTGAGGCACCGGAGAAGACGGCCGTGTGCGTGCTGGTGGACAAGGAGGAGATCGGCAGCGTGGGCGCCACCGGCATGGCATCGCAGTTCTTCGAGAACACCATGGCCGAGATCATGGAGCTTGCCGGCGAGGGCGGCCCGCTGCCGCTGCGCCGCGCGCTAGCGGCGTCAAGCATGCTGTCGTCCGACGTGTCCGCCGGCTTCGACCCCGCCTACGCCAGCGCGTTCGAGGCGAAGAACTCCGCGTTTTTGGGGCGCGGCCTGGTGTTCAACAAGTACACGGGCAGCCGCGGCAAGAGCGGCTCCAACGATGCGAACGCCGAGTACGTGGCGCGCATCCGCCGCGTCATGGATGACGCCGGCGTGTCGTTCCAGACCGCTGAGCTGGGCAAGGTCGACGTGGGAGGCGGCGGGACCATCGCCTATATTCCTGCCAAGTACGGTATGGACGTCATCGACTCGGGCGTGGCCGTGCTGTCGATGCACTCCCCGTGGGAGGTCGCCAGCAAAGCCGACATCTACGAGGCCTTCAAAGGCTACGAAGCGTTCCTGAAAAACGCGTAGGGACGCCCTGCGGGCAACGAAGCATCAGAATCGCGAACGGGGGCGGGG
>NZ_WWRX01000008.1:19506-129347 GCF_009875575.1 Eggerthella sp. BIOML-A4 | reverse complement strand
CCCCCCCCGCCCCCGTTCCGTCCGCGCACCCGCCGCCCGTCTCGCTATGCTTGCTCTTACGAGCGTCTCCGCTCGATGCGGTTGACGTACCAGTCTCCTGCTGCCTGGATGATCTGAACCAGCACCACCAGCACCGCGATGCACGCGATCATGATTCCCATGTTGTAACGCTGGTAGCCGTAGCGATACGCGAGGTCGCCCAGGCCTCCGCCTCCCACAAGACCTGCCATGGCCGAGAATCCCAGCAGCGAGATGGCGGTGATCGTAATGTCTTTCACCAGCGGCACGTGCGCTTCCGGCAGCACGATGCAGAACATCGTTCTCAGCTTGCCGGCTCCGCTGGCGAACGCGGCCTCGATCATGCCCTTGTCGACTTCGGCCAACGACGCCTCGCTCAGCCGCGCGAAGAAGGCCACCGCCGCGACGGCCAAGGGGATCACCACCGCCTCGGTGCCGATTTTGGTGCCCACTACCAAGGCCGACAGCGGCAGCAGGAAGATGAGCAGAATCAAAAACGGGATGGAGCGCACCACGTTCACCGTCGCGCCCAGCACCTTGTTGAGCAAGGGGCTGTTTATGAACAGGTGCGTGCTGGAAGCGTAGAGCAAAATGCCCAGCGCGCCGCCAGCCACGATGGCGATGACCAGCGCGATGCTGCACATGAACGCGGTCTCTCCCAGCGTTTTGCCCACCTCGAGTAGAATCTCGCTGATGTTATCCGGCATGCTTCAACACCTCCAGATGCTCGACCTGCCCTCTCAGATGCGCGGTCGCTCGGTCGATTTGGTCGTTGGCGCCCTCGGCTCGCACGTACAAAATGCCGAAGGGCTTCTCGTTGATGTACTCGATCTTGCCGTGCAGGATGGAAAGGCGCACGTCGAACAGCTTCCCTGCATCGAATAGCACGGGTTCGGTGGCGTTTTCTCCCGCGTAGGTGAGCTTGATGATAGAGCCGTTTTGCTCGAACGCGCCGCTTGGCAGGGCGAAGTTCTGGGAGTGCCGCACCAGGCCTCGCAGCATCTCGGACTCCGGGTTGGAGAACACCTCGTAGGTTTCGCCTTGCTCCACCACGCGTCCGCCGTCCATCACTGCGATGCGGTCGCAGATGCCTTTCACCACGTCAAGCTCGTGGGTGATGACCACGATGGTCACGCCAAGTTGCTGGTTCACGCGTTTCAGCACGTCGAGCACCGATTTTGTGGTTTCGAGATCGAGCGCGCTGGTGGGCTCGTCGCACAGGAGGATGCGCGTGTTGGCGGCCAGTGCGCGTGCGATGGCCACGCGCTGCTTCTGTCCGCCGCTCAGCGTTTGGGGGTACGCGTCGCGCTTCTCCTCCAGGTTCACGAACTCCAGCAGCTCGACGACGCGCTCCTCGATGTCCTGCTTGCTCCAACGGGCGCACTTCAAAGGAAAGGCAACGTTGTCGTAGACGGTCTTGGCATTCCATAGGTTGAAGTGCTGGAAGATCATGCCGATGCCGCAGCGCGTTTCGCGCAAACGGGCGCCGGTCTGCCCTACGATGGATGCGCCGTCGATCACGATATCTCCCGACGTGGGCTTTTGCAGGAGGTTGATGGTGCGCACAAGCGTCGACTTGCCGGCACCGCTCGACCCGATGATGCCGAACACCTCGCCTTCCAGGATGGTCAGGCTCACGTCGTCGACGGCCGCGGTGGCGGAAGCCCCGTCTCGGGAAAACTCGACCTGGATGTTCTTCAGCTCTATCATGGAACGACCTTCCTTTGCGACGATTGCCTAGTACGAGCTGGGCTTGCCGAAGCCGGCGAAGATGTTGTCGGGGTCGTCGATGACGCTTTTGAACGCATCGGATTGCACGATTCCTTTCACAGCCTGGGCGAATTCGGCGTCGGCATCGGCGCCCTGCACGGCGATGACGTTGTAGTATCCCTCGGACAGCTGCTCGACGTAAGCCGCGTCGGCAAGGTCGAGGCCGGCGCCGATGGCGTAGTTGCCGTTGATCACCGCGACGTCCACGCTGTCCAGCACGGTGGGCAGCACTTCAGCGTTGACCTGCTGGAAGGAAAGGCCACGCGGGTTCTCCGCGATGTTGTTCACCCCTGCTTTCGCGGGGTCGACGGAGGCATCCAGCGTGATGAGGCCCGCCTGCTGCAGCACGCGCAGCGCTCGCGACAGGTTGGTGTCGTCATTGGGAATGGCGACGGTTGCGTTCGGGGGCAGTTGATCGAGCGAGCCGGCTTTGCCCAGGAACACGCCCATGGCGGCGGTGGGCACCTCGACGATGGATGCGAGGTCGAGGTTGTGCTGTTTGGAGAAGCTCTCCAAATAGGTCGCATGCTGGAACAGGTTGAGGTCGATCTCGCCGTCGGCCAGAGCATTGTTCGGCTGCACGTAGTCGGAGAATTCGACGTACTTAACCGAGTAGCCCTGCTCGGTCAGAGAGGGTTCGATGGCCTGCTCGAACATGTCTTGATAGGGTCCTGCGCACACGCCGACTCGGATAGTTTCGGCATTGGAGCCGCCGGTCGACGTACAGCCGGGCAGGATGAGCAGGGCGACGGCCAAGCAGGCGACAAGGGCTGCGGCGGCGCGGCGGGCTCGCGACGAGCGCGATCCGGCGGGGGTTTCATGTGAAGCGGTGCGGATAGTCATGGGTTTGGTCCTTTGTCTCGATGAGGGGTGCTAAGGGTAAAAAAAGAAGCCATAGGCTTCCCGTCTTCGCATGCAATGCTCTCGGCGCGCTTATGGCAGCGGGAGAACTGAATGCAGATGAAGGCAGGCACCAGGGCGCGTGGGTTGGGGCGATTGCATTCGCATGAGCACGGGCTCTCCTCTCTTCAGTGGGGTGAAAGCATTATCAACGGATGCCTAGATTGAAACAAGGGGTTTGGTCATTCGTAGTTTTGGACAGCAGTCATCTGATAAACAGATAACTCGGTTAACGGTAAAGTCGTCTACGCAGGTAAAGGGCGGGCAGGTGCACGGTTAGGGCAGGCCGTGCACCGTGCGCTGCCGAACTGCCAATTGGCTTCATTGCCGTCTTCCGCTACACTGCTCGCATTGTTTTTTGCGCGTCCGGACTGTTCAGTCTGGGCGCTTTCGATAAGCGAGGACGTATGGTACGTGAGAAATTCGGATCCCGTTTAGGGTTCATCCTGATCAGCGCGGGATGCGCCATCGGGCTGGGGAACGTGTGGCGCTTCCCTTACATCGTGGGGCAGTACGGGGGCGCGGCATTCGTGCTTTTGTATTTGCTGTTCTTGGTGGTGTTCGCGCTGCCCATTCTCGTGATGGAGTTCGCGGTGGGCCGGGCGAGCCAGAAGGGCGTCGCGCGCAGCTTCGACGAGCTGGAGCCGGCCGGGTCGAAATGGCATCGGTTCAAGTGGGCGGCCCTTGCGGGCAATTACCTGCTGATGATGTTCTACACCACGGTTGCCGGATGGATGCTGGCGTTCATGGCGTTCAGCGGCGCGGGCACGTTCGAGGGCCTGGACGCCGGCGCCGTCGAAGGGGTGTTCAACGGGCTTCTGGCCGACCCGCTTATGATGGTCGCGTTCATGCTGGTCGTAGTGCTGATAGGCGTGTTAGTGACGCGGGCCGGCTTGCGCAACGGCGTGGAGCGCATTACGAAGACGATGATGGCCGCCCTGTTCGCCGTCCTTGCCGTGCTGGTGGTGCGCGCGGTCACGCTTCCGGGCGCCGAAGAGGGCCTGTCGTTCTATCTCATGCCCGATTTCGCGAAGCTGTTCGAAGGCGGGTGGGGGACGTTCGTCGATGCCGTGTTCGCGGCTATGGGCCAGGCGTTCTTCACGGTGTCGGTGGGCGTGGGGTCCATGTCCATCTTCGGCAGCTACATCGATAAACGCTACCGCCTTACGGGCGAGGCGCTGCGCGTCGCGGGGCTGGACACGCTCGTGGCCATCATGGCGGGCCTCATCATCTTCCCGGCGTGCTTCGCGTTCGGGGTGGAGCCGGGCAGCGGCCCCGGCCTGGTGTTCATCACGCTTCCCAGCGTGTTCAGCCAGATGCCGGTGGGGCAGCTGTGGGGCACGCTGTTCTTCCTGTTCATGAGCTTCGCCGCGCTGTCCACGGTGGTGGCGGTGTTCGAGAACATCATGAGCTTCAGCATGGACGAGTGGGGCTGGTCGCGCAACCGCGCTTGCCTGGTGAACGGCATCGCGCTGGCGCTGTTGTCGCTGCCGTGCGTACTGGGCTTCAACGTGTGGGCGGGCGTGGAGGTGCCGGGTATCGGCAATATCCAGGCCATCGAGGACTTCCTCATGTCGAACAACGTGCTGCCGCTGGGCGCTCTGGTGTTCCTGCTGTTCTGCACGTCCAAGCGGGGCTGGGGTTGGGATGCGTTTCTGCGCGAGGCCGACACGGGCGAGGGCACGCGCTTTCCTCGCTGGGCTCGCGGCTACGTGCGCTTCGCGCTGCCCGTGCTCATCCTGGCGGTGTTCGTGGCCGGCTACGTACCCATCGTGCAAACCTGGCTGGGGCTGGGGTAGGCCCGCGGCGCCGGAGGGAGGGCGCCGCGGGCCGAGCGGAGCGGGGAGAAGTCTAAAGGTTTCGGTGCAACTTAGATCTCGCCCTTCACGGTTTCTGCCATGAGGTAGCCGTAGTTCATGGCGGCGTCGAAGCCCATCGCGTAGGGTCGGCCGTCCTTCTCCTCGATGGATCCGCATACGTCGCCCGCCGCGTACAGTCCGGCGACGGCTTCGCCCGAGTCGCTCAGCACGTGTCCTTCGGTGTCGATGGCCAAACCGCCCGTGGTCAGGTAGAACGTGGGGATGCAGGACACTACCCAAACGCCATCATGCGTGTCGAGGTAGGGCAGCTTCTTGCGTCCGAACTCGTCTTCCTCGCCGGCGAGCGCGTGGGCGTTATGCGTATCGAGAGTGGCAGCGAGGTCGGTCAGCCCCAGCTCCTCGGCAGCAGCCTCCACGGAATCGTAGTGCACCATGTCGCCGCGGTGCTCGAGGCATTTGTAGGTATCCATGGCGTACAGCTCGTTCTTGTTCGTGGTGATGCGGCCCGCTTCGTCGGTGACGTAGAAGAACTTCCCCCCGTTCGTTTCATCGAGAAGCGCCCGCCCAAGCACGCCGTGGTTATCCGACATGATATTGCCGAACTGCTTGCCCGACGCGTTCACGAGGATGCCTGGCGTGGTCTGGTACAAGAAGGCGATCTCGAAGTTCGATCCGGCCTGGTTCGTGGTGGACAGGAATGCGCCTAGGTCGCGACCCATGCACTCGATAGCGCCTCCCGCCTTCTGTCCCAGCTCGATGCCATCGCCGGTGGAGCCGGGTGCGCAATTGAACTTGAAGTCGGCGTACTGAGGGTAGTGCTCCTTGATCATGTCCGGGTTGGCCGCGAACCCTCCCGACGTGAGGCATACGGCCTTCGCTGTGACGGTCCAGGTAGAGCCGTCACGCCCTTCAGCTTTGAGCCCGGTCACGCGACCGTCGGCATCCTGCACGAGTTCGGTCACCTTCGTCGCGTATACGATCTGTCCGCCAAGCGCACCGATGCGATCGACCAGGTAGTCCTTCGCGTATCCGCAGCCGCCCATGTAGCAGCCGGGAGCCAAATACGGCGTCACGCCGTACGCCTTGTTCACGCCCAAGCTGTAGAAGCCCACGCCGATGCCGTGCATCCAATCCACCAGTTGTCCGGAGTTCGAGTACATGGCCGTTTGGTACGGCATCGCGCCGTCGAAGCGGTCGTTTTCGGGAACGAGGTACTTCTGCATGACTGCCAACATAGCTTGCTTGTTGTACATGGGATTGTCGTCGGCCCTGCCGAGCGCGTAGTTCGCTTGCAGCTGCGATTCGGCGGCGGCGACGCCCGAGTACGTCATGGGCATGGAGCCGCCGGCAATGTCCTGCTTCTCGAAGAGCACCACCGTTTTCCCGGCTTCCAGCAGTCGCGTCGCTGCAACGAGGCCTGCGGTGCCGGCGCCCATGAACGCCACGTCCACGTCGGCGGTCTGCGCGGCGCCGCCGCTGGGGGTTGCGGCGCCTAGGCGGAAGTCCTTCGGATTACCGCCGGCGTTCGTGATGGCGTCGGCTACAGCGCTTTGCACGGCCATCGATGTGGTGGTGGCACCGGTGACTGTGTCCACGTCGATGTTCTTGGCTTCGAGAATCCTCGTTGCCATCATCGGAGCGGCCGTGGATCCGATGCCGATGGTGTCGTCGCAGCGCAGCACGCTGATGCCTGCGATGTCGCCGCCCGCGACGGTCACCTGCACGAACAGGTCGTCGTCGTGGCCCATAGCCGAGCCTATCCATTTGCCGTCGGTGAAGCTGTCGGGCACGCTTTTCTTCTCCGGTTTGGCGTCTTTCGCCGAGTCGTTGCTCGCCTGTTGCGGCGTCGCGCATCCCGCTAGACCGCCCAGTGCGGCGACGCCGCCGAATGCGAGCGACCCCTTGAGAAAGTCCCTGCGATTGAGTTCCATAGTGTTGCTCCCTCCTCGATTGGTCGGCGTGGCTTCGTGATCGCCGTGCCTCGCCGAAATGAACAACGCGAGTATCGCCAGGCGAGGTTGTCGGAGTCGACCCCGATTATCGGTGCATGTATCGAAACGGACGGTTTCCGCCTCGCCCATTTTCGGTTATTTTTTGCATCGTGCCTGGTCAATGTCATTCGTATATGAAGGCTGCAGACGGTTTTCCATTCGACGCCCCCGTCGCCGCGCGCAAGACAAGGTACAATGCGTTCGGGAGGAAATCGCGTGACAAGCAAGCATGCAGGCATAGCCCTTGGGGCGCTCGGTTTCGGTCTGTGCAAGACCGCGATTTCGGTTGCCTACATTACGGCGATGGGCTCGGTGTCCTCTACTGTCGGATTCGTGTCCGAGCTTGATTTCATGTTCGCGATGAACGCGATTTCGTTTGCGACGGCGCTTGCGATCATCGCGCTCGTGCGCGCAGGACGGCTTCGTCCGGGTGCGCTATCGCAAGTTCCGGCTGTGATCGCGTTGCTCGTCGGGTTCTTTTTGAGCGCTACCGGCGTAATGGCGGGGCTGCCGTTCGCGGCGACGGCCGTGTTCTACGGCGTGCTGTGCGGGTTCGCGCTCGCGGTGCTCAATGCTGCATGGCTCGAGGCGTTCGTTGCGGAGCCCGATGCCGCTTACGGCGTCTACCAAATCGTGGGTGGGCTGATCGTTCAATGCGTGCTGGTGTCGGTGCTACCGCTTTTGGGGTCGCTTGCGGCAAGCGTGCTCTCCATTGTGGCGGTGGTCGTTTCGGCCTGCCTGCTCGTGCGACTCAAGCGCATGCTCTCGTTTGCCGAGCGCGACGAGCTTCTTCCGGCGAACTGCGGCGATCGCCTCTCGTTGCTGCAGGCGTTCTTATGCCTGTTCGTGCTCGTGGGCGTTGTGGGCATCCTGCACACCACGGTACTGGGCTCGCAGTCCGAGAGCATCGTAGGCGATGTGAACATGTGGATGCCGCTGGTGGCGGCCACGGCGATCACCGCGTTGGTGGCAGGGCTCACCATGCGACATCCCGATCCCACGGCCGTCTACAAGGGTTGTCTGCCCGCGATGCTGGCGATCCTCTCGTTGCTGCCGTTTTTCGGCGAAGCGCTCGGCGGGCTGGCCGGTCTCGTCATGATCACGTGCTACGACGTGTGCGGCATGGTGTTCCTGCTGTTCATAGTCGATCGTGCACGCACGTTGCGCATGTCGAGCTATGTGCTGTCAAGCGTGTACCTGGGCGGCTCGGGTCTGTTCTTGGTGATCGGCCTGTCCATAGGCGGCGTTCTGGGCGCGCTCAGCGCCGATTACGGGCTGTCGTTGTTGACGCTGCTCGCGTTCGCGGCCATCTACCCGTTGGCCATCGTGCTGGTGGTCGCGTTGCGCCGCGCGCATCCGCAGGACGCGTCTTCCGCCGCGGCGGGGGAGGGTGGGGAAGGCGCGCCGAGCGCGGATGCCGTTCCCACCGTCGACGACGCGCTGGGCGCGGGCGTCGACGCGGTGGCGGCGCGGTTCGAACTGACGCCGCGCGAGCGCGAGATACTGGGCTACTTGGCACGCGGCCGTACAGCCAAGTTCATCGCCGAAGAGCTGGTCATTTCCGAGAACACCGCGTGGGCCCACATCAAGCGCGTCTACGCGAAAACCGGTGTCCACTCCAAACAAGAGCTCATGAGCGTCGTCGAGCAGCAAGGAAGAAGCCGCTAGAAACGAAAAGCGCCCCGGCTGAGGGAGGGAGCCGGGGCGCACGGGGAGGGTGACGGTGGTGCGGGCCTACTTGGCTTGGGCGTCCCACGCTTCGAGGCTTGCGGCGTTTCGTCCTGCGATGCGGCCCCACACCATGTTCTCGGCGTTGTTTCCGCCCGAGATGCCGTACGTGTGGCCGGCCATGTTGCCGAAGCATCCGGCGGCGTACAGGCGCGGGATGGGCTGGTCGTTGCAATCGACGACGTTCGCTTCGGTGTTCTTTTTCGGGCCGCCTAGCGTGGAGCAGCCGCCGGGGTACAGGGGCCAGGCGTAGAACGGGCCGTCGAGCGAGACGGGCGCGAGCGTGTCGGCGGTTCGATCGAATGCAGGGTCGTTTCCTTCGTCGCAGTATGCGTTGTACGTTTCGAGCGTGGCTTGAACCGATGCGGCGTCCGGGGCGTTGTCGACGGCGGCCATCTTCGTGCAAAGCTCTTCGAGGGTGTCGGCTTTGATGATCCAGCCCTTTTCGATTTCGGTTTGGTTGTCGACGCTCCAACCTTCGAATCCTCCGCACTCGCTGGGAATGTCTTCGAGTGCCATGCCGATGGCGGTGGAACCGCCGGGGGTGTTCAGCACACCGCCCTTCACGGCACCGAGCGGCCCGGCATCGATGACTTCTTGGCCGGCGATCACCCAGGTGGGAATGCGCTCGAAGTCGGCGAGCGTCGAGTCGTTGAACTTTTCGAATTCGTGCCATCCCACATGCGGGCTCAAGAACGTGGACTCGGCGATCCACCGCTTGCCCAGGCGGTCGAGCATCACGTAGTTGTTCGCGCCCGGCGTGACCGTGAACGCGTACGGCCACTCGAAGTCTTTGAAGTAGGCGTTGTACGAGCCGATGATGTTGTTCATATGCCACAGCTGCGCGCCCACGTTCTGCACCATCTTGATGCCGTCGCCCGTGTTGAACGGCCAGCCGTAGAAGCCGCTCATGGGGTAGCATTTGCAGTATTCGTTCTTGAGCTCGTCGTTGAACTCGAATCCGCCCAGCGTCATCACCACGCCTTTGCGCGCTTTGACGGCTTTCGGTGCTTCGTCGTCGCCGATGAGCGTGTAGCAGCCGACTATCTCCTTCGTGTCGGGGTTTTGGATGAGCTCCTCGTCGTGGCAGTTGAAAACGACTTCGATGCCGAGGTCGGAACGTGCTTGGTCAAGCGTATGCCAGCCTGCGTTGCCGCCCTTGGTGGGATCACCGAACGAGCAAACGTGCATCGCCTCGGCGCCTTCGATCCAGGGATATTCGCAGCTGGAGGTGCCGCCCGAGGCGTTCGTGCCCTTCTTGAGCTCCGTGTCGATGTTCCAGTAATCGCAGTAATCCATGTTCTGGTAGCACTCTTCCGCCCACGCTCGCGCGATGTCTTCAGGCGTGTGGCCCTTCGAGAAGCCGGTGATGTACTGCACGGCTCCGTCGATGTCGTCGACCCAGGTGTACTCGCCCATGTTGATGGACGAGTTCCCGCCTCCGCGCGAGGGAGCTTTCTCAAGCACGAGCACGTCGGCCTCGCCCTCGTCCTTCGCGGTGACGGCGGCCCACAGGCCCGCGCCGCCGTAGCCGATGACCAGCACGTCCGTCTCGTAATCCCAGGTTGACGGCATCCAATCGTCCGATGCGGAGGCTTTCTGCGCACAGCCTCCCAGCGCTCCTGCGGCAGCAACGCTCGCGGCGGCGATTCCCGCCCCCTTGAATAGGTCGCGTCGTGTCAAGCTCATCTCGATCCCCTTTCCTGTGCGGTTCGCTGCACGTGCAGCGGGTTCCTAACTATGCTCATGGCAGGTGTAGCATTCGAACACGTCGGCATGGTGGCAGCTCATGCAGTACGCTTTGGCGTCCCCTTGCAGATCGGTCTGCTCCTCGTGCATGCTGTGGCAGTCGGTGCAGGCGATCTGGCCGTGCGTGTCGGTTTCCGGCAGCTCGTGCGGGTTGACGGTGGTGCCCTGCGCATCGGAGAGCGCGGTGCACGAGCTGCTTTCCGCTGCGATTTCATCTTGATCGTGGCAGCTCAGGCACACTGATGCTTCAACCGTGGTCTGCTTCAACCTCGATGGCATCCGGTCGTCTGACGAGGCGCCCTCATGCTGCTTGGCCAAGGTCGCGGTGTCGGTATGGCAGTCGGCGCATTGCAGGCTCGTGTGCTTCGAAGCCGTGCACGCGGCATCTTGCCGCGAGGACGCTTCGTCGGCGTGGCAGGTGCTGCAATCGGTTTCGGTCGTCCACTCGGTCAGCGTGATGGACCCGTTTGCGGCCTCCGCCTTCGGCGCCGCTCCCTGAGAGGCCGCTTCCTGCGGTGAGCAGCCCTGCAGGCACCCCAGCCCCGCGGCGCAGGCGAGCACGCTCGCGCAGACGGTCAGCAGTACGACCGATTTTGCGTTGGCGCGTACGATCGCTTCCCCTTTGTTCAGCTTCATGGTTCCTCCTTTCCGTGGCGTGAATTCCAACGGGCTCCATGGTGGCAGGAGAAGCGGGCGCAGAACTCCCCTCCGACATATGATTTGCGGCGAAAACCCTTCATCTGTTTCAGAGTATTTCCTGTTGGTGGGCCGTGCGGACCCTGCGAAGCAAGCTATGATGAAGGTGCTTTCAAACAGGCTGCATGTTCTTGGAGGGCATATGGCACAAGGGGACGAGGGCGCGCGGGGCGCCCGGGTTGAACGCGGAGCGGTGCGCACGGGCCGCTGCGCTGCAGGACTGGCGCTGCTGTGGTTCTGGGTGCCGTGGGCTGCGGCGATCGCGCATCCGTTGGAACAAGGCGCTCTGCTGGCCCCGTTGCTGGCGACGGCCCTGTTCTTCGGCGCGTGCGCATGCGCGGCGCTTGCCGCGCTGCGGCTGGCGAAGCGCGTCGGTACGGGGTACGCGCGCATGGGGGACGTGCTTGCGGCAAGCGCGGGGAGCCTGGGAAGCGTGATCGCCCTGCTGGCGTACGCGGCGGGCGAGGCAAGCCTCGCGTTGCAGGTGCTGGCGATGCTGCTGTCGGGGTTCGCGATGGGGCTCGCCATCGTTCGGTGGGAGCGGAGCGTGGCCGGCGTGTCGGAGCGGGGGATGGTGGGGTGCGCCGCCGCTCTGCTGGCATCGTGGTCGGCGCTGTTGTACGTCCTGTTCGCGGGCGGTGGTTCGGGGGCGAGCCTGGCGGGACTCGCAGGCGTGGTCTCGCTTGCCGTGCGCCCTCGTGCATTGCGGCCCGATGCGCAGGATGTGGTGGTCACCCGGCTGCTCACGTTGCAAACGGCCTCGTTTCTGAAGCGCTACGCGGGAGCGTTCGCGGCGTCGGGGGCGGTGACCACGTTCGCGCTCATCCAATTCGCCTCCGCGCGGTTCGCGGTCGTGTCCGACGATACGTTTCTGGTGCTGCTGCTGGTTGCTCCCGTGTTTCTGCTCGTCCTGCTGTGCGCGTGGCTGCCCAAGCGCGAGCAGAACTTCATGCTGGTGTTCCACCTCTCGTTCGTGGTGGCGCTGCTGGCCTTGTTCCCGGTCAACCCGGGAACGCCGATATCGCTCAACGTGTCTGTGGCGTTCTGCCTGTTGTGGATCGGGTCGCTCGTGGGGTCGCTCCTGGTCATGGGATCGCGGGTGAATCGGGCGCTTCGGCCTTGGTGCGATCCTTGCGGCCTTGGGCCGGCGGCGTTCTGCCTGGGCGTTGCCGCGGGCGCGCTCGTGGCCATCGGGTGGACGATGACGCCCGACTTCGAGACGGTGGCTTCCGGCTCTCCCGACGGCATCGTGAAGGTGAGCGTGGTCACCTCGTTCGCGCTCATCGTGCTGTTTTGCGCGACGAACGTGGTGCTGCGCGGATCGATGCTGCGGCGGGTGGAGCTCATCGCGCGCGGTCGCATCACGCAAGTGATGCCGGCGCCGCGGTCGTTCTCCGGATCGGAGGCGCACGGGGAGGGAGACGCACCCGATGCGCTGCAGGATGCGTACCGGCGCATCGCGTTCGACCGGGGGCTCACGCCGCGCGAGTTGGACGTGCTCGTGGTGCTGGGGCGGGGCAACACGCTCGCGCGCGTGCAGAGCGAGCTGGTCATCTCCGAAGGCACCGCCATCACGCATCGGCGGAACATATACCGCAAGCTCGACGTGCACAGCAAGCAGGAGCTTCTCGACTTCGTCGAGCGCTACGCGCGCGCATGAGTCGGGGGAGGGACGTTCTCCTCCTACGGGCGCAGCTTCATATGGATAGCTTGGGCGGGGCAGGCTTCCACGCAGGCACCGCATTTCGAGCATTCGGGGATACGCTTGCTGTGGGGATCCACTTGCTCGGGGCAGGCTTCCACGCAGGCGCGGCAATCCACGCCCGAGCTGCGCAGGCATGCGTCGGCGCGCACGCGCGGCCGCAGGGTGCGATTCAAGCCCGAGATCAGGGACACGAGTGCGCTCACAGGGCAGATCTTCGCGCACCACTTGCGCAAGAACGCTATCTCCAGCACGAGGATGGCAGGGAAGATGATTAGCCCCCACGACGTCTCGTTGAACTGGAACAAGTGCCACACTCCTATGAAGGTGGCAAACGTGAGCCCAATGGGGCACACGAGGCAGAACACGGGGAATCCGAAAACGGCCGAAGCTCCCAGCGCGCCGAGCAGCGTGGCATGGCGCGTGTCCAGGCGCAGGCCGTCGCGCCCTCCTCCCACGGGCGCGAGCGCGCAAGAGGCGCAGCGGTGGCCGTCTTCGCGAGCGTGGGAGCAGGCGTGATGTGCGGCGGAGACACTGCCGTCTGCGGCCTTGCGCTTACCCGGCTTGAAGAGTCGCTTTAGCCAGGGGGCGGGGCACATCCAGGCGCAGAACGCCTTGCCCACCAGGGCTATCACCAGCACCATACCCAAAAGCAGCAGCAGGGGTTGAAGCATGATCTGGCGTGCTCCGAACATGGTTTCAAGTGCACCGAGCGGGCAGATGGCGGCTATGGATTCGATACCGAACGCGGAAGGCGTGCCGATGCCGATGCGGAAAGTCAGGCCAGCGGCGACTGCGCATACGGCAAGCGCGAAAGCAGCCCCACGCGCCTTGCGGAAGGGGAAGCGTCGCGTCCGGCCTTCTGCCTGTCGGTCGTGGTCCGCGGAGGCTTCACGCGAAGCTTCCGTGCAATCGGCGACTCCGGTTTTCTCCGACAGCACCTCATTGGGCTCGTCCATCAGGCGCTCCTCTCAACGTTGATGCCGCGTTGCGTGCCGCCGGCAAACGACCGGTACGTGTTCGAGGGGCAGCGGTACTCGCAGATGCCGCAACCGTTGCAGCGGGTCGAATCCACAATGGGCCGCCCCGACGCGTCGGCCGAGAGCGCCTCGTAGGGGCACGCATCCACGCACACGCGGCAACTTCCCGAAATCCAAGCGATGCAGCGCTGCGGGTCGATGACCGCAAGGCCGATGCGGTTCGCTTTCGCGTCCACGTCTCGAATGGCGCCGGTGGGGCACGTTTGCTCGCAGCGCCCGCAAAAGTCGCACAGCCCACGGTGAAAGTCCATCACGGGCGTCCGCCAGTTGAGCAGCCCGTCCTCGAGCGTGCCCGTGCGAACGCATCCCTGCGGACACGCCGACCGGCAGCGATCGCACTTCAGGCACAGGCTGCGGAAGCGCTCCTCGTCTTCGGCGCTGGGAGGCCGCAGGCAGGTTGCGCCGCCGTCGAGTGCGGAAGCGGCGCTTCCCACGGCGAAGCTGGCGGCGACGAGCGCGCTGCCAGCTACGAGCGATCTGCGAGAAAGCGACAGGGTCATGGCGAAGCTCCTTGGGGTGGGTACGATAGCGGTCGTCCAGCGGCAAAGCGGCCAAGCGGTCAACCGAGCCGATGCCGAAGCGCTGTCGGGGAGGGGGATCGGGACAGCGCTTCGGCATCGCCCGTCTCCCCGGCTCGCGACCGAGGAGACGGGCCGGTTTAGATCAGACCGAAGAAGTCGTACAGTCCGGCGCCGATAACCCACATAGCGCAACGGAAAGCAATCGAACCGATAAGGGCGGCAATCAGCGCGACGGCTCCAAGCGCCACGGCGCTGCCCGGCTTCTTCCGGGCAAGGAAGCCGCACGCGATAGGCGCGACGCCTCCAAACGCTGCGGCGGCGATCGTCATCGGGGCGGCGTCTCCGGCGAATGCGCCTGCGACCGCGCCGTACGCCAAGACCGTGATCAGCGCCACGCAGCCGGCCGCCAGCGTCATCAGGCCGTAGAGGCTGCAAGCATTCTCGTCGGCCTTCTGCGCGGCGATGAGCACGAGGTAGGCGGCCGCGCCCGATGCCGCCGCCGTGCCCAGGTAGCCGAGCGGCAGCAGCTCGGTGTTCCAGGCGGCAATGGCGCTCATCAGGTAGCTTTGCCCCGCCATGAACGACATCAGCGCGCCGAGCGCCATGCCGACGACAGCCACTGCTTTGAGGGCTCCGCCGTCGATGCCGCGCCGGAGCATGACCAGAAACGCGATCATGACTATGGCCAGCAGACCCACCAGCAAGGCTTCGGTGAAGATGCCCGAAGTAGGATGCTGCAGCGCGCCCAGCATGCGGTCGGGATGGGACAGGTGCGTGACCGAAGCCAGGCCTCCTACGACGGTCAGCGCCAAGGCCGTCGCCGTGCCGGCGAACGCGCCCTTGTCAGTCTTGCGGACGAACACGTTCAGGCAGATGAAGAAGAACAGCCATCCGCCCATGCCCGTGAGGGCGGTGAAGAGCACGAGAGACCACTGGATGTCCATTACTTCACCTCCTCTTTCCATTCAGCGTACTTGGCTGACAGGATGTAGGCCGTCTGAGGGCCGTTGCCCACGTCCTTCAGGCGATGAACCGAGTCGGCGCCTGCGGCGGCAAGCGCTTTGGAGGCGTCCGAATTCGGATCGTCCAGATCGCCGTAGAAGCGAGCCGACGCACAGCACGCCGCCACGCACTTGGGCTCTTCGCCCACGCTGGTCAGTTGGCCGCAGAGCGTGCACTTCTCCACCACGTGTTCCGACGGGCTCCATGAACGCACGCCGTACGGGCAGGCCATCATGCAGTACTTGCAGCCGATGCACTTCTCCTTGTCGACCAGCACGACGTTGTTCTCATCGCGATAACTGGCGCCGGTGGGGCACACGTGCGTGCACGGCGAGTCGTCGCACTGCTGGCACATAACCGGCAAGAAGTACTGGTGCAGATGCGGGTAGTCTCCGAACGGGCCCACCTGCACCACTTTGTTCCAGAACGAGCCAAGCTCCACTTCGTTCTCGTTTTTGCAGGCGATCTCGCAGCCGTGGCAGCCGATGCAACGGTCGAGATCGACGACGATAGCGTAATGCGACATTATGCGGCACCTCCTCCGGTGTTCTCAGACGGTTGCGGCAACCAAGGCGCGAAGTCGGTCGGCTCGTGCCACACGCCTTCGGGGCGCGACGCCTTCTCGACCTTCACGTTGATGCCGCGCAGGGTATACGTGCCGAACTCGGGGTTGTAGTAGCCCGTGTTCTTGGTGAGCACGTTCATGTTGCACAGCGTCCAGCTCTTGCGCGGGTCCTGGCCCTCTTCCAAGAACTCGGGGTTCCAGAAGCGTTCCATGTAGGCGCTGCCTTTTGCGATGCCCTCGGTGACGTGGGCTACGCCGTAGATGCCGTCCTTGACCAGGCTCTGACCCTCGGCGGTCAGCTCTTGGCCGGTCTTGAGGTTCGAGAACACGTCCAAACCGTCGGTGCGGGGCGACTTCACGTTCACCCAGTCGCCGGTGGCAATGCCGTGCTCCTCGGCGTACTCGGGGCTGATCCACACCTCCGGCGCGGGGTAGATCTCGCGGATGTAGGGGTTGTTGCGCAGCGTGCCGTGGTGGAAGTAGGGGATGCGGCCCTCGGTGAGCACGAGCGGGTAGTCGTTGCCGTATTCCAGACGATCGTCCGGATCGTGGAAGTAGGGCATGGGCAGGTACTCTGCGGAGGCTGCCGGCATCTCGAAGCTTTCGGCGCCGTGGCGGCCGAGGTAGATCATCGTGTCGCCGTAGGGGCCGCACTTGAGCGGGTTGTCCTTGATGTCGCGGGCGGCGCAGCCCGCGAAGCCGATGTAGGAGGAGCCGTCGCTTGAGAGGCCACGGTAAGCCTGCTCGTAGGGGGCGTTCCAGTATTCCTCGGGCTCGACGGCGTTATACGGCGCCTTCGCAACCAGCTCGTCCCAGGTCATGTTCACGTTAGAGGCAACCCACTCGTAGTAGTCCTCCATGGAATCCCAGTACGCCGGGGCGGGGCCGCAGGCGTCCTGGTCGAAGGACTTCTGCATGCCCTCGTGGCCGCGCTCGGCAAGCGCTTTGGCCAGCATCGACCAAATGAACGTCTCGTCGATGCACTCGAACAGGTTCGTTACCGGCTGGCGCAGGAGCACCGCGTACAAACGACCCTGGATGAACGCGGTTTCCAGCCATTCGGCGGTCGGCAGCAAGAGATCGGCAGCCTCGGTGGAAAACGACGTGGGATACATGTACATGTGCACGATGAGGTCAAGCTTGGGGAACGCGTCAACCCACGACGCGGCGTTGCCGAGCATGGCCATCTTGTTGCCCGAGCGTTCGATCCAGATGTGCGGCTGATACGGCTCGCCGGTGAGGATGGCGTTCAAGATGGTGGGAATGTGGCTGTGCATCCAGCCGCCCAGACCCTTGTGCTCCACGTAGCCCAGGCGATTCTGGATGTTCTCCGGCGTCTGGAACTGGTAAGGCGAATCGCCAAAGAAGCCCGTGGGGAACACGGTGGACTCCGCCGAGCGCGGGAGGCTGTTGGCGGGGCTGCCGGGCTTGTCGATGTAGCCCATCATGCAGTCGAGCGCCGCCGCGTCGATGGCAGCCTGCGTTGACTGCGGGTATTGGTCGGTTGCCACGCCCAGGCTGATGCCGCCCGACTCGCACTCGGCGTAGAGCTTGATGGCCTCTTCCAAGTCGCTTGCATCAACCATGCACACTTCGGCCACGTGGTCGATCGTGAACTCGTCGGATTGCTCCTTGTAGGCCTCGAAGGCAGTCTTCGCCTTGATGGCGGTGCCGTCGGCCAAGGTGACATCGTAGGCGCCGAACAGCGCCGGGTTATAGGAAGCCTCGTTGTCCGGGCCCAGAGCGAACGCCTTGGTTACCTCGCCGGTTTTTTCATCGTAGTAGACATAGCCCTCGTTCTCGGCGGTGACGTCGGCAAACACCTTGCTGGCACGCAAGAGCGCGCCTGCCGGGTCGCTCGGGTCCACCAGGAAGGGCAGATTGGTCCACTTGGAGCAGAACTCCTCGTTGTAGAGCTTCTTGTCGATAATGTAGCGCGTCCAGCCCAGCATCATGGCAACGTCGGTGCCGGGGCGAACCGGCAACCACACGTCGGCGCGGGCAGCGTCGGGGGTGTAGCGCGGGTCGATGACCACCGTCTTGGTGCCCGCGGCGCGCAGCTCAACTACGGCACGACCGGCAGAAGAGGGTGCATGCTGAGCCGGGCCGGTGCCCCACATCACGTAGGTGTCGATGGACACGGTGGGGTTGTACAGCTCGGCGCAGCCGGAGTCGGCGATGGAGGTGTCACTTACGCCGTTGATCAGCGGCATGGTGTAGTTGCGCGGCAGGTAGCACTGCGCGCAACCCGGCTCGAACACGTTGCCCGCGCCCCAGAAGTTGCGGAAACGCGGCGGGCTGAAGAACTGCGGGTTGCCGCCGCCGCCCGTGGAGCAGAGGAGACCTTCGAGGCCGGTTTTGTCCTTCATGTCCATGAGCGCGTCGGCGATGGTGTCGATGGCTTCCTCCCAGCTGATGCGCTCCCACTGGTTGCCGCCACGTTCGCCCACGCGCTTCATGGGGTACTTGTTGCGGTTGGGGTGATACAGCGCCTGAATGCCCGAGAGGCCCTTGGGGCACACTCGGCCCTCGGACATGGGGTCGGCAGGGTCGCCTTCGAGCTTGATGACGCGGCCGTTCTGCACGTGCGCGATGATGCCGCAGTTCGAGATGCAGGCGCGGCACGACGTGTGCACGAGCTTGACCTCGTCAGCCGCGTACGCCTGGTCGCTTTCGACCAGATTGTTCACGGTGGCAACGCCAGACCCCAGTGCAGCAGCGCCGGCGGCTAAGGCCGATGCTTTCATGAAGCTGCGTCGGGTGAGGTTCGTTGGTGACATATTCCCTCCTTCTTTCTCTCTCTAACTCGTCTTTATGGGCTGGCGGAATAGCGCCAACCTGTCAGACCGATGCAAGGGCGCGCTTCCCCGCATCGGTAGTGACCCAAGATCCGTCCCACACCAAGCCGCCTGCTTCTTCCAGGCGGTCGATGAAGTAACAGGCGTGCAGCTTTTGGCCCGCGGTTCGCTGGCTGGGAGCCAGGGCGGGGTCGTCTGCGAGCAGTTGATTGATGTCGGCCAGCTTGCGCGGCGTGCGGCAGAAGTCCAGCAGGCGCACGAAGGTCGCGCGGCGCTCGGGCACCTTGTAGATGGCGGCGAGGGTGCGATGCTCGGGGGCCAGCAACTCGCATGCGGCGCATCCTGCCGGCGTGGTGAGAACGCGACGCTCGGCGACAAGATCGGCCAGCGCGTCGTCGTCGAGGCCTTCCGCACGCAGCTGTTCGCAGCGCGTCTCATCGAGGGCGAGGCCTTGCGCATCGTGGGCGATAACGGTGACTCCCCCGGCAGCCGCCAAGTTGCGAAGCAACGTGTACGGCGTTTGCAGCGCTTGCGCCGCTTCGGGCTGCCGCGCCAGAAATTCTTCGGCGGCATGCTCCGTGCGCTCGGTTTGGCAGTGGACAAGCGCCTTATACAAAAGCTCGCGATGGCGCGGGTGGTTGAACAAGCACTCCACCACCCGCGCAATGGACTCCTCAGATGGATTCGCCACGGCGCCCCCTCTCGTTCGATACCGTTCGATGGAGTCAGCCTACGGTTGGGCAAGGCGAAGGGCATCGTCATCCGCGTTCTAACTTGCAGCAGGGTTGCCGGGCGTCTAGTCAATCGTTGACTAGGCCGTGCGCAACGCGCGGTCAAGATAGAACGAAACGCGCGATGCCGGAGCGGTCCTTCGGTTTTTACACTGGGTTCATTCGTGCTTGCGAGAGAAAGACGGGGATCCGATGGGTGCATACAGGGAAACGCATGAGGACATGGCTCGGGAAGCGGAGACGCGTGCGTCGTTTTACCGAACGTTGGCTTCGCTCTATTTCAAGGAACTTGACCAGGCGGGCATTGATGCGCTCTCGAACGAGGACTTGACTGCGACGGGCGTGGATGACGAGTTGATGGAGGAGGGGTACGCCGACATGGCGGCCTATTTGAAGCATCGCGACGGCGGTACGCGGCAAGAGTTGGCAACCGATTTCGCGGGCGCCATTTTGGCGGCGGGGTCGTATGACGACCGCAGGGCGACGCCGTACGAGAGCGTATTCACGTCAGAGAGTGGTCTTTTGATGCAGGAGGCGCGCGACGACGTGTATCGCCGTTTTTGCGAGGCTCGCGTGGCGGTGGACGAGGGACTGCGCACCCCGGAAGATCACCTGAGTTTCGAGTTCGAGTTCATGGCTGCTCAGGCCGGCGAGCAGGCGCGGGCTTTGCATGCGGGCGATACTGCGGCTGCGGCATCTGCCCTTCGGACGCAGCGCGAGTTTCATCGCGACCATCTGCTGAACTGGATTGACGCGTACTGCGACTGTCTGCAAAGCTGCGCGCAAACGCGTTTCTATCGCGGAGTTGCCAAGCTCACGCGTGGGTTCGTGCACATGGACGAGGACATGATGGATGATGCGGCGGAGACGTTGTGCTAGGATAGCCGCAAATCGAGGGGCGAGCGCGGCGGCGCACGACGGAGGGGGACAGGTGTCGGAAACCAGGTGCGAGCGGGAGCTCGGGAAGAAGCCGTGGACGCAGATGCTGTTGCGGCTTGACGACGATATGCCGCTGCTCAAATACTTCGGATTTGCATGTTGGGTGGCCTGGTTCAGCGTGGCTTACTCCAGTTCCGTGTGGGTTGAAGGCGCGGAGGAGACGGCTCCGGTCGTGTCCGACATGTTCTTGTACTCCACTCTGAGCCATGCAACGGCGTTGCTGGCGTGCGCATGCTTTTCCCAGGCGGTGTCGAAGGTGGCCGATCGACCCTGGTTTTTGGCGAGCGCCGGCGCGCTGGCGGCGTTGGGCTGCGTGTGCGTGGTGCAGGCGGGCTCGCTGCTGGTGTCGTCGACCGCGCTGTTCGTTGCGGGAAGCTGTCTGACGGGCATCGGAACGGCGGCGCTCAGCATCAACGCGGGATTGCTGTTGTGCGCGGTTCGGCCCCGGCAGGCCTTGCGTGTCATTCTGTATTGCGAGCTGTTGGCTGCTTTGCTGCAGTTCATGGTGCTGGGGCTGCCGGATCCATTCGATTTGGCGCTGTTCGTGGCGCTGCCGCTGCTTTCTGCGGCGTGCTTCGTCGTAGGTTCGGCTCAGCGCGCGAAGCCGGTTGTGCAGGAGAGCCAGCGCTTGAAGCCCTCGAAGGCGTTCGGTCTGTTCTTGCTGGTGGTATGCGTTTTGAGCGCTGCGGCGAACTTCGGCAAGGGCATGCATCGGGCTGTCGTGTCGCCCGGGCAGTTGGCCGAGGACGGAAGCATCACCACGTTGCTCACGGTGGTGTGCTTGGTGGCGCTGCTGCTGTTCATCTCGCTGCGGCGACGTGAGCTCAACTTCGAGCATCTGCTCTATCCCATGGCGCTGGTTATTATTTTGTCGCTGTCCGTGACGTTTTTCTTTCCGGGCAGCGCCGTGGTGGGCGTGGTGCTGGTGGGCGTGGCATTTCAGCTGTTCGACGTGGTTACCTGGTACATGTTCTCCTACATTGTGTATCAGTCCAAGGCGAGTGCGGTGCAGGTGGTGGCGCTCGGTCGCGCCATTATCGCGTTGGGCGTGACGATGGGAGACGCGTTGGGTGCGCGGTGCGCCGGCATGGGGATTGAGGATGCGCCGTTGGCAACTGCAGTGTTCGTGCTGTTGTTCGCGGCGGTTATCGCGGTGTTTTTCGTTTTTCCCGAACGCCAGGTGGATAAGCTGTTGTTGCCTATTCCGGACGAGGATGATGAGGGCGTGGCGTCTGCTGATGCGTCGGAGGTCTCGGCGGTGGAGGGCGAGGACGCGACAGCCGCAGAGCATCGCGGGCGCTGGAAGCAGTTGTGCATGCAGCTGGGCGACGAGCGGCAGCTGACCGAGCGAGAAAAGGAAGTGCTGGTCATGTTGGCGCGCGGCTACGGGTCGCAGTCGATTTCCGATGCGCTGACCATCTCGTTGTACACTACCCGGGCCCACACGCGCAATATTTACGCCAAGCTCGACGTGCACTCGCGCCAGGAGCTGGCCGATTGCGTGCGCGCCTACGTGGAGGCGTTCGACAGGGACGTAGCGAGCGGGCGTGCGTGAGGCGAGGGCCTGCGAGCGTCGGCTTTTCCGCGACGAACGTCGTTCGGCGCACGTGCGCGACAGGCGCTCATCGGGGTGCTTTCGAAGGGTGCTATACTCGGCGATGTGCACGACATCAAGGCGGAGAAGGTCGTGCCCGGCGTCACCTTGTGCGCGTTCGAAACCTCGTACCATCCGTAGAAGTTCAAGTGGGGCGTCAGCTATACCGTGTACGACTTCAAGCGGGTGGGGCCCGATCGGGTGTGAGGAGGGCGCGGTTCGTCGCGCGCGTTCCTGCACGGGGGTGCGGGCCGCGGGGGCGCACGCCCCCGGTCTTCGTCCCCCGCATCCCGCGAGCGTCCCGCTCTTTCCCCGCGCGCATATTTTTCTCCATATTCCTTGGGGATTGCTCGCGTGGGCGGGGCTCCCGTGGCTATAATAGCGGGTAACACCTGAGTAACGGATGCACGGCGGAGCGATATGCGCTTCGCGGCACCCCGACACCGCACCGACCGCAGATGGAGGAGTCATGGCATACTATTTCGACGAGCCGTCCCGAACCTTTAACGAGTACCTGCTCGTTCCCGGCTATTCTTCGGCCCAGTGCATTCCCGCCGAAGTCAGCCTGAAGACGCCGCTCGTGAAGTTCAAGCGCGGCGAAGAGCCCGCCATCTCGTTGAACATCCCCATGGTGTCCGCCATCATGCAGGCTGTGTCCGACGACGGCATGGCCATCGCGCTTGCTACCGAAGGCGGCCTGTCGTTCGTGTACGGCTCCCAGACCATCGAGGACCAGGCCGCTATGGTCGCTCGCGTCAAGGACTACAAGGCCGGCTTCGTCACCAGCGACGCGAACCTCTCTCCCGAGATGACGCTGGCCGACGTGGTAGCCCTCAAGGAGGAGCACGGTCACTCCACCATGCCCGTCACCGCCGACGGTTCGGCGCACGGCAAGCTGGTGGGCGTGGTCACCGATCGCGACTACCGTTTGTCCCGTATGTCCATGGACGCGAAGGTGGCCGACTTCATGACCCCGCGCGAGAAGATGATCGTGGCTCCGGCCGACACCAGCCTCAAGGTTGCCAACGACATCATCTGGGACAACAAGCTGAACTCCCTGCCCGTGGTGGACGACGACGATTGCCTCATGTACCTGGTGTTCCGCAAGGACTACGACTCTCATAAGTCGAATCCCAACGAGATGTTGGACGCGCACAAGCGCTACATGGTGGGCGCGGGCATCAACACGCGCGACTACGCCGAGCGCGTGCCGGCGCTGGTGGAGGCCGGTGCCGACGTGCTGTGCATCGACAGCTCCGAGGGTTATTCCGACTGGCAGAAGTTCACCATCGAGTGGATCCGCGAGCACTATGGCGACGACGTGAAGGTGGGCGCGGGCAACGTGGTGGACGCCGAGGGCTTCCGCTTCCTGGCCGATGCGGGCGCCGACTTCATCAAGGTGGGCATCGGCGGCGGCTCCATCTGCATCACGCGTGAGCAGAAGGGCATCGGCCGCGGCCAGGCCACCGCTACCATCGAAGTGGCGAAGGCACGCGACGAGTACTTCGAGGAGACGGGCGTGTACATTCCCATCTGCTCCGACGGCGGCATCGTGTACGATCATCATCTGACGCTTGCTCTGGCCATGGGCTCCGACTTCGTCATGCTGGGCCGCTACTTCGCCCGTTTCGACGAGAGCCCCACGAACAAGGTGAACATCAACGGCTCCTACATGAAGGAGTACTGGGGCGAGGGTTCGGCTCGCGCGCGCAACTGGCAGCGCTACGACCTGGGCGGCGACAAGAAGGGCATGTCGTTCGAGGAGGGCGTCGACAGCTACGTGCCGTACGCCGGCTCGCTGAAGGACAACGTCGACCTCACGCTGTCGAAGGTGAAGTCCACGATGTGCAACTGCGGCGCGCTGACCATCCCCGAGCTGCAGGAGAAGGCGAAGCTGACCATCGTCTCGTCCACGTCCATCGTCGAGGGCGGCGCCCACGACGTGGTGCTGAAGGACAAGACCCCCTACGTGAGCAGCAGCATCCACTAAACCTGTCTGCTTGGAACACGCACTGGAAACGCCGCCCGGACGAACGGGCGGCGTTTTTTTTGCGTGCCGAGAGGGATGGGGGCTTCGAGGGTGCCCGAGCTCGTTGGGCCGTGAGGGGCGGGAGCGCACGCGAGTCGCGATGGGAGCGCGCCCAGCTGCGATGCTCCGGGGCTTCGAGGACGGGCGTGCGCACGGGCCGCGAGGGGGCGTAACAAGAGTTTCATGTGGAACACTTGTGCTAAAGGTGCGGCTCTACGGTGGGGTCGGCGCCGATGATGGCGTGCAGCTCGTCGATGTAGCGCAGCAGCAGGTCGCTCGGGCGGCGCTCGTTGTGCATGATGTAGCCCACCTGCATTGTCTCGTCCACGTCCAACGGGATGCTGGCGATGCCCGAGTGCATCTCGGCCGACAGCACGCCGGTGGACAGGGTGTATCCGTTGTAGCTGGTCAGCAGGTTGGTGAGCGTGCCGCGGTCGGAGATGCGGATGTTGCGCTTGTGCGGCAGGTGGCTGAGCGGCTCTTCGGAATAGTAGAACGAATTCGTAGTGCCCTGCTCGAACGAGTAGCGCGGGTAGTCGGCCAGGTCGTCGGGTCGCAGCAGCGTGGCGCCCGCCAGCGGGTGGTGCTCGCCCACGAACACGTGCACGCGCGCGTCGAACAGGGGAGCGTAGGCCACGTCGGCGTCGTCGAACGCCTTCTGCAGCACGCGCCGGTTGAAGTCGTCGGTGTACAGGATGCCCACTTCGCTGCGGAACGTGCGCACGTCGTCGATGATCTCGGCCGTGGTGCTTTCGCGCAGGATGAACTCGTACTCCTCGCCCTTGCAGCCTTCCACCACGTTCACGAACGCCTGCACGCTGAACGCGTAGTGCTGCGTGGACACGGCCAGCCGCAGGTGGGTGGAGCCTTTATCGGCGTAGCGCATCTCCAGCATGTCGGCCTGCTCGATCACCTGGCGCGCGTAGCCTAGAAGCTCGGTGCCGTCGTTCGTCAGCGTCACGCCGCGGTTGCTGCGCGTGAACACGGTGATGCCCAGCTCCTGCTCAAGCTCCTTGATGGCGGTCGAGAGGTTCGACTGCGACGCGTACAGGTTCTGCGCCGCCGCGTTGATGGAGCCGTACTCCGCGATGGCGATGAGGTAGCGCAGCTGCTGCAAGGTCATTGAAGATGCCTTCCGAGTTGGGACGTCAGGTGGTTCGATCTACGTTCTTTCTCTCATTGTACCCAGCTATCTGCTGAATCGATAGCAAACCATCAAAACATCGAATGACCCGAAAGGTTGTGTTTGAGCCGCGTTCGTGGTTTCATGCAATACGCTGCATTGCGCGCATATGTCCTGGTAGCGAACGAATGTTTCACGTGAAACATTCCGAAGCTCAACTCGGCGGGGCGAACGCGCTGGCAGCGACGAAACCGCATGACGAACAAGGAGTAACCATGGCGAAGGACATCCCCTACGATCAGAAGTACTATGATCCGGAGATCGAATGCATGCCGCGGCCGGAGCTTGAGGCGCTGCAGCTTGAGCGCCTGAAGGACATGGTGGCCTACGCATACGACAACACGGTGTACTACAAGCGCGCGTTCGACGAGGCCGGCGTGAAGCCGGGCGACATCGAATCGCTCGACGACATCGCGAAGTTCCCCTTCTGCGACAAGAAGACGGAACGCGAGACGCAGCATGTGGGCAGCTTCTTCGGTGAGATGTGCTCCGTGCCCGAGGAAGAGGTCATCTTCATGGCCACCTCGTCCGGCTCGACGGGCGTGCCCACGGTCAGCCCCTTCACGCAGGAGGACTTCGACCTATGGCAGGACACCGAGGCTCGTTTGTTCTGGCAGGCGGGCATGCGCCCGAACGACCGCTACGTGCACGGCCTGAACTTCGCCCTGTACGTGGGCGGCCCCGACGTCATCGGCGCGCAGCGCCTGGGCGCGCTGGCCATCTGGGTGGGTGCCGTGCCGTCCGACCGCCTGCTGTTCGTGCTCAAGCAGTACCAGCCCACCATCATCTGGACGTCGCCGTCCTACGCGTGGCACCTCGGCGAGATCGCCAAGGAGAAGGGCTTCGACCCCAAGGAAGACTTCAACATCCACACCATCATCGTGGCCGGCGAGGCGGGTGGCTCCATCAAGTCCACGCGCGAGGCCATCGAGAACCTCTGGGGCGCGAAGGTGGTCGACTTCTACGGCCTGTCCGATATCTACGGTGCCTGCGCCGCTGCGTGCGAGGCGCACGACGGCCTGCACATCGTGGAGGACCAGATCCTCGTGGAGACGGTGGATCCGACGACCGGCGAAGTGCTGGCTCCGGGTGAGACGGGCGAGCTGGTGTACACGACGCTGTGCAAGAAGGCTCGCCCGATGATCCGTTTCCGCACGGGCGACATCGGCTACGTGAGCACTGACACCTGCGAATGCGGCCGCACGCTGGCGCGCATTCACGTGACCGGCCGCAAGGACGAGATGTTCATCGTGGGCGCCGTCAACGTGTTCCCCAGCGACATCGAGTACGTGGTGCGCGGTCTGGACGGTCTCACGGGCGAGTACTCCATCCGTGTGTACGAGAAGAACTTCACCTGCAAGTACGAAGTGTCCGTGGAGCGCTCGCTGGGCAGCGATGAGCCGTACGACGAGGTGGCAAGCCGCACGGAAGCTGCGCTCAAGGCGCACACCGGCGTGCGTCCTGCCAAGGTTATTGTGTATGATGCAGGCAAGCTGGGCACGTCGTCCGAACACAAGGCCTCCAGGTTCATTGATGAACGTGGCTGCGTTACGCGATAACCCCCCGTCATCCTGAGCGGAGCGCCGTAGGCGCGGAGTCGAAGGATCTTGCTGAAAGGAACCACTTATGACTGTTGAAACCACCTTCGCCGTTTCCGGGCAGCACTACCTGTTCAACGTGCAGACGTTCGCCCACACCGTGCTAGCGCTGGGCGGCGACGCGTACGCCTACGCGCTGCGCGACCGCACTACGCAGGGCGTCATCGACGACGTCGCCGGCGGGAAGAGCGACTTGGGCGTGCTGTTTCAGACTTCGGCCACGGCTGACGAGGTGAACGCTGCACTGGATGCCGCGGGTCTCGAATTCGTCGAGCTCATCCAGTCGGCGCCGCGCGTGGCGCTGCCGAAGAGCCACCCGATGGTGAACGCCTCCAGTCTCTCGCTGGAGGATATGGAGGATTTCCCGTACCTGTATTTCGAGCAGGACGAGGATTCGCCGGTCGCGTTCGCCGAGGAAGCGCTGGCCAGCGTGCCGCGCGCCAAGAGCATCGCCTGCACCGACCGCGCGTCGCTGTCCGAGCTGATCGTGGCGCTGAACGGCTACACCGTGACCAGCGGCATCCTCGTGGGCATCTCCGACGGCGCGGGCCTGAACACCGTGCCGCTGGACACCGACGTGAAGCTGCACCTGGGCTACGTGGTGCGCAAGGGCGAAGCGCTCAGCGACATCGGCCAGCGCTTCGTCGACACCCTCAAGAAGAACCTCGAGAAGTACGCGCGGTTCTAGGGTTTCGGGGGCCTGCCGGCCGCCTAAACAAGCCGACGCTGCGGGCCGCTCTGGCACCCCATCTTCGCGCGATCCCGCAAGCTCGCGTACCGAAGCATCCCCTGCGGGGACTTCCTGCGGGGCGCGTGTCGTCTGCGATCCGCAGGTCGAGCAACAGCGAACGGATGTTTCACGTGAAACATCCGCGGGTTGCGCTCTCGTTCGCGGCGCGTGAACCCTCTTGCCTGCGCTTGTCCTAAAAGGGGACAGCCCCTTTTAGGACAAGCGCGCGTCGCATCTCGGCGTTTGCTATTGCCGCTTCGCGTCCAGAAGGAGCAGGTCGACTGCTTTGTTCCACACGGCGACAGCGTCGACGTCCGCATTCTGCGCCACGAGCGTGCTGAAACCCGAAGTGATGACGTACAGGTATTGCGCCGCGTTCTCGACATCGAAGCGCGGGGGGAGCGCTCCGATGTCCGCGCCGTGCTTCAAAACGGCGGCGAACGCTTCGATCGTGGTCTTCGTGAGCCGTTGCTGATGCTGGGCTACGGCGGGTATTCTCGTCGCCTGCATGTCGATTTCCGCGAGAACGCGTCGGCGCTCTTCGTCCCCGTGGTAGCTTGCGAGGATCGATCGGCCCATCGCATGCAGATACGAATAGTACTCTCCCCGGTCGTCGATCGAGGCGAATTCCGTATCGTCCGGATCGAGCACCGGATACAGGCTTTTCACCATGTCCAAGAACAGCTCTTCTTTCGATGCGAAATAGTAGTACAACGCCGGTTTGGAGACGCCGACGGCGGCACATACCTGGTTCATGGATGCCTTGTCGTAGCCTTTTTCGGCTACCAAGGCGTACATGGCGCTCACTATCTTGTCTCGAGTGCTAGGTTCGCTCACAGCTCAAGCCTTTCTTCAAAAGGGGCTGGTACAACAATAGCATATACGTGAGCAGGACGGATATAGTTGCTCGCCTGCTCGCCCGGCTGCCGCGCATCTCCTGTTTTTCATGTTGACGAAGGGATCTTCAGTTGCTATAGTACTACTTACTTACCGGTAGGTAAACACTATGCGAAGTGTTGGAAGAGGACGAACTCGTTCGCTTCCCATGGCACGGAGGAGGAACCCGTGTTGGAAAACTATCGGCATCCAGGGGAATTCGAACCCCAATCAGACGTTTTCATGGAATGGATTCCCGACGCGTATCAGATGAAGGGCTACGACAACAGCCGGTCGTGCGCCGAGATCGTCAAAGCGCTGCAGGAGTTCGGGGGCGTGACGCTCCATATCAACTGCGGTGCGGAAGGCGTTCTCGAACGTGCCAAGTCGAGCTTGGCGGAGAAGGGGGTCGATACGGCCGACATCCGCTTCGTGCAATTCGCCGATCCGAACTTCTATGTGCGGGACAACGGCCCGACGGTTATGGTGGACGATCGAGGCGGCAGAATCCTGATCAACCCGAATTGGAGCTACTACGGCACGCTGCCGCCCGACGACCCGTACTGCGTGCAGTCGCGCATCGCCGCCGTGCAGATGGGGGTGTCCTTGGGCATCTTCGACGTGGTGAATTCCGATGTGGTGTCCGAAGGAGGGGATCGGGAGTTCAACGGTCAGGGCGTCATGATGTGCATCGAGGACACGGAAGTGCGCAAACGTAATCCGGGTCTTACGAAAGAGCAGGTAGAAGCCGAATTCAAGAGACTCTACAACGTGGAGAAGATCATCTGGATCCCACAGCCTTTGCTAGAAGACGACGATTTCAGGATGGGGCCGTTGGAATACCGCGACGGCGTGCCGTACCTCGGCTCCAGCTTCGCGGCCCATATCGACGAGCTGTGCCGCTTCGTGGATGCGAACACCGTCGTGCTTGCCGAGGTGACCGACGATGAGGCGGCGGAAAGCGCGATCGGCGCAGAGAACAAACGACGCATCGAAGCCGCCTACGATGTGCTCTCGAAGGCGACGGACGTCCATGGCAACCCGTTCGCCATCAAGCGCATGCCCGTGCCTATCTCCATCGATTACGTCTTGACCGAGGACGACGAGAACTACGGGCTGTACGAGGGGCCCGTGATGGAGATGGGCGGCGCCTTCGCCGACGGCACGCCGTGGCCCGGCGGCCCCATCCATCTCATAGCCTCGACGGGGTACTGCAATTTCCTCATCTGCAACGGCGTGGTCATCGGCCAGCGCTACTGGCATGAGGGGATGGATCCGGCAATCAAGGGGAAGGACGAAGCCGCCCAAGCGGTTCTCGAGGAGTGCTTCCCGGATCGCACGGTGGTGATGGTGGACAGCTTGGCGCTGAACATGACCGGCGGCGGCGTGCATTGCTGGACGAAGAACGTTGCGGCGTCCGAGCCGCGATGAGACGGGCGCGAACCCGTATGACAAGGCAAGCCGCGCGGGTGTTCTTGGCAGAAGCCGCGCGACCTGCACGTAAAGCAAACCTATAGTATCAGAAAGGCTCGAAACTATGAACAGCAACCTTGTTGGACGCGATATCCTGAACCTACGCGATCTTACGCCCGATCAGTTCCGCTATCTGATCAATTTGTCATGGGAGCTGAAGGCCCAGAAGAAGTCGGGCGTCGACCAGCGTCATTTCTGCGGCAAGAACGTCGTCGCGAACTTCATGTGGAGTTCCACCCGCACGCGATGCGCCTTCGAGACGTCGTGCAACGATCTGGGCATGGGCTTCACGTACCTCACCAACTCCCATATGGGCTACGATGAGAGCATGAAGGACGCGATCCGCGTGCTGTCCGGCATGTACGATCTGCTGGTCATCCGAGCTCAGCTGCGCGAGGAGTTCCTGTACGAAATCGCCGATTATTGCGATATTCCCGTCATCAACGCCCTGACGCTCGACGACCATCCGACGCAGATGCTGGCCGACGCCCTTACGATGGAAGAGCAGTGGGGCGGTTTGGGCTCGAGCCGCCATAAGACGATGGCCTACGTGGGCAATTGCTCCGGCATGCCGTATTTCTACGGCCGCCTGTGCGCCATCCTGGGCATGAACCTGCGCGTGATCGGACCTGAGAACCCGCGTTACCGCCTTCGCCAGCCTTGGGTCGACGAGATCGCCGAGCTTTACAAGCGTTGGAGCCCTGATTGCGAGTTCACGGTGACGACCGACGCGTCCGCTGTCGAGGGCGTCGACGTCATCACCACGGAAGTTTGGCGCTATCGCAGCCCTGATGTAAGCGATCAGGTTCTCGATCCGGAGGCGTACGATTCTTGGATGGGCGACGTGAACGATCTGCTTCCGTACCGCGTTTCAAGCGAATTGTGCGAGCGCACGGGGAACAGGGACGTGTTCTGCATGCACGAGCTTCCTTCCGTGCACAACGCGGAGCACGAGATAGGCCGAAAATTGCTCGCCCAGGCGCCGAACGATTTTGAGCGCACGGTCATCGAGGAGGGGCTCGAGATCACCGACGAGTGCTTCGAAAAGAACGCCTCGGTGATCTTCCGCGAGGCGGAAAACCGTCAGCATACCATCAAGGCGATCATGGCCGCTGTGCTGGGATTGTAAAAGCGCATGCCGAAGCCGTTTTGCGCGCCGTGTCCCTGTGCGGTCCCAAGCAAGGGCCGGCGCGCAGAACAGCGGTTTCGACGCTATCGTTTGAAGGGAAACGATACTTATGGAAAGCTCGCATGCTCTGAAGAACTCAGGAAAGTTCGCTTGGATCTTGGTGCTCGGCCTTGGACTCATGTCGGCGGGCACAACCGGTTCCTATAGCGTCGTCGCAGGCTGTTTCATGACGCCGGTCTGCGAGGATCTGGGAATCGACTACAACATGTTCTCCTACTATTTCACGGCAACGCTGGTGGGGGTCGCCGTCGGCATGATGTGCGTCGGCAAGATCTTGCCGAAAGTGGTCGGTCGGTGGACCCATGTCGCGGTGGCAGCGGTTCTACTGGCGGCTGGCGCGGCCATGGCGTTTTACTCGAATGTCTGGCTGTTCCTGCTTTCGGGGCTCATCATCGGATTCGGCATGTCCTTCACCACGGGGCTTTGCATGTCAGCCGTCATCGATCAATGGTTCAGGAAGAAGGCGGGCCTCGCCATCGGCTTGGCTTGGACGGTCAACTCGGTGTACATGGTCGTCATGAGCCCGGTCATCACCGCCGTCATCGAATCTGTGGGTTGGAGGAACGGGTACCTGGTGCTCGCTGCCGTCTCGGCCCTCGTAGTCATACCGTCTATCGTGTTCATCATCCGGTTCAAGCCCGCGGATAAAGGCATGCTTCCCTACGGTTACAGCGAAGCCGAATCGATCGGTCAAGATGCAGGGGTGGAAATCGCGGCCACGCGAGGCGTGCCGTTCAAGGTTGCGGTGAAGTCGCCCGCGTTCATCGCCTGCGTCTTGTTCCTCTGCCTCGTGCAGATCACCGTGTGCATGAACCAGCTTTTCCCAACATATGCAGTGGAGGTCGGCCTTGGCGCGATGACGGGCGGAATCATGGTTTCAGCTGCGTCCATGTTCGATATCTTCCTCAACCCTGCCGTAGGGTCCTCATGCGACAAGCTCGGCTCGTTCATAGCCCTGGTGCTGTGGGTAGTCGTGAGCATCCTGTCGTTCGTGATGCTCATATTCGCAGCTGGCCAACCGTGGCTCGCCATTCTGGGAGCAGGCGTGAACGACGTTATGTACGTGGTGGCCGGAGCTGGCCTTACGTGCCTGCTCATGAGCGTGTTCGGCTCTCGCGATTACGGTCGGATCTTCGGTATCGTCTGCGGCGTGGCTTATATCGCCGGGGCGTTCGGCATGCCCATCATGACCGCTGTCTACTCGGCAACTGGAACGTTCAATGCGGTGTTCGGGCTGTGCATCGTCATGAATGTCGCCATAATCGGATTGATCTTGGTCATCAAGGCTACCAGCAAGAAGCTGCAGTGGGTCGAGGGAGAGGACGAAACGCCTGTCGCTCTGCATTGAGCGCTAACCTGGGGCGGTGCGCCTTCGAATTAGAGGTGCACCGCTCTGCGCGCTACTCTTGTGCAAGTCCTCCGTCGTCCATAAAGACATCCGCACATTCCTGCTTGAAACCGACAGGCTACTGAAGTAACGGGTCGTCGTCCTCGTCGAGCGCGCGATGCCTGCCGGCCAAGTCGAGGGCGTCGTCGCTGATGGGCGGCGCGCCGTGAGCGCCCCACTTCGCGCGCACCTGCTCGCGGCGGGCGCGCTCGGCACGCGCCTCGCTGGGACGCATTGGCCGGGGCATCTCGGCCGTTGCCGTCTTTTCGTGCGACAGCGCCATGCGGATGCGCATGTATTCCCAGATCAGCAGCACGAGCAGGATGCACATCACGATGAGGTAGCCGATCACGGCACCGGGCAGCCCGGTGAAGTTCACTAGCAGGATGGGCACGAACAACGCGAATCCGAACGTGATCACGTACAGCTTCGTGACGGAGCGCTGCTGGCGCAGCACGGTGATCACTTGGTACAGGAAGTCGATCGCCGCCGTCACGCCGCCCGCTGCCAGCATGATGTAGCATAGCCCGCGGAATTGCTCGAAGTCCACGCCGTACAAGAAGCTCATCACGGGAATGCCGATCCATGCCATGGCAAGCGCCGTGACGCCGGTGACCGCGACGATGACCGCCATGATCACGACGATGATCAGGTCGAACCGCTTGCGCTTCGCAGGGTCGGCCCACACGTTCGCCATCTTCACGAGCAGCGGCTTGTAGATGAACCCGACGGTCAGCAGGATGCCCTGCGCGGGGAAGTACAGCGCGTTGAAGTACAGCTGGTTGTCGTAGCTCAGTACGCCTTCCATTACGAACTTCGGCATGTTGTCGATGAATGCGTACAAGAACAGCGCGATGAACAGGGGGAAGCACTGTTTGAACAACTCGACGATGCTGCCGACGTTCCAACGTTTCGACCTTGGCGTCTCGAACATGGCCAGCGGGAACGTGAGCACGATGAAGGTGGCGAACGCCGCGACGGCCATGACCACGCACGACACGGCCAGGTTGCGGGTGATCAGCAGGCACAGCGAGAACGCCACGAGCACCACGACGGAGCGGAACGCCTGCGACACGCCCGACAGATACAGCTTGTCCACCTGTTGCAGCCGCCCCTCGTACACGTCGGCCAGGCCGTCTACCATCTTGTAGAGGTACACGCCCAGGCTGATGGTGAACATCTGGCTCTCGTAGCCGCGCACCGTGCAGTACACCACGCCGACGCGCACCATGAACGCGCAGGTAATCCACCGGTTGATCTGATAATCCGAGAACGAATGCTCCTCGGTCACGTCGGACACCTGGTAGGTGCGCACGCCGTAGTTGGCCAGGATCATGAGCAGCGTGCCGGTGACGAACGCGAGCGAGAACATGCCCGCCTGCTCCACGCCCACGAGCTGCGTGACCACGACGGTGAGAATGGGGAACACCATGCCCCATGCGCCCACGCCCACCGTATTCCACACGTAGTCGCGCGTGGTGCGGTGCGCGGCGTACTCTTCCTCCTGGTCGGCAAGCGAGCGCTCGGATACCGCGCCCAGCAAGCGGTTGCACCAGCGGTTGACGCCTTTCGTGATGAAGTTGGGCTTACGCCGCTTGCTGGTTGCCTGGCGCTCACGCGAAGAAGCGCCGAGGAACGGCGTCGTGTCAGATGGCGCGGGCGTTTCATCGATCACGGTGTCGTCGTGCAAGGGCTCCGTCGGTTGTTTTGCGTGCGAACCGTGTTTGGTGTCGTTGCGCGTAATGCGATCCATGATGTCGCGTCAGGCTCCTTCGCTGCGTCGCATGCCCATTCTCTCTCAAGGAGCATTATAAGTTCGCATGTGGGCGCTACGCCAAGATTCATACCAGCAGCAAACGGAAGCGCTCCGCTTAGCGAATCCATGGCGCGCTCACGTGGATGCGGAAAGAGACGGAAAGCGCGAGGGGTGAGAGGTGCTTTGCCCAATTGGGGGAGTTTGACGGCATGTGGGCGAGCGCGAAGCCGTCCGCGCTCGTGCGCAGCGGTATACTTGCATGACCAACGTGCAAAGATGCGAAGGGGAGAGTCCATGATCGAAATACTATGGCACGGCCGCGGCGGCCAGGGCGCCTTCACGGCTGCGCGGCTGCTGGGCGCGGCGGCATCGCTCGACGACGGTCGGCATGCTTTGGCGTTTCCGTCGTTCGGGCCCGAGCGGCGCGGCGCGCCGATGCGGGCGTTCACGAAGCTGTCTGACGAGCCCATCGGCGACCGCAGCGCCGTGGCGAAGGCCGACTACGTGATCTACCTCGACGATACGCTGCTGGGCGAGGGCTGGGAAACCGAGCTGAAGCCCGGTGGCGTCGTGCTGGTGAACAGCGTGCGTATGTTCGACGACGAGCGCATCGCGGCGCTCGATGCCGACGGCATCTCGGCGGCCGTTCTGGGCCGACCGATTCCGAACACGGTGTTCCTCGGCGCGCTGTCGGCGCTGTGCGATCGGGTGAGCGTCGAGAACGTGCAGGAAGCCATCCGCCAGTACATGCCGGCGAAGCTGCATGCGAAGAACATCGCGATCGTGGATGCGGCACGGGAGGCGATGGGCGAAGCCCAGGAGCCGCGTGAAGAGGCCCCTGGTCATCCTGAGCGCGCGCAGCATGAAGACGAAGGCTCCCGCGCGACGCCAGCCGAAAGCGCTTCGAGTCTGACCGCCCGCACGGGATCCCTCGACGACGCCGTGTCTCCGCGTCCCGCGTCCCGCATCCCCGTTCTTCGGTCAGCCAATCTCGACCCTGCCGATTTCGCGCACTCCACCTGCTTCGATGCCGGCTACCTTACGGTGAAGAACGCCGGGTGGCGCAACCTGCGCCCCGTGATCGACGCGGCGTCGTGCACCGGCTGCCTCCAGTGCTACCTCCACTGCCCCGACGGCACCGTGTACAAGGTTCCGTCGGCTTGCCGGCCGACGGAACCGGCCGACGCTGCGGCTTCCCCCGGCACCCGATCTCGCGGCGATGCCGAAGGCTCGCGTACCGAAGTATCCCCTGAGGGGACTTCCTGCGGGGCGCGCTTCGCCTCCGCCATCCCCGCGATCTCGGGCACCGGGGAAACCCTCGCTGACTCACTGGGCGAACCTGCGCGCACGTCCATGCAGCCCACGGCTCCCGTCGCCATCGACCTCGACTTCTGCAAGGGCTGCGGCATCTGCGCGAAGGCGTGCAAGTTCAACTCGATCACGATGATCCTTGAAAGCGAGGCGGATGCCCGATGAAACGGTTCCTTTCCGGCGACGAAGCGTTCGCCGAAGGCGTGCGCTTGGCGCGCCCGCAGGTGATTTCCGCGTATCCCATCACACCGCAGACGGTGGTGGTGGAGCGACTGAGCGAGATGGTCGAGGACGGCTCGCTGGCCGCCGAGTACGTGCACGTTGAAAGCGAGCATTCGGCGCTGTCGTGCGCCATCGGCGCGTCGGCTACGGGTGCGCGCACGTTCACGGCCACGTCGAGCCAGGGTTTGCTGTACATGGCCGAGTGCCTGACCTACGCGGCGGGCGGACGGTTCCCCATCGTGATGATGAACGCGAACCGCGCAACCGCGCTGCCGTGGAACATCTACGGCGACCAGCGCGACTCGCTGGCGCTGCTCGACCATGGATGGATCCAGGTGTACGCCGAAGACAACCAGGAGGCGCTCGACCTGGCGCTCATGGCGTACGCGGTGGCCGAGAACCCTGCGGTGGCAACGCCCGTGATGGTGAACCTCGACGGGTTCGCGCTCACGCACACCTACGAGACGGTTGACGTGCCCGAACCCGCCGAGGCCGACGCGTTCCTGCCACCCTACGAGCCTGCGGGCAACCGGTTCGACTTCGAGCATCCCGTGAACATCGGCTTCTCGGCCGGTCCCGAGTACAACCGCTACTTCAAGTACTGGGAGCATCGCGACATGCTGGACGCGCCCGCCGTGGTCACCCAGGTGGAGCAGCGGTTCGCCGAGGTGTTCGGTCGGCAGTATCCCGGCATGATCGAGACGCTGGACTGCGATGATGCCGATGTGATACTGGTCACGCTGGGATCGGCGGCCGGGCTGGTGCGCTCGGTGGTGTGGCAGCTGCGCGACCAGGGCGTGCGCGCGGGCATGCTGCGCATCCGCTACCTGCGTCCCATGCCGAGCGCGCTCATCGCCGAGGCGCTGCGCGGCGCGAAGGCTGTGGGAGTGCTGGAGAAGGACGTGTCGTTCGGCGCCGAGGGCACCGTGTTCACGAATGTGAACTCAGCGCTGCAGCAGGCGGCCGTGGGCGTGCCCACGTACAACTTCGTGGGCGGCCTGGGCGGCGACGATATATCGGAAACGCAGGTGCACGGCATGTACCGCATGCTCGTGCAGGCGGCCGAGGGGACGGGCGAGCTGCCGCGTGTATCGTTCCTCGGGATCGATTCTCCGGCGGATGCGCTCGGTGCGGAAAGGGGGCGGTAGCCATGGCCGTCAATGCCAAGAACATCACTGACGACGAGTTCTTCTTCGGCCACAAGGCGTGCGCCGGATGCGGCGGGTCGTTGGCCGTGCGCGCGGCACTCAAGGTGCTGGGGCCGAACGCGGTGTGCGCGCTGCCTGCGGGTTGCATGAGCGCCGTCGGCTTCAACTTCCCGCAGCTCAGTTTCGCCAACAACGCGATGATCACGCCGTTCGCAGCCACGGCCAGCGTGCTCACCGGCATCGAGGCCGGCCTGCGCGCGCAGGGCAAGAAGCCCGACGATTGCACGGTGGTGGGCTTCGCCGGCGACGGCGGCACCGCCGACATCGGCATCCAGGCGCTGTCGGGCGCCATCGACCGCAACGACGACGTGCTGTACATCTGCTACGACAACGAGGCGTACATGAACACGGGCATCCAGAAAAGCTCGCTCACGCCGTTCGGCGCCAAGACCACCACCACGCCTGCCGGGTCGAACATGCGCGGCTGCCTGACGCAGAAGAAGAACATGTTCGAGATCGTGGCCGCGCACGGCATTCCCTATGCGGCCACGGCGTCCATCGGCTACCTCAACGACTTCATCCGCAAGGTGGAGCATGCCGCCACGATCCGTGGGACGAAGTACATCCATGTGATGGCCCCGTGCCCGACGGGGTGGGGCTGCGGCGTGGACGAGACGGTGGACATCTCGAAGGACATCGTCGACTGCGGCCTGTGGTACCTCGCCGAGTACGAGGGCGGGGCGTTCAAGCTCAACCGCAACCCGCGCGAGTTCGCCAGCGTCGAAGCCTACCTGCGCCGTCAAGGCCGCTTCAAGGCTCTTACCGACGAGGACATCGCCCAGGTGGAAGCCGCCCGCGACGCGAAGTGGGAGGTCATGCGGAGAGACTGGGCGTAGCGAGACCCAATATCGGCACGAGCAAGATGAAGGGCGTCGTTTGCAGCGGCGCCCTTCTTTTTTATATTCTATCGGATACAAAACAAATCATATGATATACTCCTATCAATCAAACGATTGATAGGAGGACTCATGTCGAAGGATTTGACGGCTCAAGACATCAAGCGCATTCGAAGGAAGTACGGCTTGACGCAGCAGGGTTTCGCTCGTTTGCTTGGATTGGGTGAGGCGAGCGTCGTACGCTACGAGAACGGGCAGACGCCCAGCAAGGCGAACGCGAACCTCATTCGCGCAGCCGACAACCCGGCCTTCATGCGGGATTGCTTCGAACGCGACGGAGATTTGCTGTCGCACGAGCAGCGCGGCAAGGCCGAGCAGATCATCTACGCTCTGGTAACCTTCGACGAGGACGGGGACATCATGGATATTAACGAAATGTACGAAATCACCTTGCAGCAAGAAGTGCTGAACGAACAGGCTGCTCAGTTACTGGGGGAGGTTTCTCGCTTGCGTGCCGCCGCACGGGAAAAAGGGGACGAGATTTCTGCTGCGGTGTACGAGGATGCGTTCATGCAGCTGGCGTTGGCCAAGCGACGCATTATCGACGAAGGTCATTTGAACAAGGTGAGGCTATCGGAGATCAAGGGCCAAATCGAATGCATAGAGCTTTTGGCGAAGAGCCGCGAAGCGAAGGCCGCATAGCATGGAGAGCATCGAATGTTACTCGGATGAAGAACTCTATGAAGGAATACAGGAGATCGTCAGCTCATCGGTCGTCGGTGCGTGTCTTGCGCCTTCGGATAAGCCTCAAGCTATTTTGCTTGGCGGCCAGAGCGGAGCAGGGAAGACGACTCTTCACAACGTCTTTCGCAATGCGATGAACGGTAACGTGATTGTCGTTAACGGTGACGAGTACCGTTCTTTTCATCCGCGATATAAACAGATCTGCGCCCAATACGGCATCGACTCGCCTGCACATACGGCGGCGTGGGCCGGTCGGATGGTCGAGGCGATTATCGATGCGCTCTCCATTATGGGATACAACCTCATTATCGAAGGGACGTTGCGCACGTCCGAAGTCCCCCTGAAGACTGCGCGGCTCCTACGTGATCGCGGGTATAGCGTATCGTTGGCGCTCATGGCGGTTAAGCCGGAGATATCGCTCATCAGCTGCCAGTTGCGATACGAGCAGATGCGCATCGCCGGAACGGAGCCGCGCGCGGTCGATCCGGCGCACCACCTTTCCATCGTCAAGAGCATCGTCGGCAATTTGAAGGTGTTGGAAGAGTCGGGCATGTTCGACGATATAGGCCTGTACTCGCGCAGCGAGCAGCGCCTCTTCTCCAGCGCGGACGACGAAGAACCGGCGAGCGAAGCGCTCGAACGCATCCTCTTCGGAGCATGGACCGCCGAAGAAAGCGCTCACTACGAATATCTCAAGCAACGCCTCGAACAAGCAAAGGCTCTTAAATGAGGCGACAAATCGACCCAGACTGCCGATATCAAGAAAGCCCGAGAACTTTTGAGCGAATGGAGGGAGCGACATGCTTGAGACGAGGACGTGGGATGCTGCAGATCATCTTGCTTCGCCTGACGATATTGCCGAGTACCTCAGCGAGGCTCTCAAAGACGGGGATCCTGGATATTTTGAGCATGCGCTCGGTGTCGTGGCAAGGGCTGAAGGGATGTCTTCGGTTGCGGCTTCCACGGGATTGAATAGAGAGAACTTGTATCGAACCCTATCCGACGACTCGAATCCTCGATTTCAAACCGTTGTGAAAATACTCGACAGCCTTGGTCTCGCGTTCGATGTGAAGCCCGTTGCCGATTCTGTGCAAACCGTCGCGCACTAAAAAGGACGTTCGGATTGCTGTTTTCGGTTCTCGGTTAGCTTCACGGTTCGGGGTCGAACGAGTCTACGAGGTCGATGAGGTCCTGCTTTTTGTGGATGTCGAGCTTGGCGTAGATGCGCTTCGAATGCATGCGCACGGTGTTCTCGGAGATCACCAGCTCCTCGGCGATGCGCACTGCCGCGCACGATGTGCTCCATGACCTCGGCTTCTCGTGCGCTCAGGCGGAACTTCTGGCAGATGCGGGCCGCCTGCTTGGAGATGCGGTCCTGATAAACAGGCTCGCCGTCGTTCGCCTACGCCAGCAGGACGGTGGTCACCTGGGACACGCCCTTCGTTCCCGTCGCGTTGTGCTTGAACGCGCTGGTGGGCGGCCCGGTTCTGACTCTTTTCGGCTTGCGGTTCTCGCGGTGGTCGCCGTTAGAAAGCCGGGTGGGCGGGATGCTGCTCGCCCTCTCGTCCGCAGCTCTCCTAGCGAATGCGGGCGTGTACGTCGCCCAAGGCATGAGCGTACTTACGATGAGAAACTACCTTGTGTCCGCAGAACAGCTTGTACCGACGTATGGCGCGATGGCGACGGTTTTCTTCCTGCTTGCTGTAGCCGGGGTTGCAGTGGACGCTCTTCCGCTCATGCGCGGGCGCGGCATCTCGGTTGCATCGGCCGCCATCGCGTCTGCGCTGGTGTTCGCCGGCATCTTCGTGATGCGTTTCGCGTTCTACATGATGCATATGACCTACGGCATCAGTTTATAGCGCTGTTGGCGTGGTACCCTGCTGGGGACAGACCCGGTTGAAGGAGTTTCGATGATCGCGGATGCATCCGCCAAAGCCGCCCACCTGCGAACAATGAGCACCCTCGTCGTGCCTTGTGTTGTCGCCTCTCTGGAGGCTTAGAGGGTATGCATCTGTCGAACACGATGCTCGACGTACTGGGCACTGCTCCGGTGGAAGCGGTCATCATCTACACCTGGAGCCGCGTGCTGCATATGCGCAACAGGGCCGCATTCTACCTTCTTATGTCAAGCTGCATGCTCGTGGTAGTGTTGACGCGCGGCGATGCGGGAACAGGGATGCGCTTCGCCTACCTCGTGTTCACGGGAGGCGTGCTGCCCTTCCTCATGGCAGACGAGCGTCCTGCGCGAAAAGTGTTCGTCATTGCGCTCATGAACGTGGCAATCATGATCGCCGAAGTGCTGGGGACGGCGTTGTGGTACGGCATGACGGGAATCGACATCATCGATTACGACAATACGCGGGCGCATCTCGGAGAGTTCGCGATCATGCACGCGGTCCATCTCGTCTTGATGATAGCGCTGTTCGCCGCGCTGCGCCTCGCTCTACAACGCGGCGAGTCTGCGGGATCGATGAATTTGCGGCTGTTCCTCTGGTTTCCGGTCGTGCAGGCTCTTCTGCTGACGGTTCCCCTGATTGCAGGGGTGTATGCCCGCCTGGGTTCCAGCGTGCTCTTCTACGGCATGTCGGTGCTTGCGATCGGGTGCTTCGTCGTGGATGCGATGCTGTTCGCTTCGATGGACCGCTACGCTCGCAAGCGGCATGAGGATCAGCGAGCCGCGCTGTTGCAGGGTCAGCTGGATGCGTGTCTTGCGCAGTGCAATGCGTTCGTCTTGGAGGTCGAGCAGACGGCGAGGATGCGCCACGACGTGCGAAACCAGGCTCATGCGGCTATGGCGCTTGCCGAGAGAGGCGACTATGTGCGCGCCCGTGATCATATATCATCGTTTCGGTCATTATATTTGCCGAAGTGACCGAAAAACCCGGAAGGGGCAAAAGCTTCATCGTATATAATCTCGTGGAGCGCAGCACGCTTATCCCCTCCATGCAAACCAGAGACGTTAGCCGATGCCATGTACCAGGTCGTAATAGTAGAAGACGATGCCGCCCAAGCCGAGATCATCCGGAGCATGATCGAATGCTCCCCGCGTGGCGGCGAGCTCGCCATCGAGCATGTTGTCGACGCCGAATCTTTGACGGCGCGTCTTGCGGAGGAACCGGCCATTGACGTTCTCGTGATGGATATCGAGCTGGGCTCGGAAGACGCGAACGGCATCGACCTCGTGAAGCGGTATTTCCCCGCAGGGTGCGGCACGCAGGTGATCTACGTCACCGGCTTCGTCGAATACTGCACGAGCGTGTACCGCACAGAGCATCTGTATTTTCTGGTAAAGCCGTTCGCGCAGGACGACTTGGACGACGCGTTGAGCCGCGTGCTCGAGCGGCTCGAGGCCGACTCGAGCAAGCCCCTGAGCGTTCGGCTTGGAAGCAGGGTAGTGCTTGTCGAGCCGAGCAGGATCAGCTATATCGAAAGCGATCGGCGCAAAGTACGCATCCATGCGGGAGCCGAGGAGATCGAAGCGTACGCGTCGTTGTCCGACCTCGCTGCCGAGCTGCCTGCTTCGTTCATCCAATGCCATAAGAGCTTCCTGGTAAACATGGATCACGTCAAGGAACTCAAAGCGGACAGCGTGGTGCTCTCGTCGAACCAGGTTGTGCCCGTGAGCCAGAAGCGCCGCAAGTTCGTGCGCGAAGCTGTCTTCTCGCGCGTGCAATCCAAGCTGTAGGACGGCGAGACTCTCGTATGCCCGATGCTCTCCTCGACATCATCGGGGTCGTTCCCGTGCAATTGGTGTTCGCCTATGCGCTCACCAAGATGCTCAATATTCGCAGGCTCTCCCTGTTCTGGGTGCTGGAACTTGTTTTCGTGCTGCTTATCTCCTCGTTTCGTTCAAGCATGAGCGTCGAGTTCAGATTGGCGGCCTCCGTGCCGCTCGCCCTCATTCCCATATTCCTATCGCAGGGAAGCCTCGCGCGCAGGATTCTCGTCGTGACGCTGGCGCATCTGGTGCTTTTCTTCGCGGAGCTGCCCGGCGGCGCCCTGTGGATGTCGATGACCGGCACGCCGGTCGCCGATTACGAGGCCGTTCGAACGCATCTTGGCGCTTTTTTCCTGACTCATGCGGCTCATATGGCTCTGCTCGTTCCGCTTCTCGCGATGCTCTGCATGCTGCTGAACCGTTTCGGCAGCGCTCAGGAACGGGGAATGGGCGAATGGCTGCCCGTGCTTTTTTCCTTGGAACAGCTTGTTCTGGTGAACGTGATGATCCTTTTACCGCTCGGCTACATCCAGGAATCGATGACGTATTACGGCGCAAGCGTGGTGCTGGCGCTTGTCGGTTTCGCGGTCGATCTGCTGCTGTTTGAGGCTATGGGTCGCTTCGCCCAAAAGCGGCGCGACGATGTCCGTGCGACGATGCTCGAAGAGCAGCTGGATCGGTATCTAGCGCGTTGCGGGGAGTTCGTTTCGGACATTGAGCATACCTTGAAGGTGCGGCACGATATGGGCAACCACGTACAGGTGGTGCTTGCCCTGTCGGAACGCGGCAACTTTCAAGAGGCCCACGAACATCTTGCCTGCATGGCCGAGGTGCTTAACGATACCCGCCGAAGCGAGGAGGCAGTCTTATGATCGTGCGGATGATCATCGCGGTAGGCGTGCTGCTGCTGATGTGCGCGATTATGGCGGTGCTGGCGCGCCGGCTGCGCGGCGTGCCCCCGACGCGTCTTTTGATTAACCTTTTGTTCCCGTTCAGCCAGCTGTGCATCGTTGCGTTCCTCTTTTATTATGCGATTGCCTACGAGCTGCCTTTTTGGATGTTCGCGCTGGTCGCGGTCGTGGGCGCCCTGTGCGGACCGGTCGATCTCGTGCTGTTCAAAGCGTTGGAGGAGTCCGAGAAGCGCGAGCTGTCCCGCGAGCGTGTGCGTCTGCTGGAAGAGCAGTTGCAAGCGCAGGAACAGTATTTGCGGCGTTTATCGGCGGACATCGATGAAGCGCGCCGCGTTCGCGAAGACGTCGCACGCGAGCTAGCGGCGGTGGACGATCTGCTGCAACGGCAAGAGGCCGAACAGGCATCGCGGGGGCTGATGAAGGCGGTCGGCATCATGGATTCGTCCTGCAAGCGCTCGTGCGAGCACCAGGTGGTCGATGCCCTCGTCTCGATGAAGGCTGCCGTATGTGCGGAGCGAGGCATTCGACTCGAGCTCGATCTGGCGCTGGCCGACGATGTCTCTCTGCCGAGCGTGGAGCTGTGCGCGGTGTTCTCGAACCTGCTGGACAACGCTGTCAGCGCATGCGGCAAGGTGCCGGAGGGCGCGCGGTTCATCAAGCTGAAAGCACGTGTGGATGCCGGCTATCTGGCAGTGCGGATGGAGAACAGTTGCGCGCCGGCTGAACCTGGCGAGGCCCGTCGCGCTCCGCGCCGTTCGCGCGGCGACCGCCTTCCCGAGCACGGCTGGGGCCTGAACATCCTCAAAACCCTCGCCGACCGTCACGACGGCACGTTGGAAACCGTGCAGGAAGATGGCGTGTACCGCACAACGGTGTTGCTGAAACTGGATGCAAGGTGAGGTGGGATATGAGGTTCATCGTTTCTCCTGCTAAGAAGATGAACGTGGTCGACGATGCGTTTGGATGGCGCGATCTGCCGATGTTCGCGGATCGGGCTGCGCGTCTGGCCGATGCGGTGCGGGCGCTCTCGTACGACGAGGCGAAGGCGCTGTGGCAGTGCAGCGACGCGCTGGCCGAACTCAACTTCGAACGCTTCCGCACGCTCGAAGTGCGCTCCGGCGCGTTGACGCCGGCGGTGCTGGCCTACGAGGGCATCCAGTACCAGAACCTTGCGCCGCAGGTGATGACGATGGAGCAGTTGGATTACCTGCAGGAGCATCTGCGCATCCTCTCGGGGCTCTACGGCGTGGTGCGCCCGCTCGACGGCGTGGCGCCGTACCGCCTGGAAATGCAGGCGAAGCTCGCGGTGGACGGCGCGCGCAATCTCTACGAGTTCTGGGGCGACAGCCTGAGCCGCGTGCTCGCGGCCGAAACGGACGTCATCGTGAACCTGGCATCGGTGGAATACGCGAAGGCCGTCGTTCCCTCTGCGGATCGCTGCGGGGCAAGAGTGCTCACCTGCCTGTTCGGCACCGTCGACGCGCGCGATCGCCTCGTGCAGCGCTCCACCGCCGCGAAAGCCGCGCGCGGTACCATGGTGCGCTGGTGTACCGAGAACGCCATTGAAGAACCTGCCGACCTGCAAGCCTTCGATGCGCTCGGCTACGCGTTCGATCCCGCTCGGTCGACCGACGATTGCTATGTATTCGTTCAGAAATAGCCATGCATAACCTCAAATAATCAAACAAACGGTTTTGACTCGAATTGATGACTCCTCTGCGCGCAAAGCTTTGCGAGAGGTTCTCGTGAACCGCCTGACGAATGCGGACCACCATGGACGACGAGGTCTTGTCGTGCTGCGCACGCCGGAGTGCATCGAGCTTTCGAATCCCGGCGGTTTTCGGGTGGATGTGAAAGCCGCCATTTCGCGCATCGGACAATATCACTATAATAGGAACATTCGCGAACAATCGGCCCTTCGCGCGGACGCGCGCGGGAGGGCGCTGGCCTGACGAGGAAAACCAATGACCATGAAACCGTACAACCCGCACGAGATCGAACCCCGCTGGCAAAAGGAGTGGGACGACGCCGACCTGTACAAGGTGACCGAGGATCCCTCGAAGCCGAAGAAGTACGTGCTCGAGATGTTCCCGTACCCCTCGGGCGACATCCACATGGGACACGTGCGCAACTACACCATCGGCGACGTCGTCGCGCGCTACTACAAGATGCGCGGCTTCGACGTGCTGCATCCCATGGGTTGGGACGCGTTCGGCCTGCCGGCCGAGAACGCGGCCATCAAGCGCAACAGCCATCCGGCCAAATGGACCTACGCCAACATCGACACGCAGAAGGCCAGCTTCAAGCGCATGGGCTTCTCGTACGACTGGGACCGCACCGTGGTGGCGTGCGACCCCGAGTACTACCGCTGGGGCCAGTGGATCTTCCTGCAATTCTGGAAGCGCGGTTTGGTCGAGCGCCGCAACAGCCCGGTGAACTGGTGCCCGAACTGCGCGACGGTGCTCGCGAACGAGCAGGTCACCGAGGGCGAGTGCTGGCGTTGCCACGGCGCGGTGGAGAAGCGCGACCTCACGCAGTGGTACTTCAAGATCACCGACTACGCCCAGGAGCTGCTGGACGACCTCGACCAGCTGGACGGTTGGCCCGAGCGCGTCAAGCAGATGCAGGCGAACTGGATCGGCCGCTCCGAAGGCGCCGAGATCGACTTCGTGCTGTGCGGGCCCGACGGCGAGGCTCCGGCCGAGCCGACGGCCGACGACGTGATCACCGTGTTCACCACGCGTCCCGACACCTTGTTCGGCTGCTCGTTCTTCCTGCTGGCGCCCGAGTACAAGGGTCTTATGGAGCTGGTGGAGGGCACTGAATACGAAGCCGCCGTGCGCGAGGTGGTGGAAGGCGCCGCCAAGGTGAGCGCCGTCGAGCGCGCCCAGGGCGACCGCGAGAAGCACGGCGCGTTCACCGGCCGCTATATGGTGAACCCGGTGAACGGGGAGAAGGTGCCCGTATGGGTGGCCGACTACATCGTCAGCGACTACGGCACCGGCGCGGTCATGGCCGTGCCGTGCGGCGACCAGCGCGACTTCGAGTTCGCGCGCAAGTACGACCTGCCCATCATCCCCATCATCCTCGGCGAGGACGATCCGCTGTATCCCCAGCTCAACGGCGTGCAGGAGCGCCGCGTGACGTCGGTCGATTGGGAAGCGGCCTACGACGCCGAGGGCGTGCTGGTGCAGTCCGGCAAGTACACCGGCATGGTGGGCGGCAAGCATTCGCCCGCCGTCGATGCGATCATCGGCGACCTCGCGGCCGAGGGCAAGGGCAAGAAGACCGTGCAGTTCCGCCTGCGCGATTGGCTGATCAGCCGTCAGCGCTACTGGGGCAACCCCATCCCGGCCGTGCACTGCCCGGAATGCGGTCTCGTGCCCGTGCCGGAGGAGGACCTTCCGGTGCGCCTGCCCGAGGACATCGACCTGGCTGCAGGCGAGACGCTTGCCACGCACGAGGCGTTCGTGAACACGACGTGCCCGGTATGCGGCGGCCCGGCGAAGCGCGAGACGGACACGATGGACACGTTCACATGCTCCAGCTGGTACTACCTGCGCTACACCGATCCGCACAACGAGGAGCTGCCGTTCGCGCCCGAGAAGGCGAACCGCTGGATGCCCGTCGACCAGTACATCGGCGGCATCGAGCATGCCATCCTGCACCTGCTGTACAGCCGCTTCTACACGAAAGTGCTGCGCGACCTGGGGCTGCTTGAGTTCGATGAGCCGTTCTCGAACCTCTTGTGCCAGGGCATGGTGAAGGACGAGCACGGCGAGACCATGTCGAAGTCGAAGGGCAACGTCATTGCCCCCGAGGACATGATCGCCGAGTACGGCGCCGACGCGGTGCGCGCGTACATCCTGTTCATGGCCCCGCCCGACAAGGACCTGCTGTGGGACGAGGGCGGCCTGGCGGGCATCTACAAGTTCATGAACCGCGCTTGGCGCATTGTGAACGACCTGATGGGAGCCGCCGACGAGGAAACGCTGTTCCAGCCGGGCGCGTCCGAGGACGAGGGCATCAAAGCGCTCGAACAGCTGCTGCGCGAGCGCCATCGTGTGGTGGGCAAGGTGGTCGACGACTTCGACCGCAACAACTTCAACACGGCCCTCGCCGCCATCATGGAGCTGACGAACGCGGCGAGCGACTACCTGCGCAAGCGCTCGCCCGAGCAGCGCGCCGCCTGCGAAGAGTCGCGCGCGGTCGATGCCGAGGTGGCCGAGGTGCTGGTGAAGCTGCTGGCTCCGTTCGCGCCGCACTGGGCCGAGGAGCTGTGGCATGCGGTGCTGGGCAAGGACGGCTCGGTGCACACGCAGCCGTGGCCCGAGTTCGACCCCGAGCAGGCCAAGGCCGACGAGGTCGAGCTGGCTGTGCAGGTGAACGGCAAGGTGAAAGCGAAGATCATGGTAGCGGCGGACGCTGCCGAGGACGACATCAAGGCCGTAGGCCTCGCCGCCGTCGAAGCGGCGCTCGAGGGCAAGGACGTTAAGAAGGTCGTCGTGGTGCCCGGCCGCCTGGTGAACATCGTCGCGAAGTAGGGCGCACGATAAGGCTGGGACATTGAGGAACGGCTGGGGTTTCCGAGCCGTTCCGTTTTGGAGGGGGCTATCGAGAGTGGCGAGGAACTATGCCACGTAATCGGCGGCGTTGTCGCCGGCTATGCGACCGAATGTGTATATGTCTGCCATGGAGGTCGACCCCAAACGATTCGTGCCCATCTTATGACCGGCTACTTCGCCAGCCGCATACAATCCTGGAATAGGGGATCCTTGGACGTCGAGCACCTCAGCGCTTGTGTTGATGCGTAGGCCACCCATGGTGTAATGAACGGCGGGCTTGTAGGCCATGATGTAATACGGCGGGGTGTCCACCTTGTGCATGGTTCCGCGATAGGCGAAGTCGGGATCAGATCCTGCGTCGACGTATCCGTTCCACTGCTCGATGGTTTTCGAAAGCTGGGCTGCATCGATGCCGAAAGGCTCGCATGCCTCCTCGAGCGTATCGGCCTTCACGCATAGCTTGCGCGATGCGAGGTTCTCGAACTCGTCTGAATGTATATCTACCACCTTGGTCTCGTCGGCGGCGGCTTGATCCCATATTTCGTAAGCGCGCTCGTCGGTTTGCTCGAGGATAGCTTTCGATAGCACGTCGCGACGTCCAAGCTCCTCGACGAAGCGTTTGCCTTCCTTGTTGAACATGACCGTGCGCTCATCGAGACGCATGTCGTCCAGGTAGAGCAGCGCGCCGGTATCGACGTCGCAGATGGGATAGGTTTGAATAAGCTCCATGTCGACCAGATCGGCTCCGATGGCCGAAGCCATGGTCAGGCCGTCCCCCTGTGCGCCCACTGAATCGGTCGAGTTGAACTGCTCGCCGAACTCGGGGTTGGCCTTCGCGCGCATTTCGACGTTCGCGCCGAACCCGCCGCATGACAAGACGACGGCCTTGCAGTCGAAAGCGTACTCATCGCCCGTGACGACGTTCACTGCCTTTATCCCGTTGATCTTTCCATCGGAATCTTGTGCGAGATCGGTGGCTTTCGTGTTGTCGATGAGCGTGATGTTGTCGATGGATCGCGCACGCGTGGTCAGTCGCGTTGTCATGGCGTTGCCGATGTGCCCCGAGGGAATAATGGAGCGTTTGACGGTGTGGCCGCCGAAAAACAGCAGGTTGTGCTCCCAGGAAACGCCGCCCTCGTACGTGAGCCATTGCGCGGCATCGTACACGCCGCGGGCGATGACGTTGACCAGCTCGGGATCGCCGCGATGGTCTCCTCCTTCCAGCATGTCGGCCGCGAGCAGTTCGGGACTGTCTTCAAGCCCTGAGTTCTTCTGGATCCAGTTGCCCGGTACAGCCATTTCTCCGCCCGACAACGCGGTCGATCCGCCGAACACGCCGAGCTTCTCCATGAGCAGCACCTTCTTGCCTTTGTTCGCTGCACTGATGGCCGCAGTGAATCCTGCCCCGCCCGCGCCTACGATCACTACATCGTACGACGTGGGAATGTCGTTATCGGGCCGTTGAAGTGCCTTGTCGCGCTTCTTCCATTCCGATGATTTCTCTCCGGCTTTGTCGAGCGCTTCGGCAACGGCTGTGAGGTAGGCCATGCTGGAAAGCGATGCGCCGCTCACGACGTCGACGTTCAACGTCTGACCTTCGACGATGAGTTTGCCGAGCTTGTCCATGCAGACATCGCCCAATCCGGCAGACTCGCGAGAATCGAGCACGTCGATGCGCTCGATGGCGCCGTTTTTCGTGATCACTTCCACCTGTATGGAGCCGTGCTTGCCCATGCCACTGCCGACGGTTGCCACGCTTGCTTCGTCGGAAGGTGCTTTCGCGGCGCTTCCCTTCGGCGCGCATCCGCCAAGGGTAAGGGCTCCTCCTGCGGTCGCAAGAGCGGCTCCGGTGAGAAACTGCCTGCGTGAAAGTTCAGCCATGATGTCCATCCTCCCTGTTATCTGTTCCGTCTCCCCGGTTGGTTGGCATCGCAACCGTGTTGAGCGTCGAGTACCGACCTGTGTGCTCGGGACAGCGGAAACATACCATCGGGAAAATGCCTTTGCAGCCCGCGGCGGGTTTCAATGTGTAACCCTACCCGAGTTTAAAAATGTAACCCCGTGCAAAACGCCTCCGATATCGCGGGGCGAAAGCGTAAGATGGAAGCTGGAATTGCAGGGAGGGGAGGAACTGCATGAGGGAGTTCGTCGCGCGTTGGAAAGACATGTTTATACGTATGGGGGCTATGCCGGTCTCTTTTCTCGGGGTGGGGTTGTACCGTGCATGGCTTGCCACGTTCTTTCGCTATGAGGCGTTTCCGACCATCGATTTCTTCGATTACGCGCTGTTCGAGGGAGCCATAGGCGTGGCGTCGTTTGCAGTCGTGCTCCTATCCCGACGTATCACGCCTCTGTGGTCGAACAACGCGTTGGTGACGTTGACCGCCATCGGCATGGTCGGAGGCTCTGCGCTCTGCGTGGTCTCGTGCTTCTGGCTGCAGGTTGCCGCGCTCAAATACGCCGGCCTCATGTTGGCGGGAGCGGGGCTGGGATTGCTCATCCTCATGTGGACCGAATTCTTCGGATCGCTGAATCCTATGCGCGTAGCGGTGTACTATGCTGGCGCCATCGTGTTGGGGGAAGCGTTGAAATGGCTGTTCGGCGGGTTGGATCCTGCGTATATTGCCGTGTTTTCCGTGATGCTTCCGCTTGCGTCCATCGATTGGGTTCGGCGATCGATGAAGCGTCTGCCGGATGTCGATCTGCCCAAGCGCATGGGAAAGGCCGGGCTCTCGGAGGTGCCTTGGAAGCCCATTCTCCTTATGGGAGTGTGTACCTTCGCGACAGGGTTCGGCGTGTTGCCGGATCAGCCGCTGGTGGTCGGAAACGTCGTCGGGACTGTGTTGGCGGCGGCGTTTGTGATCTTCGGCGTATTGTCGTCGTCAAGATGGTTCAACTTCGACACGATATACCAGCTCGCCTTCCCCTTTATGACGGTGGGGTTGTTGCTGATCGCCCCGCAGTTCTCTCTCGATGCGCAAACGGTTGCGACCTGCTACGACGCGGGTTACACGATGCTTTCCATCTTCATCATGATCGTCTTGAGCAACATCACGTACCGTTTCGGCATTTCTGCCGCCTGGTTGAACGGAATCGAGCGTGGCATCCGCTATCTGGTGGAAGCTGGAGGATGGAGCTTGTTCGCATTTGGCTCGTCGTACTTGCCGGGGGAATTCATGAACATGCTTCATATCGGGATCGTTGCATCTGTGGTGGTGGCGTTCGTAATCCTGTTTTTCACCGAAAAAAGGCTTTCCGCGAAGTGGGGCATCAATCTCAAGGGGGATCCTGGAGAGGACGACGTGTTTTCGCCGGGGCTGTTGGCCATGCGCGTATCCGATCTTTCGCGCGAATGCAGTCTCAGCCCGCGTGAAGAAGAGGTTCTCCAACTGCTTGCGCGGAAGGGGACGACGGCGGAGATCGAGGAGAACCTGTTTGTGGCGCGCGGTACGGTAAAAGCCCATACGAGTCGAATCTATCGCAAACTGGGAGTGCACAGCCGCGAAGAGCTGTACGAATTGCTCGGCATCGCCGAGTAACGCTGCGATGCGGTTTGAAGGAGGCGCGATGGCGAAGGAAACTTTGTTCGAGGAGATGGAAATAGGCTCGTTGCGGGCGAAAAACCGACTGGTGCGAGCAGCCACCTACGAGGCGTTAGCCGATGACGGTGGGCATATGACTCCTGAGCTGACGGCGATCTACGAGGAGCTTGCCGATGGCGGGGTAGGTACGATCATCGTGGGGTATGCACGCGTTATGCGAAACGAACAGCCGAATCCTCGGATGCTGGGCATCTACGACGACTCGTTCGTTCCCGAATTCCGGGCATTGACGGACATGGCTCACGCGCATGGGACGGCTATCGTATCGCAGATCGTATACGGCGGCTCGGCGACGAAGCTCCAGCCGCCCAGCAGGCGCATCCTCGGGCCGTCGGCCGTCGCCAACCCGAAGACCGGCATCGTGCCGGTGGAGGCCACGGTTGCCGATCTGCATGAGCTCGCCCAAGCATTCGCCGATGCGGCGGCCCGTGCTCAAACTGCCGGATTCGATGGCGTCGAGCTGCATGCGGCGCACGGCTACCTGCTCAGCCAGTTCTTGAGCCCCTTGCTCAACAGGCGCCGCGACGAGTACGGCGGTGCCCTGCGGAACCGTGCCCGCTTCCTTGTCGAGGTCGTCGACGCTGTGCGCTTGCGAGTGGGCGCGACGTTCCCGCTGATCGTGAAGCTGAACAGCTCCGACGGCGTGGAGGGCGGCCTGACTGAGGACGACAGCATTGAAGCGGCGAAGCTGCTGGCGGCTCACGGCGCGTCGGCTATAGAAGTGAGCGGGAACTGGCGGAACTGCCGTGTGCGCGACTTCGATGGAGAGCCGTTCTTCGCTCCCTATGCGAAGCGGCTTGCGTGCGAGGTCGACATTCCCCTGATCCTTACCGGAGGCAATCGGCGGCTCGATGCGATGGAGCGCCTTGTTGTTGAAAGCGCCGGCGGCATAGCGGGTTTCGGTCTTTGTCGGCCGCTTATCTGCGAATCGCGACTGGCGCGACGCTGGCGGGTCGATCCGCAGGCGAAGCCCCGCTGCGTTTCGTGCGATAAGTGCAGCACCACGCCGGGCCATCGCTGCATCTTGGAATGAAACAAGGGAACGGGGTTTACGACTCATAGCCCGCGATGAGTCGTAAACCTCGTTCCCTTGTCTCCCTTGTCTCCTCGAACCCGCGCAATTCTCATGTAATCGGCTTCAAGTTTCGATGACGGCCGCGGAATGCGTAGCGGGTTCGGTGCGGGATTTGCTATCATCGACGCTTATGACGCGACGCAAGAAACATGGATGGTTGAAGACGATGCTGGGTTTGATGCTCGGATGCATGCTCGTGGTCGTCGCCGTGTTCGCGGCGACGAACGTGGCGACCATCGCCACGACCAAAGATCGTATCGTCGAGCCGCAAGCGGCGGTCGGCTTCGATGCCGACGCGATCGTTGTGCTGGGCGCATCCGTGTTCGCCGACGGCACGCCGTCGGGCATCTTGCGGGATCGGCTGGACGACGGCATCGCGCTCTACAAGGAAGGTGTGGCGCCGAAGCTCATCATGAGCGGTGACAACAGCACCGTGTCGTACAACGAGGTGCAGGTTATGAAGGATTACGCCATTTCCCAAGGCGTGCCGAGCTACGACATCTTCTGCGACCATGCAGGCTTCTCCACGTACGAGAGCATGTATCGTGCGAAGCACGTGTTCGGCGCCGAGCGCATCGTGGTGGCCACCCAGACCTATCATCTGTATCGTGCGCTGTACGCCGCGCAGGGTCTTGGCCTCGATTCCCTCGGCGTGGCCAGCGACTACCATGACTACTCCAAGCAGCTCCAGTACGATCTGCGCGAGATCCCCGCGCGCACGAAGGACTTCTTCAAGACGCTGTTCAAGGTACCTTCGACGTTCGTGGGCGACCCCATCAGCCTCGATCAGTCCGGCGACGTCACCGAGGGCTGACGGGGAGTGTCAGAGGTGCGTCAGGCGCGCGCGATTCTTACGCTAGCAGCGCCAACAGCGCCTGCGCTTCGCAGGTCACCGGGTCGAGGACGGGGATGCCGGCGGCTCGTTCGAGCTGCGGCGCCAAGCCGATAGTCGAAAACCCCGTGCAGGCGAGCGCGATGACCGCTGCGCCTTCTTCGCGCAGGCGTCGAGCCGTCGTGATAGCGGCGTGTTGACCTGCGGGCGTGTTCAGATCGCGCGTGTCGCGAACGCCGTCGGGCACGAGGTTCGCCAACAGACGCTCGCCCAAGATGCGCGGGAACGCGGGCGGCGCGTCCGGCGTGATGCCGATGACGCCTACCGGCCCCTCGTGAAGCGCCGCGGCGGTGGCCATGCTTTCGCCCGCGCCCACCACCGGCACGCCCACGATGGCGCGCGCTTCGGCTACGCCGGGGTCGTCGGCGCAGCTCACTATGATGCCGTCCGCGTCCTGTTCGACCAGCTGACAGGCAAGCGCAATCACTTTAGGTTCGGCAGTGCGCTTCGTAGCGGCATCGTGCACGCCCTCGGGTTGATCGGGAATGCAGCGCGACACGACGCGCACCTGAGGAAACGCACGCTCGATGAGCAGCCCATGCGCGTCAGCCTGTTCTTGATCCTGCGTGATGACGCGGATGACTCCTACAGTCCAGGTAGGGCGAAAAACGGTATCCATGGCGATCACTCGTACTTTTCGATAAGGTCGATAAGGTCCTGCTTCGAATGCAGGGCGGTCTTTTCCAGGATGCGCCGCGTGTGCGTGCGCACGGTGCTCTCGGACACGAACAGCGCCTCGGCGATCACCTTGGCCGAGCGCCCGCGCGCCAGGTAGGGGAGCACCTCGGCTTCGCGGCGGGTCAGCCCGTAGTACGAGGCTATCTGCTCGAGCACGTCGCCGTCGGGCTCGGAGGCGGATTCGTCGCCTCGCGCTTCGTCGGCGGAGGCGATCTGCTGGCGGGGGCAGGCGGCTCCGCATCCGGCTGCGCACGAAACGGCCGCGGCTTTCCCTTCGGCGTCTTTCGCCTTGCTGGCGCCGAAGCTCAAAAACGAGAACCGATTGCCGCCCTGCTGGAACAGCGCCAGCATGGCCAGCACGTAGACCGCGCCCACCGACACGCCGATGACCAGCATGGATGGGCTTTCGGGGATGAGCATCACCACGTAGCCGATGCCGATGCCCACCAGTCGTGCGATGATGGACACCCCTCGCACGATGCCGCCTATCACGAAGCCCGACACGCTGAAGTCGTATGCGGTCGATGCCACCATATACCAGATGATCACGTCGAATACGCCGTAGCACGCGCTCATTACCGTGTTGAGCTCCACCGGGTACGTACTCCAGAACATCGGCATGAGCGCGAACAGCACCACGAGAATGGGCACGATCACCTTGAACGTAAGCGCCAGATCGGTGCGGCGTCGCGCGAACAGCACGAGCCCGATGAGCGCCACGGCGGCCACGATGTTGGCGATAAGCGGCAGTCGGTGAGCCTCGTAAGCCGAGTCGACTGAAGCCACGGTCATCTGCCACACGTAGCCGAACAGACACGACAGCACGAGGCTGGCCACGATGAGGCTGACCAGCGAGCCGAGCGCCGTGCGGTAACGCCCCGAGTCGGCCGTGATCGCGGGCCGATCGTCGGTTTCTTCGCGGTTGCAGCGCGTCAAGCACAGCTGCGAGAGCACGGGCAGCGGCAACATGAGCAGCAGCGCCGGAACCCCCAGCTCCTCCGAGCAGAACGAGAACGCGACGAACAACAGCGCGGTCAACAACAGCACAACGGGCAGATAGAACGAAGTGCGCGACGGATGCATGCGCCCGAGGCACTCGGCCCAGCTTCCCCAGAAGTAGCCGTATCCCACGCCGGCTAGAACGGAGCCCAGCACGAGCGGGACGACGGCCAGCATCTCCGTCAACAATCCGGCGCTTCCGGCCATGCCCGAGCCTGTCATCAGCACGAGCCCTGTCACGATGCTTGCCGTGAACGCCGAAGCGGGAAGCTTGTCGTAGAAGGAGTGGTCGCGTTCCGTGCGCGAGGCCACCAGGAACAGCGTGGTCATGTTCGCGACGAACGAGATGATCACGACGAGCGTCTGATATCCCGTGGTGTTCATCGGCCCCGACAGCAGGATGGAGCTGCGGAACGTGAGCATGCTGCATGCCCAGAAGAAAGCGAGGCCGAGGTGGCGTATACGAAGCGTTTTCCACACCATGCGCATGCTGCGTCGATCGCGCGGGCGCGACAGGCGTTCAGGCATGAACAATCCCTCCTCGTCCTTGGCGCCGCCTGTTTCTCTGAGAACGGCGCATGGCTCCCTTTCATCTTGGAAAAGCTTATCATCAGCGCAAACAATCAAATCATCAATAATTGATGATACTGTCCCGAGACCCTCATCATAGCATTGCCCACGCCGAAGGAAGGGGGCTGCGATGATCGACGGGCAAAATGATACCATAGTAATAGGATTACAGGCGTGCGCTCCGGTTTTCGCGACCGGCTCGATTGACGACGCAGCGGAGGCCGGCGAAGAGGGCTCGTGCTGCAACGGGTTCCAAGTCGATTGGCTGTCCGAAGACGTTCGCCGCTTGCTCGCTGCTCACGGCTTTACCGCCCCCGATCCAGTGGATAGCGTCGCGCGCCGCATGGTGGAGCGCGAGGTGCTCACGCCGGGCATGCCGCTTGCGGCCATGCCGGTGGAATCGCTCTACAAGCCGTGGACGTCTTTGCCGGGCTCGCAGTTCGGCGGAGCGCGAGGGCTGTACTTGGGCGATGCGGCGCGCCATGTGCAGGCGCTCTACGAAGCGCTTAAGGTGGAAGTTCCGAAGCGTTTCGCGGCGATGCCCGACCACCTGTCTCTTCTGTGCGAGCTGCTCGCGCTCTACATGGAAGCCGGCAACAAGGAGGCTGCCCGCCTGCTTGCACAGGATCACTTCGACTGGCTCGACGCCTACGACGCGGCGCTCGACGAGCGCGCGGAGCAGGCGGCCTCGGCTTCGGCCTTCGACGAGGAGGGGCGCGCCGCTCTGGCGCGCGGCATCGGCCAGGTGCGCGCGTACGTTGCGCTTCTGGGCGAGCTCGCGCGGCATGCGGGGCAGAGCGCGCCGACGCCGAACGAGGCGAAAACGGCACCAACAAGGGAGGAAAGAAAGGAAGCGAAATGAACTCATCCGTAACACGGCGGACGTTCCTCAAGGGGTCGGCGGCCACGGCGGCGCTGGCTGCGACGGGCGCGGGCGTGTGCTCTCTCGGCGCATGGCAGGCCGAGGCGGCTCACGCCGAAGGCTCGTACGAGCGCAAAGAAGGCGCATCGCTCTGCAACGGCTGCTCCAGCAAGTGCGGCCTCGTGGCCACCACGCTGGGCGGCCAGCTGTTCACGCTGCGCGGCAGCGACGTGCATCCCTACGCCAAGGGCACCATCTGCGGTCGAGGTCACGGCGTGGCGCAGATCGCCTATTCCGACGAGCGCCTGACCCAGCCCATGCGCCGCGCGGCCGACGGTTCGTTCGAAGCTATCGACTGGGACACCGCGTTTTCCGAGATCGGCGCCAAGGTGAAGGACATTCTAGCCAAGAACGGCCCCGAAGCCCTGGCAATCGTCCAGGATCCGCGCCCTTCGGGCAAGGAGTACTCCAAGCGCTTCATCAACGCGCTCGGTTCGGCCAACATCTACACGCACGGCGCGGCCTGCAACTCCTCGAAGGAGGCGGGCTTCGCGCAGACCATCGGCACGGGCAACTTCTCGGTCGATTTCGGCAACTCCAAGATGGTCGTGTTCATCGGTCGCAGCTACGGCGACGGCATTCGCCCCTCGTCGGTGCAGAGCCTGGCCGCCGCGGCCGACAAGGGCACGCGCATCGTCATCGTGGATCCGCGCCTCAACAACTCGGGCATCTTCGCCACCGACTGGGTGTCCATCAAGCCCGGAACCGACCTGGCGTTTCTGCTGGGTATCTGCAACGTGCTCATCGAAGAGGACCTGTACGACCATGAGTTCGTCGAGCAGAACGCCGTGGGCTTCGAGGAGTTCGCGGCTCAGGCCAAGGAATACACCCCCGCATGGGCCGAGCAGCAGTGCGGCGTGCCGGCGGCCACCATCGAGGAGATCGCCCGGGCGCTTGCCAAGGCCGCTCCGGCCGCGGCCGTCGAGGCTTCGTGGCGCGCGGCGTTCGGATGCGCGCATCAGAACTCGTTCGACACCGCTCGCGCGGTGACGGCGGTGAACGCGCTTCTGGGCAGCTGGGGCGCGAAGGGAGGCGCGCTGCTCACGTCCTCGCCGAAGGCGGGCGACATCGACAAGCAGAAGTTCCCCTCCGCTCCGAAGCCCGAGGCCAAGCGCGTGGGCGACAAGGAGTACCCGCTCGCTCCCAGCGGCATGGGCTCGAACCTGGCCGTGCTGCAGGCGGCGCTCGACGGCGCTATGAAGGGCGTGTTCTTCTACAACTCCAACGCCGTGCAGGGCTACGCCCAGCCGAAGGTGTGGCGCGAGGGGTTGGAGAAGACCGATCTCGTGGTCACCATCGACGTGCAGATGTCCGAGACGGCGCTCGCGTCCGACTACGTGCTGCCCGAGTGCACCTACCTCGAGCGCATGGAGCTCCCCGAGTTCATCGGCGGCAAGAAACACTACGTGGCCATGCGCACGCAGGTGCTCGAGCCCATCCACCCCGAGACGAAGCCGTGCGATGAGATCTTCGCCGGCCTGGCCGAGGCGTGCGGCGTGGGCGAGTACTTCCCGTTCACGGTGGAGGAGCTTGCAGCCGCCCAGCTCGAGACGGTGGGCGTGAGCCTGGACGAGCTCAAGGAGAAGGGCATCGTGGAGCTTTCCGACCCCGGATTCGAGTACAAGACGCCTGCGTTCAAAACCCCGACTGAGAAGTTCCAGTTCTCGTCCGAGGCGGTGGGCGAGGCGGGCCTCAACCCGGTCATCGGCTGGACGCCGCGCCTCGTGGAGCCCAAGCAGGGCGAGTTCTACCTGGTGGGCGGCAAGCAGGGCATCCACTCGCACACGATGACCCAGAACGTGGCCACAATGAACGCCATCTCGCGCGAGTACGGCTTGGAGCGCGCGTGGATCTCGGTGCAGGATGCGGCCGAGTTGGGCATCGCCGACGGCGATATGATCGAGATCGCCTCGAGCGAGCATACCGGCCAGGTGGCAGCGCGCGTGACGCAGCGCATGCGCCCGGGCGTGGTGTTCCTGCCCACGCACTACGGCGGATCGTCGCCGTACCAGAGCCGCGCCTACGAGTTCGGCTTGAACATGACCGATTTCGTGCCGTTCCACATGGAGCCCGGCACGGGTGCCACCATGAGCCAGGAAGTGGCCGTCACGGTGAGGAAGGTGGAGGCGTAACATGACCCGCTACGGAATGCTCATCAACACCAAGAAATGCGTGGGCTGCTACGCCTGCCGCATGGCGTGCCAGATGATCAATAAGCTGGAACCCGAAGAGGCGTTCATCAGCTACAAGGAGATCGAGCAGGGAACGTATCCCAGCGTGTACGCCGAGACCGTGCCCGTGCAGTGCATGCACTGCGAGAACGCCCCCTGCCAGCAGGTGTGCCCGACGCACGCCACCTACACCACCGATTCCGGCGTGGTGCTGGTAGACGAGGAGAAGTGCATCGGCTGCAAGTACTGCATGGCTGCGTGCCCCTACGGCGTGCGCATCCAGATCGAGAAGACCGGCGTCATCGAGAAGTGCCGCTTCTGCTGGTACGAGGGCGAGCCGGGCAATCCGCCGGCGTGCGTGGGCACCTGCATTTCCGGTGCGCGCGTGTTCGGCGACCTCGACGATCCCGAAAGCGACATCTCTCGCGAGATCGCCCGTACGAACGCCCAGCCTATCGCGGGCGACCTGACCGAATCCAAGATCTACTACGTGAGGTGATGAACCATGGTTTGGGGACCTATGATCGCATGGTACCTGTTTCTGGCCGGCGCGTCGGCAGGTGCCTTCCTGACCTCGGCTTTCGTTGAGGTGAAATATCCCGAGAGCGTGAAGATGCGCGTGGCCGGCCGTATCATCGCCCCAATTTTCCTGGGGATCGGCCTGGTCATGTTGATGTTGGACGCCGAAGCCGGCCTGCACAACCCGCTGCGCTTCTTCTGGCTCATCGCTAACCCCGGTTCCGTGATGACGCTGGGCGTGTACTTCATCTGCGTGTTCATGCCGGTGGCGCTGGTTTCCGCGCTGCTGGAGGTGCTGAAGAAGCCCGTGCCGAAGTGGCTCACGTGGGTCGGCATCGTGTTCGCGTTCGCCGTGGCGGCCTACACCGGCTTCCTGCTGGGCGTGGTGAAGGCGTTCCCGCTGTGGAACAACGCGGTGCTGCCCATCCTGTTCGTGGTATCGGCGCTGTCGGCCGGCCTTGCGGCCACGTCGCTGGTGGGCCTGCTGGTGGATCGCGAGCGCTTCGAGCAGATGTGGCTGATCAAGAAGTCGCACGTCATCCTGTCGGCCATCGAGATGGTGGTGCTGGCCACGATGCTGGTCATCGTGAGCGCCGGCAGCGTCGAAGGCGCCGCGTCGGTCTACTCGCTCGTGGCCGGGCAGTACGCTCCTGCGTTCTGGGGAGGCATCGTCCTTCTGGGCCTGGTGGCACCGTTCATCATCGAAGGCTACCCGGTGTTCATCACGAAGCGCGTCGAGACCTCGATGACCTCGATGGTGGTCAGCGTCATCGGCGAGGCGGGCGTGCTGGTGGGCGGCTTCATGCTGCGCCTGCTGGTGGTTCTGTCGGCGCTTCCGGTGCTGTACCTGTAAGCTTTGCCTATTCCGACAGGCGCCGCAACCCCCTCTGCGGCGCCTTGCATGAAGCGGGCCCTCGCACGATGCGAGGGCCCGTCGTGCGTGAAGGGCTTGGCATGCGGCGCAGGGAGGCCTCTTCCGCAGAGCGCCCGGCGGCGCCCTTGGTCCGCCGGGGCTCGGGAGGACTCGCATATCGGCGCGATCTCGCCGGATCCTTGCGCCGGCCATGCGGAGGAAAGCTCGGTTGGCAGAGATCGCGCACTATGCACGATTCCAAGGCGATTCTTGTCGGGGCTTGCGATGAAAACCCCAGGTCGCTGATTATTCCGAACAATAGAATCGTGCATAGCGTGCGATCTCTGCCAACACTCGCGGATTCTTGCGCGGGTGCAGCAAAGGCGTGGCAAAGGGACGGGTGATTCGAGACACTGTACAGTGTCTCGAATCACCCGTCCCTTTGTCACGCGGCTATCGGTATTTCTCGATGAGGTCGATCACCTGTTGTTTGGAGTGCAGGTCGGTTTTCTCCAGAATGCGGCGGGTGTGGGTGCGGATGGTGTTCTCGGACACGAACAGGGCATCGGCGATGACGCGCGCCGAACGGCCGCGCGCGATGAAAGGCAGCAGCTCGGCCTCGCGCCGCGTCAGGCTGAAGTCCTCGGCGATCTGCTCGAACACGGCTTCTTCGCTGAGGGGCGCGTCGTCCGGCCGGGTTTCGGGAGCTGCAGGGGCAATGGAGGCTGCGGGAGCTTCAGCCGCCTGCACGACGGGGGCGATGACGGCGGCCGGCGCGTTCGCCGGCTCTGCGGGCGGTGCGTTCGTCGCAGGTGCGGCCGCCTTCTTTTCGATCGGCTCGTCCTCCACCACGATCGGCATGCCCTTGCGACGCGTACGGTAGAACAGTCCCAGCATGGCAAGCACGTACACTGCGCCCACCGATATACCAACGATCAGCAACGACGGGCTTCCCGGCACGAGCATGAGCAGATAGCCGATGCCGATTCCCAGCAGGCGCGCCAGGATTGACAATCCGCGCACCAGGGCGCCGATGACGAAGCCCGAAACGGCGAAGTCGTAGGAGGCCGACACCACCATGTACCAGATGATCACGTCGAACGTCCCGTAGCATGCGCTCATCACGGCGTTGAGCACCACGGGGCTCGTCTCCCAGAAGAACGGAAGCACGGCGAACAGGATGACGATGACGGGCACGATGACACGGTATGCCAAGGCCAGGTCAAGACGCTTGTGGGCGTATAGCACAAGTCCGATCAGGCATACGGCCACCACGAGGTTCGCAACGAGCGGCGCCTGGTGCGCCTCGTTCACCGATCCCACCGACAACACCGTCATCTCCCATACGAGCCCGAACAGCAGCGATAGCACGAGGCTGGCCACGATGAGCGTGACCAGCGAGGCGAGCGCCGTCAGGTAGCGTTTCGAATCCACGGTGCGCGCGTAGCGCCCGTCGGGAACCTCTGCATGGCACCGGCGCAGGCAGACGAGCGACAGCACGGGAAGCGGCAGCATCAACAGCAGCGGCGGGGCGCTTTCGTATTCGGCCGAGAGCGAGATGATCAGGAACAGCGCAGCTGTCAGCAAAAACGCCATCGGCACGTAGAACGACGTGCGCGAGGGGTGCATGCGCCCGAGGTACTCCGCCCAGCTTCCCCAGTAATAGCCGTAACCCACGCCCGTCAGCACCGATCCTCCCACCAGCAGCGCCATCATCGTCGCGTCGTTTCCCAGGCGTCCGGCGACGTCGATGACCACGAGGCCGGCCATGATGAGCGCGCAGAACAGCCATCCGGGAAGGCGGTCGAACGTATGCGGATCGCGTTCCATGAACGCGGCGATGGCGAACAAGGTGGTCATGTTCGCGATGAACGAGACCAGCACGACGAGCGTCTCGAGCTCGGGTGTGTTCGCGGGCCCCTGCAGCAGGATGGAACTGCGGAACGTGAGCATGCTGCACGCCCAGAAGAAGGCGAGGCCGACGTGACGGAATCGCAACGTCTTCCAAACCATCCGCATGCTGCGGCGGGCGCGCGCGACCGCGATCCGAGTGCTCACATTCCTCCCTTTCCCGGTCGACGAGCGGGTAGCCGTTCCGTGTCGAAGCCGCTTAACAACCGTGCTGATGACCCTATTCATCAGGTAAAACGTTCAAATCACCAGAAACTGATTACCCGACCCGTTCCCGTCGCGCCTAGGATTGGCGATGACGAGAAAGGACGGATCGTGTCCGTTATGACGAACGTAGCCTACATATTATCGCTCATTGCACCGCTTTTTTCCTACCTGAAAGAAGAGGATTACGTCTCCATGCAGCAAAACCTTGCATGGCAGGACGTGCGTGCGGCGGCAGGCGCTCCGCTGCAAGAGGCACTGTCGCTTCCGACATGGCCCGCTCGCTCGTCGTTTCAGAATGAACTGCTGGTGCCAGGCATGCCGCTGGCCGCTATGCCGGTGGAGTCGCTGTACAAGGCGTGGTCCACGCAGCAGGGCAACGCGTTCGGCGCTACGCGCGGGCTGTACTTAGGCGATCCTGCGCGGCATTTGTCCCAGGTGTATCGAGAGCTGGCCATCGAAGTCCCCGCGGAGTTCGCCTCGATGCCGGACCATCTGACGCTGGAGCTGGAGCTGCTGGCGCTGCTGCTGGACGCGGGCAACGGAGAAGCCGCCCGCCAGCTGGCTGCCGACCATCTCGATTGGCTTTGCGAGTACGACGCTGCGTTGGCCGACCGCGCCGACATGGTGGCGCATAACGAAGCGCTCCCGTCGGTGCGCCGCCGGAACCTGCTGGACGGCATCGCGTTTTTGCGGGCTCTCGCGGCGCTCGCGCAGCGGACGGTGGGCGAAGCGCTCGCCTTCGCGAACGCCGCCGAAGGAGAGGCCGTCGCCGTATGACCTACCCGGCGTCTGCTGCTGCAAGCAGGCGCCGTGCCCATAGGTGAACAAGCAAGACGAGTGAACGATAAGAAAGGGAGGAAAGGAATGAGGGAGACAACGGTATCGCGTAGAACGTTTCTCAAGGGTTCGGCCGCTACGGCTGCGCTCGCCTGCGCCGCGGGTTCCATCTCGCTTGGCTCATGGCAGGCCGAGCGCGCGGCAGCGGCCGAACCGGCGGTCACGGTCACGGCCCCGTCGCTGTGCAACGGTTGTTCCAGCAAGTGCGGGCTTATCGCCACGACGGTGGACGGCCAGCTCTGGACGCTCAAGGGCAACGAGGTCCATCCGTACTCGAAGGGACGCATCTGCGGGCGCGGCCATGGTCTTGCCCAGATGGCGTACTCCGACGAGCGCGTCACGCAGCCTTTGCGTCGCAAGGACGACGGCACCTTCGAGCCCATCGACTGGGACACCGCGTTCAAGGAGATCGGCGCGAAGGTGCAGGACATCATCGCCAAGAACGGGCCTGAATCGCTGGCTATCATCCAGGATCCGCGTCCGTCGGGCAAGCAGTACTCCGCCCGCTTCATGAACGCGCTGGGTTCGGCGAACGTGTACGCGCACTCTTCTTCGTGCAACCTGTCGAAGGAGAGCGCCTACCAGCTGACCATCGGCGCCACCGGCTATTCGAACGACTTCGCCAATGCGAAGATGGTCATGTTCATCGGCCGCAGCTACGGCGACGGCATCCGTCCCTCGTCGGTGCAGAGCCTGGCCGACGCCGCCGAGCACGGCACCCGCGTGGTCATCGTCGACCCGCGCCTCAACAACTCCGGCATCTTCGCCAGCGACTGGGTGCCCATCAACCCCGGCACCGACCTGGCGCTGCTCATGGCAATGGCGAACGTGCTCATCGAGGAAGACCTCTACGACCACGATTTCGTGGAGCAGAACACGTACGGCTTCGAGGAGTTCGCCGAGCAAGCCAAGGAGTACACGCCCGAGTGGGCCGAGAAGATCACCGACGTCCCGGCCGAGACCATCCAGGAGCTTGCCCGCTCCATGGCGAAAGCGGCTCCGGCGGCTTCCATCGAGTCGGGTTGGCGCTCGGTCATCGGCTGTTCGTACAAGAACTCGTTCGAGACGGCGCGTGCCATCACGGCCATCAACTCGCTTCTGGGCTGCTGGGGCGCGAAGGGCGGCGCGCTGATCACGTCCTCGCCGAAGGCCGGCGCTATCGAGGACGCCCGCTTCAAGGCGCCCGCGAAGCCCGCTGCCAAGCGCATCGGCGATGCGGAGTACCCGCTGGTCCTGGCCAGCGCCGGCACCAACGTGGCTGCGTTGCAGGCGACGCTCGAGGGTGAGATCAAGGGCCTGTTCTTCTACAACTCGAACGCGGCGAAGGGCTACGCGCAGCCGAAGAAGTGGACCGAGGCTCTGGAAAAGACCGACCTCGTGGTCACCATCGACGTGCAGATGTCCGAGACGGCTCAGCAGTCCGACTACGTGCTGCCCGAGGTCACGTACCTGGAGCGCCTGGAGCTTCCGGAGTTCGTGGGAGGTAAGAAGCACTACGTCGGCATGCGAACAGTGGCCTTGGAGAAGATCCATCCCGAAACGAGGACGTGCGACGAGATCTTCAACGGCCTGGCGGAAGCGTGCGGCGTGGGCGAGTATTTCCAGTTCACCGCTGAGGATTGGGCTGAGGCGCAGCTGGCAACCGTGGGCGTGTCGCTTGACCAGATGAAGAAGGAAGGCGTGGTGGAGCTGCCTGACCCGCACTTCGAGTACGGCGTGCCCACGTTCAAAACGGCGTCGGGCAAGTTCGAGTTCAAAACCGACAAGGTGGGCGAGGCCGGCCTCAATCCGGTGATCGGCTGGATTCCGCGCAAGGTGACGCCCCAGAGCGGCGAGTTCGCCATCGTGGGCGGCAAGCAGGGCATCCACTCCCATACCATGACCCAGAACATCGAAGCCCTGCACGCCATCTCGCGCGAATACCACATGGAGCGCCTCTGGATGGCCGCCAAAGACGCTGCCGACCTGGGCGTGCAGACAGGCGACACCGTGGAGGTGTCGTCGAGCGAGCACACCGGCCAGGTGGAAGTGCGTGTGACGCAGCGCCTCAAGCCCGGCGTCGTGTTCCTTCCCACGCACTACGGCGGCGACGCGCCTGCACAAACCCGCGCATACCATTACGGCATCAGCCTGACCGACTTCATCCCGCTGGACGCGGAGCCGGGCGTCGGCTCCATGATGAGCCAGGAAGTTGCAGTCACGGTGAAGAAAGTGGAGGCGTAACATGACCCGCTACGGAATGCTGATCAACACGAAGAAGTGCGTCGGCTGCTCGGCCTGCCGCATTGCTTGTCAGATGAAGAACCATCTGGATCCCGAAGAATCGTTCATCAAGTACCACGAGATCGAGACGGGGGAATACCCCAACGTGTACAACGAGATCGTCCCCACCCAGTGCATGCACTGCGAGGACGCGCCTTGCGCTGCCGTGTGTCCGACGCATGCCACCTACATCACCGATTCCGGCGTGGTGCTGGTGGACGAGGAAAAGTGCATCGGCTGCAAGTACTGCATGGCTGCGTGTCCTTACGGCGCCCGCATCGTGCAGGAGAAGACCGGTGTGGTGGAGAAGTGCCGCTTCTGCTGGGACGGCGAAAAACCGGGCAATCCGCCGGCGTGCGTGGGAACCTGCATTTCGGGTGCGCGCATCTTCGGCGATCTGGACGACCCGGATAGCGAGATCAACCAGGCTATCGCGAAATACCACGCACAGCCGCTCGCTGACAACCTGACCGTTTCGAAAATCTACTACGTGAGGTGATGAACCATGGTTTGGGGACCTATGATCGCATGGTACCTGTTTTTGGCCGGCGCGTCGGCGGGAGCGTTCCTGACGTCCGCGTTCGTCGAAGCCAAGTACCCCGAGAGCGTGAAGATGCGCGTCGCTGGCCGCATCATCGCTCCCATCTTCGTCGGCATCGGCCTGCTCATGCTCATGTTGGACGCCGAAGCCGGTCTGCACAACCCGCTGCGCTTCTTCTGGCTCATCTCGAACCCCGGTTCCGTGATGACGCTGGGCGTGTACTTCATCTGCGTGTACATGCCGGTGGCGCTTGCCGTGGCCGTTCTCGAGATACTCAAGAAGCGCGTGCCGAAGTGGCTCACGTGGATAGGCATCGTCGCGGCGTTCGCCGTGGCGGCCTACACCGGCTTCCTGCTGGGCGTGGTCAAGGCGTACCCGCTGTGGAACAACGCCATATTGCCCATCCTGTTCGTGGTGTCGGCGCTGTCGGCGGGCCTCGCTGCCACGTCGCTCGTGGGGCTGATCGTGGATCGCGAGCGCTTCGAGCAGATGTGGCTGATCAAGAAGAGCCACGTCATCCTGTCCGCCGTTGAAATGGTCGTGCTGGCCACGATGCTGATCATCGTGAGCGCCGGCAGCTTCGAAGGCGCCGCGTCGGTCTACTCGCTCGTGGCCGGGCAGTACGCTCCGGCGTTCTGGGGCGGCATCGTCCTTCTGGGTCTTGTCGCGCCGTTCCTTATCGAGGGCTACCCGGTGTTCATCGCCAAGCGCGTGGAAACGTCGACGACCTCGATGGTGGTCAGCGTCATCGGCGAGGCCGGCGTGCTGGTGGGCGGCTTCATGCTGCGCCTGCTGGTGATTTTGGCCGCCCTGCCCGTGCTGTTCCTCTAGCTCACCCGTGCGCCCCGCCCACCCCCTGGCGGGGCGCTGGCGGCCGGATTCCCCCTCCCTTTCTCTTCCGGCCGCTTTTCCTCTTTCATGGGCGCTGCGCACTCCCCCTCCGCGCAGCGCCCGTCTGTATTCCGACGAATCGAGGTGGCATCTATGGAAGAATCCCACGTTCCGCATTGGGGCATGGTCATCGATCTTGCGAAGTGCGTCGGGTGCGATTCGTGCACCGTGGCGTGCAAGGCCGAGAACCGCACGCCTCCGGGCGTCACGTACAACGTGGTGCTGGAACAGGAGACGGGCGCGTATCCCAACGTGCGTATCGAGGCGATCCCCCGTCCCTGCATGCAGTGCGAGAACCCCGCCTGCGTGTCGGTATGCCCGGTGAGCGCGACGTACCGCGGCGATGACGGCATCGTGGTCATCGACGCCGACCGTTGCATAGGCTGCAAATACTGCATCGCCGCGTGCCCGTACGGCGCGCGCTCGGCCGACGAGGGTTCGTCGTACGCAGTCGAGATGCAGGCGGCCGATCAGGTGACGGCGCCCGAGTACGGCGTGGACCACGGCGCGCGCGGGAAGTGCCGGGGCACGTACGGCACCGTGCGCAAGTGCACGTTCTGCGCGCACCGCATCGCCGAGGGCGAGGCGCCCGCGTGCTGCGAGACGTGCATCGGCGACGCGCGCTACTTCGGCGATCTGAACGATCCGTCGTCGAAGGTGGCGCAGCTGGCCGCTTCGCCGCGGGCGTTCCGCCTGCGCGAGGAGCTGGGCACGAACCCGTCCGTCTACTATCTGAAATGAGCGAGGTGAGCATCTATGGCATCTGAAACGAAGCGCAGGCGCTGGCTGCCGGCACCGTTCTCGCGCCGTGCTACCATCGTGTGGGCGGTGATCGTAGCCGTGCTGCTGGTTGCGGGCGCGTACTTCATGTACGACCGCTTGGCGAACGGACTGGGCATGGCGGGAGCCACGAATTCCGTGCCCTGGGGCTTGTGGGTGGTCGTCTACATCTGGTTCTCCGGTTTGGCGGGCGGCTTGTACCTCCTTTCGGCGCTGGTCTACCTGCTGAGGATTCCCCGCTTCGCGCCCGTCGCGCGCATGGCGCTGGGTTTGAGCGTGGTGTCGCTTGTCGTGTCGATGATATTCATCGGCATCGACCTGGGCGCCATCCGGCATTCGCTGGGAACGCTGCTGTTCTTCCATTGGTCGTCGCCGTTGGCCTGGGAGATCAAGGCGTATATGTTCTTCATGGTCGTGGCCGTCGCACAGTTCGTGCTCGTGCTGCTGAACGACAAGCGAGCTGCCGAGGCTGCTGGCGAGCCCAGCATGGAATCGCTTCGGCGGCGCGGCAACGTGAACCTGGCCATCCGCGTGCTGGCCGGGGTGGGCGTGGCCACGTCGTTCGTGGGCCCTCCGGGCGGTACGGGCATGTTCTTCGCTGCGGTGAAGACGCGCGGGCTGTGGGAGGGCGGCATCACGTCGGTGCTGTTCTACGTCATGGCCGTGGTGACGGCTGCCGCGTTCCTGATCGTCGCATATCGGCTGCTCGCGCGGCTGCGCGGGGCGCGGCCGGACGGTAGCGCGCTCGTGGGTCTGAACCGCGTGCTGGCGGCGTCGCTGTTCGCGCTGGCGTTCTGCGTGTTCTTCCAGATCGCCCCGCCGTTGCTGTCGGGCGATCCGGCGTCGGCGACGGCCGTGGGCGTGATGGTGTCGGGTTCTTTGGCGCCGCTGTTCTGGATCGGCGAGATCGGCCTGGGACTGGCGGTGCCCGCGGCGCTGTTGGCCGTGGGGGCGTTTCGTTCGCGCTGCGCGGCCGGCGGCGTTTGGACGGTCGCTGCTGCCGTCTCCGCCATGGCGGGCATCCTGGCGCTGCGCTACGTGCTGGTGGTGGCAGGGTTCTCGGTTCCGCTTCTGGGCGGCATGCCCCTGCCTGCGTACGTGCCCACTTTGGGCGAGGCGATGGTGACGCTGTTCGTTCTGGGATTGGCCGTCGGCTGCTACGGACTGGCTGTGCGCCTGCTGCCGCTCGAACGCAGGAGCGCGAGCGAGGGCGAGGCGCGGTTGGAAAGCTCCTACGAGGGCGCAGGTTCGGCCGCCGTGTCGTGCGGCGGGGTTTCGACGGGCAAGGAGGTGCGCGATGGAAGCGCAGCATAAAGACGGACGGCGATGCGATGCCGCAAGCGAGCCTCAGCGTTCGAGCTTGTTCGGAACGCCTTCGCGGCGCGCCGTGGTCGGCGCCGGTTGCGCGGTCGCCGCAGGCGCCTTGGTCGCCGGAGGCGGGCTGGGCGCGTACATGGCCGCTGATGACCCGCTGACCGACGAGCCTCACGGGCGCGGCAACGCCACCGGCGCGTACGCGGCCGACGACGTCATCCTGTCCATGTGCAACAACTGCAACAGCTACTGCACCATCAAGGTGCGCGTGACCGATGCGGCCGACGGCAAGCAGGCGAACGACGGCGCCACCGCGCTGGTGCGCAAGATCGCGGGCAATCCGTACTCGCCGCTCAACTCGCAGCCCTACGCGCCGATCCCCTACGCTACGCGGCCCGAGGAAGCGCTCGCCCCCGGCGACGACATGGCCGTGGCCGGTCGCGCTTCGAACGGGGGCATGATCTGCCTCAAGGGCCAGGCGGGCATTCAGCTCGTGCACGACCGGTTCCGCATCACGCAGCCTTTGCGCCGCGTGGGGGAGCGCGGGTCGGACGAGTGGGAGACGGTCAGCTGGGACACGGCCCTCGACGAGATCGTGAACGGGTCGCCCGCGCTGGGCACGCCGGGCATCGCCGAATGGTACGCCTACGCGCCGAAGAAGCAGGTGGAGGCCGATGTCGCGCTTGTGGAGTCGGGCGAGATGACCAAGGACGCCTTCGCGGCGAAATGGGCCGACAAGCTGATCGACGTGGAGCATCCCGACCTCGGCCCCAAGTCCAACCTGTTCTGCTCGGCCGGCGGCGACCGCATGTTCCTCGTCGGAGACCGCTTGACGCAGCTGGGGTTCGGCTCGGTCAACAACTTCAACCACGGCGGCGTGTGCGGCATGACGGGCGTCATGGCCAACGTGCGCACGCACCCCACGACGAACCATAAGCGCATGTACGCCGACATCGACCATTGCGAATGCCTTATCATCTGGGGCACCGAGCCCATGACGGCGAACAAGGGTCCGTCGTGGCTGGCTCCGCGCCTGTCGGTGGCGCGCGAGCGCGGCATGAAGCTGTACGTGGTCGATCCGCGCCAAGGGCGCAGCGCGTCGAAGGCCGACGTGTGGCTGCCCGTGATTCCCGGCAAGGACGCCGAGCTGGCGTTCGCCATGATGTCGTGGATCATCGCGAACGAGCGCTACGACGCGGCCTACCTGTCGGCGCCCTCCAAGAAGGCCGCCGCCGCACTGGGCGAGCCCACCTGGTCCGATGCGACGCACCTCGTGGCCGTCGACCTGCCGAACCGGCCTATCGTCACGGCCAAGGTGCTGGGGCGCGCGGGCGAGGCCGGCGCGAACGGCGAGGCGCTGGCCGACGACGCGCGCTTCGTGCTGGTGGACGGCGAGTTGACTCTCGCCGATGCCGCTGAGGGCGCCGCCGATCTGCTGGTGGACGCAGAGATCGACATCAAGGGAAAGCCTGCGCGCGTGAAGAGCGTGTTCCAGCTTTTGAAAGAGCGCGTCGAGGAGCGAACGCTGGAGGAGTACGCCGCCGATGCGGGTATCGAGCCCTCCGTGGTGGAAGAGGTGGCGCGCGAGTTCACGTCGCACGGCAAACGTGCCTGCGTCATGAGCTACCGCGGCCCGGCCATGCACGCCAACGGCTTCGATGCGGTGCGCGCCGTGGGGTATCTCAACTTCCTCATCGGCAACCACGATTGGAAGGGCGGTCACATCGCCGCCGCGGCGAAGTTCGCGCCGTTCGAGGGCCGCTACGACTTGAAGACCGTGCCGGACGCGCATGCCGGATGGGGCATTCCCATCACGCGCCAGAAGACCGAGTACGAGAAGACCAGCTACTTCAAGCAGGACGGCTATCCGGCGCCGCGTCCGTGGTACCCGCTGCCGGGCAACCTGTCGCACGAGATCGTGCCCACCTTGCGCGCGGGCTACGTGTACGATCATTTGGGCGCGCTGTTCATCCATCGCCATTCGCTGGTGGACTCCACGCCCGGCGGGCGGCGACTGGCCGACGTGCTGGGCGACCAGGACAAGATCAACCTGCTGGTGTCGTTCGACGTGGAGATAGGCGACACGTCGCGCTTTGCCGACTTCGTGTTACCGGACAAGGTGTACCTCGAGCGCTTCAGCCAGGAATCCATCTATCCGAACCAGCAGTACCAGCTCATCCAGCTGGGGCAGCCGGCGGTGCGCGCCTTCGACGGCCCGCGCTCGGTGGAGGACGTGTACTTCGACATCATGCAACGCCTCGGGCTGCCGGGCGTCGGCGAGCATGCCGTGCCGGTGGGCAAGGACGGCGACGGCGGCACGGCGGCCCTTTCGACCGAGTACGACTACTGGTTGAAGATGGCCGCGAACATCGCCTACGCCGGCGAGAAGCCGGTGCCGGACGCCGACGACGACGAGCTCGCCCTGTTCGAGCGCGCCCGCAAGCGCGCGCTGGGCGAGGCGTTCGATCTGGAGGCGTGGAAAGCCGCCGTCACCGAAGAGGAATGGCCGAAGGTGGTGTACGTGCTGAACCGCGGCGGGCGGTTCGCGTCGGCCGACCCTGCGAAGGGCGACGGTTACGACGGAGATCTGATCAAGACGAAGTACGCCGGCTTGTGCGCGTTCTACGACCCGAAGACGGCTTCGCTGAAAGACGCGTTGACCGGTGAGAACTTCGACGGATTGGCCCATACGGCGCCGATCGCCTTCGCCGACGGCACGCCGATGGCGCGGCCGGCCGACCGACCGTTCGCGTTCATCAACTGGAAAGCGCGCACGAACGGCACGCACCGCACCATCGCCGCGTCATGGTTGCGCGAGACGACCACCGAGAACTTCGTATGGATGTCGCCGTCCGACGCTGCCGAGCGCGGCTTGAAGAACGGCGATGTCGTGGAGGTCGTGGGGCCTGAAGGCACGCTTTCCGGTCACGTGCGCGTGACCGAGGGCATTCGTCCCGGCGTGGTGGGGGCCAACTACTCGTTCGGCCAGCAGGGCTACGCCGCGCGCGCGGTCACCATCGACGGCATGTTGATGGGTCCGGCTCCCGATTACCTTGAAGAAGAGGGCATCCTCGACGGCGACGAGCCCGGCAAGCAGAAGACCGGTTTCGCCGGCGGGCGGGGGCGCGGCTTCTGTATGAACGAGCTGCTGCCCGAGGAGACGCTTGCCGGAGGAGGCGGCGTGACCGATCCTATCGGAGGCGGCGCCGCCCAGTTCGACCTCTGGGTGGACGTGCGGAAGGCGTAGGAATTCGGCGCACTCTAGGGCGCGGGGAAGGCCATGCGGTCCAGCGATCTTCCCCGCGCCGATTCGTGATGGGTGCGGCGTGCGGTCGGCGCGGCGTGCGACGTTCGGTTCCCCAGAACCTCTGCCGCCGCCGTGGAGGGGATGCGCTATGAGGAAGGGCGCGGCTGCCGCGCGCTGGGCGCGAGCTGGTTTGTGAATTTCGCTTGGAGCGGGCCACTTTCTCGAAGATACGGGGGTTCCGGCTTCCGCTATACTTGCCCGCTGTGAAATCGCTTCTATACATATTCGAGCGCTACACCAGCCTTCGCCAGCTTTCGCGGCGACGTTCGCGCACGGCTGCGTTCCGCGCGCCGGGCGAAGTGGGCCCCGGCGTGTGGCAAGGCCATCGATGAGCGGACTCTCGTAAGCGGACGGCCTTGTTCGACGGCCTCCGCGTTTTCGCTTTCCTCATTCATATTCCCCGATCGATCGCCGGCCGTTCTCTTCGTGCGCCTTCCTGCGCGCGAGCGAGGGTATCGGCTCGGTCGTCGACGCGTCCGCAAAGGAAGTCGATGCGCTCTTGAACGAACAACAATTGGTTGCTGAACAGCACAAAGTAACTCGCAAGGAAATCACCGTCATCGGCATCGTGCTGGCAGGTGCGTTCCTTGCCATCCTGAACCAGACCGTCCTGTCGCCCGCGCTGCCGAAGCTGATGGACGCGTTCTCCATCTCGGCCGGCACCGCGCAGTGGGTGACGTCCATCTACATGCTGGTCAACGGTATCATGGTGCCCATCACCGGGTTCCTCATCGACCGCTTCTCCACGCGCAAGCTCTTCTTCGTCTCGCTGATCTCGTTCATCGTGGGCACGGCGCTGTGCGCGGGGGCTCAGACGTTCGAGCTGCTCATCGTAGGCCGCGTGCTGCAGGCGGCCGGCGCGGGCGTGCAGCTGCCGCTCGTGGGCGTGGTTCCCATGCTCATCTTCCCGCCCGAGAAGCGCGGCACGGCCATGGGCATGGCCGGCATCGTGATGAGCTGCGCGCCGGCGGCCGGTCCGGTGCTGGCCGGGGGCATCATCGACGCGTGGGGCTGGCGCATGATGTTCTGGGCGATGATCCCGCTGGCCATCCTCGTGCTGGCGGTGAGCTTCTTCCTGCTTACGAACGTGGGGGAGCTCAAGCGCCCGCACCTCGACGTGCCGTCCATCGTCCTGTCCACGTTCGCGTTCGGCGGCCTGCTGTACGGTTTCTCCAGTGCAAGCACGCTGGGCTGGGGCAACGCCGTGGTCGTCGACAGCATCGTCGTGGGCGTGGTCGCGCTCGCGTGGTTCATCCATCGCCAGCTGCATATCGAGGAGCCGCTGCTGCAGCTGCGGGCTCTCAAAACGCCCACGTTCGCGTACTCGGCCGTCATCGTGACGGTGGTCAACTCGGCGCTGGCCGTGGGCAGCGTCATCCTGCCCATCTACCTGCAGAACGTGCTGGGACTGACAGCGTTCGAAACCGGCATCCTCATGACGCCCGGTGCGGTGGCCACCATCTTCCTGAGCCCGGTCAGCGGTATGCTGTTCGACCGGTTCGGGCCGCGCGTCATAGCCATCGTGGGCTTGACGGGGCTCACCGCTTCGCTGGCGGCGCTGTCCTTCGTCGACGACAAGACGATGGTCGCGTACCTCGTAGCGTTCTACGTCATCCAGTCCTCCGGTCTGACGCTGGCGAACATGCCGGTCACCACCTGGGGCATCAACGCGCTGCCGAACGACATGATCGCGCACGGCAACGCCATCAGCAACACGGGGCGCCAGGTGGGCGGCGCGGTGAGCACCGCCCTCATCGTGACGGTGATGACCATGGTGACCGCGGCGAACGCCGAAGCCGGCCCGGTGCTGTCCACGGCGGCGGGCATCGACGTGGCGTACGGCATCTCCGCGGCCGTGGCCGGCATCGCTCTGGTCATCGCCGTCTTGAAGGTGCGCAACGTCAAGAAGCAAGCGGTCGCCTCGCCCGCATCCCAGGCCGAAGCGCCGCTTGAGATCGAAATGGAAGAAGCTCGGGAAGGAGCTGCACGATGAATCGGACGATCGGCGACATCATGGAGCGGGACGCGTACACGTGCCGCTACGACCAGGACCTCGGCGAGGTCGTGGCCCTGTTCAACGAACTGGGCACGAGCGGGCTTGTGGTGATCGACGAGGATCGCCATGTGGTGGGATTTATCAGCGACGGCGACATCATGAAGGCGGTCGCCGCGCAGAAGACGCGCTCCATCTTCGGCGGCGGGTACTCCAACATGGTGCTGTACGACAACGAGTCCTTCGAGGAGAAGGCCCGCGCGCTCAAGCGCCGCAACGTCATGGAGCTGGCCGTGCAGCGGGTGCTGTGCGCCACGGCCGACCAGACCATCGGCGAGATCGCCGACGTGCTGGCGAAGAAGAAGTTCAAGAAGGTGCCGGTCATCGACGAGGACGGCAGGCTCATCGGCATGGTGCGCCGCGCCACCATCACCCGCTACCTGTTCGATGTGCTGTTCGGCGAGGAAGAGCCGAGCGCCGAGTAGCGCCGGGGCTTATACTGGCAGCATCAACCGCATCGGTGCGCGTCGAGAAGGGAGAACGTCATGAAGGTGATCGTCGTCGGATGCCTCGGGCAGATGGGGCAGCCCGTCAGCCGATTCGTCGCCGAGCGCGAGGGTATGGAGCTGGTGGGAGGCGTGGGCCCTGCGGGACGCGACTACATCGGCCGCGACCTCGGCCAGGTGGTGGGCCTCGGACGCGATCTGGGCATCCCCGTGGCGGACGACCTCTCGTCCGTCATCGACGCGTGCGACGCGCTCATCGACGTTTCCAGCGTGGAGCAGTGCCTCGAAACGCTCGACTTGGCCGTGGCGCATGGGAAAGCTCTCGTCACGGCCAGCACGGGGTTCTCGCCCGAACAGTTCGAACGATTCGAAGCGGCCGGCCGGCACATCCCGATCATCTTCAAATGCAACACCTCGAAGATGGTGAACGTGATGCTGAAGTTGGTGGAGATCGCGGCGCGGGCGCTCGTGGACGAGACGGATATCGAGATCATCGACCAGCACGACCGCGATAAGCTGGATGCGCCCAGCGGCACCGCCGTCATCATCGGCAACATGATCGCGGAGCTCAAGGGCACCACGCTCGACGAGCTGGCCGAGTACGGCCGCGAGGGCCGCGGCGCGTGCAAGCCGGGCGGCGTGGGCTTCCATTCGCTGCGCGCCGGCGATATCACGAGCGACCACAAGGTGTACTTCGGAGGCATGGGCGAGCGTTTGGAGATCACCCACTACTCCTACGGCGACGACTGCTTCGCCCGCGGCGCCGTGGACTGCGCCGCGTATCTCCAAGGAAAGCCCGCGGGCGTTTACAGCATTAAAGACGTGTTCGACCTGCGTTAGCGTACCGCCCGCCTTCTAGGGGCGGCGGGCTTGGCGGGCGGCCGTCACGAAGAGGGCGCAGGCGATGAGCGCGAGCGCCGCCGCGGGCGCAAGCGGCATCGTGCCACCGAGGAACAGGGCGATCGTGCAGGCGAACAGGGCGCCGGCCAGCACGGCGGCCACCGCCCAGCCTCTTTGGATACGGGTCATGGCGGCCCTCCTTTCGTCGAAGCATCTACGGTACCAGCTTGCCTTGCAGGGGTGGGGGCGACGCGCTGACATCGAAGTCACGATCGGGCAACACCTTCTCAAACGGGGCGGCGGGTCAGCTGCCCTGCCTGTTCGCGCTCCTAGGATGAGGGCTGTTTATATGACAGCTAGGGGATTCATCGTGAATCCTGAGGAGGTGAAATCGTATGGATCTCGCATTGCTTCAAATGCCGATGGTTCTGTTCACCACGCTCGTGCCGATGGCTTCGGGCGCGTTCGTCGGCCTGGCGCTGGCGTTTCTGACCTCGCGTTTAAGCAAGGAGTGCCTCGCCCGCATCGACCGCTGGACGCTGCTTCCGATGGCGATCCTCGCCGTGGGCTACATCGCGTCGTTCGTGGCGCTCTCGTCGCCGCAGTATTCGATGAGCTTGTTCCAAGGCGTCGACATCGCGCCGTTGTCCTTCGTGGGCATCGCCGGCATGCTATTCATCGCGCTGGCCGTGGTGTACTGGATCATCGCGATGACGGGCAATCTGGACGAGCGTCCGCGCAAGGTGTTCGCCACCGTAGTGGGCGCGGCTTCGCTGCTGCTGTCGCTCAGCATCGGGGTGATGTACATGGGCTCCGCGGTGCTCACCTGGAACTCTCCGCTCGTGCCGCTCGGCATCATCGGGTTCTGCATCGCAGGCGGCGTGCCGCTCGGCGTGCTGGTCGTCGCTCTCGCGGGTGGGATGCCCGAAGCGCGCTTGACGCGGTTGCCAACGGTAGCGCTGTTCACGGCCTTTATCGGCGTGGTGGCGGCCATCGTCGCCGTCAGCGCGCAGCTGCTGTTCGCCCAGTCCACGTTCAACGCGTTCTTTCCGGGCTCCGACGTGCTTCCCGGTTCGTGGGTGTACCTCGTGATATCCATCGTGGGGTTCGTTGTTATGCTGGCGACTCTGCGCGCCACGCTCATGCCCGGCGGCCGCAATGTGGCGGCGATGGGAAGGACGGCGGGTGCTGCGGCGGCCATCCCGCTGCGCGATCGCGAGGACGTCGATGCTGATGCTCCCGTGGGCGTCCGTTCGGCCATCCCGCTGCTCGTGGCCGGCAACGCGGCCGTGCTCATCGGCATCTTCGTGGCGCGCCTCATGTTCTACGCGCTGCAGGTGTAGAGGCTTCGGCCCTCGAGGACCTTCAAGCCGCCGACGCCGGAAAGGCCGTCGGCGGCTTTTTTGTTTTTGTCGCACGCCTGAGCTTGTCGCGTGGCGGCGCGTGTCGCGCGGCGGCACGCGCAGTGGCGGTGGGGGCGCGCGAAGGGGGCAGGCGCGCTGGTGATGCAAATTGTCCCGCGGAGCGGTAAAAACAAGTCAGTTTGGCAATTATGATCGATATAATCATTAAATAGCACATCGCGCTGATCAGGCATTTTGAAAGCACGCCTGACATTTCAGCCCAAGATAGGTGCCAACCGGGCTGAAATCGCGCTCTCGAAATTGCCAAACCGGCTTAGTTTTACCCTCGGAAACGAAATTTCGCCTCATCGGGCGTCGGCGGCGACCCTTCGCTCGCGCTAGCCCTTCGACCGCATGTTGTCCGCTGCTTCGGCGTTTGATCGGCGCTGGATTGGGATGTGACACGCGTGGAAACGACGTTGGAAACGGCGGCAAGGCGCGTGGAATCCGCGTTGGAACGACGTGGGAAACGCGCTTGATTTGGCGGCAACGCGCGTTGGATCTGCGCAAACGAAACGTGAGACCGCGTCGCTATACTGAGAAGCACGGATTCGATCCGGCGGCTTGGTGCCTCGCCCTCTCATTATTCTAGAAGGATGGAGGTGAAGACCATGACCGTTTTGGGGATTGCTTCGTTGGCGATTTTGCTCTTGGAGTTCGCTACCCGCGTCATCGAGCTGTTTCTGGTGATAAGGAGCGCGCTCCTAACCCGTAGGGGAAAGGAGCGCCACAAGTAAACCCAAACCGCCGAAGCGATCCGAGAGCCGTGGGGAGCACCACCTCCCTGCGGCTCGCCCTTATTATACAAAAACGACCGTGCTCCGCCAAGAGGATCGTTGCGCAACGATCGGGACGCAACAGACAGGTGAAAAACGCGCATTCCGGAGCCGGGCGAGGATGGCGGGAGGGAGATCTCCCCGTTCCTTCGTCTCTTTCCCACGCTTTCGCCTTGCGCGCGGCCTTGGCTCGGCGCGTCCGAAACGGTGTAATCATGTGGTAACATGGAACCATCTTCTACATCGGCTTCCCAGCGCCGTGCAGGTGGGGTGGCTCCTCTGATGCAAAGGCGGTACGAGCATGGAGCGTTTGGCGGCGGCCTCGAACACGGTGCCGGGCAAGCCCGTGACCGTCTCCATGAAGAACGGCCGAACGACTACCGACTGCATCGTCGTGCCCGAAGACGGCGACCTGTGACGCTCGTCGCGCCGCTTGCGCCCGGAAGCCCTGCCGCGCCCGCAGAGGCGATGCTCCCTCTGCGGGCGCGGTGTCTCGCGCGAGCGGCAGGAGCTCCGATCAGGACAGCGACCTGCGATGACGGGCGCGCGACGCAAGAACCAGCGCGCCGCTTGCGAGGGCTGCGCCCAGGGCGATGGCGAAAGCCGGGCTGTCGCCGGTAGAGGCGAGCGCCTTCGCAGGGGGCGCAGCCTCGCGTTCCTCATGCCCGGCGGAAGGCTTCTCGCCGATGAGCCCCGGCTGGCTTTGGCCGTCTTTCACCAGGTACGCGTACTCGGTCGCGCTGGCCTCGCCGGTCGTGGGCGTCGCTCCCGCAGGAAGTATCGCCACCTGGAACGCCTTGACGGGGTAGCCGTATCCCGACGTGCCGTTGGCGGTGCCGTCATGCGCCCAAGCCATCCAGCCGACGCCTTTCACGTACAGGCGGTAGTAGACGGTGTAGCGCGCAGCCTCGTCGCCCGACAGGCTGACGCGCAGCGCCTGCACGGGCTGCTCCATCTCGCCCGCGATGTCGCCGTTCTCAACCGCCGGGCTCCACCCGCTTCCGTTGTCGACCGCGTAGGAAACGTTCAAGCCGCCGATGGACGTCTCGATGCGCAGCGCGGTCACGTCGTGGCCGGCGGCGTTTCCGCTCGTCTGCCCGTCGATGCTCCAATCGACGCCGGCGTCCTCGTAGGCCCAGCCGTCCTCGAAGCTGTGCCACTGGTAGTACACGGCGGCCTCGGTGGGGGCGAGTGCGATGGCGAAGGTTCCGTCCAGGTTCCTCTCGCTCAGCCCGCTGTAATCGCGGCCGTTCCACGAGGCGACGACCAGCTTGTCCGTCGCCTCGAGCGGCGTGAGGTGCAGGTAGAGCGCTCCTTGGTCGTCGGTCTGGACGTCGCGCATGCCGTAGGTGCTGCCGCCGGTCGGCTCTTCCACGAATTCCGTGTCGAGCAGACGCATCTGCAAGGAGGAGATGGGCGTGTTCGCCGGAAGCCCGTGTATCGTTACAAGCGAGAGGTCGTCGTTGTTTTCGTTGACGAAGCGCTGCTCGTCCTCGGAGGCAAGAGACGTTGCTTCCTCGTCCAGGTCGGACGCGAGCGCGACGGGGGAGGCGAGCAGGAGGTTCAACGCTGCCGGAGTCGGCGAAGCTGATGCCGACGCCAAAGACGCCGCCCTCGTTGAAACCGCCTCGTTGCATTTGACCGTTCCGCCGGTGATGACGGGCGCCTTGACGGAGCTGGTGATAGCCGCGACCCGACCGGCTCCATAAGTGCCCGGACCGCCGACGGCGTTGATGGTGCCCCCGCTGATCTTGATTTCCCCGCACGAGTCGCCGACACTGCAACCTATGGCTGCAGACAGGTCGCCGCCGTGCGCGTTCACTATGCCGCCGCTGATGGTGATGGAGCCGCACGAGCCGTAATGGTCCGACCCGATGCCAGCGACGAACTTGGAGCCTTTGGCGGTAACCGACCCGCCGCTGATGGTGATGGACTTGCTCGCCGTGATCGCTGCGCTTCCACTCGACTGACTGAGCGCTTCGACAGTGCCTCCGGAAACAACGAGCTTTCCTGCAGTAATGCCATTACCGCCCGTTACTCCCGAATGAGCGAGAACCGTGCCGCCCGCTATCGAGATGGTCGTGTTCGGCTCTCCCAGGATGCAAGGCTGACGACCTGTGCCTGCTCCCACGGCATTCAAGGTTCCCTTGCCGTTGATGGTAAGAGACGAGGTGCCTCGAACCGCCACCCCCGGCGACGCCTCCAATCTGTGGCCGCATATGTAATTACTTCCCACCAGCGTGAGCGTCACGTTCGAGGATTCCTCGATTGAAGCCGCAACGCCGCTCAGATCCTGAAAGCGCAGCGCGTGAGTACCTTTCCTCACGATCACCTGATTGCTTACGGGGAAGGAGGTAAAATCTGCGGCTCCCGTGACAGCCAGGTACCCGCTGTAGCGCGTCCAACTCACTCCCCCGTCGAGGGTGTACTGCGGAATGCCCTCCGAACTCACATCGACGATGAGCTTGCAGCCCTTTTTTTCGTGCATGCTGACGACGGGGTTTTCAACAGGCGGGTCGGGAATGGCCAGATGAAGCGTGTATCCGGCTTCGGCAGAACCCTTGATCGTGCCTTCGTATACGTTGCCGGATTCGCTAAAGCTCATCTTGACGGAGCTGCCGTCCTTAAGCAGGTTTCTGTCGAGAAAAAGTCCCAGATCGCCGTCGTCCATCCAAGTGGCGAAGCCGTCTACGATGTAATGCTTGGCATCCACCCACCGATCGCCTCTGACAAAGACAGGGCCTTTCTCACCAAAACTGGCTCCGAGCAGATTCTCACCTGCCGCCAAGCCCGACACCAGAACATACGCGGAACTGGGGAAGGAGCCGCCCTGATCGACGGCGAGCGTCGTGTTGGCGGGCGGGCGCTGCGAGAGGTGAATGTTGCCGCCGCCGGTGACGATGCTTTTCGCGGTAATGTCGCAAGTGCCTGAGGACTGCAAGGTCACCGTTCCCGAAAAGAAGGACACCGACCCCGTTGCATCCACAGCGCTCGAGGTCGGGTCGCCGAGGGCAGGGGCGCCGTTGCCGCTTCGCGCGGTTACGTTGCCGGGTTGCCAAAACTCGATGGTGCCGCAACTTGAAACCGCGCTGTCCGCACCGATGGCGGGAGCCTCGTATCCTCCCTGCGCTTCCAGACTGCCGTAGAGATCGCCTTTGAAAATCAGATGAGCCTTACCAGGTGCGAAAATTGCGGGATACCCGCTCGAACCGGAAAGCTTGTTCGAGCCATACAGCCAGAGCGTAAGCTGCGCAGCCTGCGTGTCGCTGCCGATTTCAATCGCCGCGTGATTGGCGCGCGGCTCGTTGATGGTAACGCCGTTGAGAAGTATCGTATGGGTTCCGTTGAGCACTTGCACGTTCGTGCCGCTGCCTGCCGTTCCACCGATCGTCACGTTGCCGGAATAGGACGTCCACGTTGCCTCGTTGTCCTGGCTGTATTGGAGGTTCGAGCCGGAGTCCTTCAAGAGGATGGAACCGTCCTTCAGGTCGAGGTGCGGCGCATTCTCTATGGGCGCCAAGGCTGCCACCTCGGGCGGGGCTTCCTCGAGTGGGGCCGCGTCAGGGAGAGTCGCATCCGCCTGAGCCGTTGCCGCTGGCTCGTCTTCAGCCCAGGCGTAATGCGCGGGAGCGAACTGTGCTCCCGCCATGAGTGCAAGCGCCGCGGCGAGTGCGAACGCGCACAGCTTCCGTCCGGATATTGGCGATTCGACATGCGATGCAGCGTTCATGGCAGCTCCGATCAGGGAAACGTGCGGCGAACCCAGATGGCAAGAAGTATAGCATGCGATCAGGTGAGACTTTGCTGAGGGGCGGTCTTGATTACGTCGCGAGAGCTCGCCCGGTGCGTTTTCGCGCGTTCGTCCCGCTGCGTGGAAACGGCGTTGGAACCGCGTGCAAGGCGCGTGGAATCCGCGTTGGAAACGATGGCAAGGCGCGTGGAATTTGCGTGGGAGCGGCGTTGGAAAAGGGCAAGGTCGGGAAGGTTTTCCATGGTGATGCGTGCCATGGAAACGTGGAACGGGCTCGCTATACTTATAGATACGGATTCGGTCCGGCGGCTTGGTGCCTCTCCCTCTCATATTCTAGATGAACGGAGGTGATGACCATGACCGTTTTGGATTTGCTGGTGTTGGCTGAAGTGCTTATGAGGCTGATGTCCCGAATCATCGAGATTTTCCTGATGATAAGAGACGCGCTCCAAACCCGCAAGGGAAAGGAGCGCTCACAGTAAACCCAAACCGCCGAAGCGATCCGAGAGCCGTGGGGAGTTAGCGCTCCCTGCGGCTCGCCCTTATTATACAAAAACGGCCGTGCTCCGCAAGGAGAATCGATGTACAACAATCGGGGTCGCGCGCGACCTTAGGCAAAGGGTCTCGAAGCGGGCTTCCGCGCACTGCAGCGTTTCTATTCCTGCAAGTCGTTGGGGTCGAAGGACTCGATGAGGTCGAGCAGCTCCTGCTTCTTGTGGATGTCCAGCTTCGCGTAGATGCGCTTCGAGTGCGTGCGGATGGTGTTCTCGGTGACCACGAGATCCTCGGCGATGCGCGCCACGGTGTTGCCGCGCGCGATGAGCTCCATGACCTCCGTCTCGCGCTCGCTCAGACGGTAATGCTGCTGCAACAGCGCCGCCTGCTTCGAGATGCGGTCGAGGTACACGCGCTCCTCGCGCTTGCGTTCGCGCTGCGGCTTGCGGCTCGCGCGAGGCGGCCGATCGCCGCGCTTGCCCGCCTTCTTCGGCACCGCGTCGTCGGGCTTTTCGCCCTCCGCGTTCGCCCCTGCAGGCTTCTTCTCGGGCGCATGCGCGCGTAGGGCGACCAGCTCGATGCTGGCCGCGGCATCGCTGTCGTGTTTGAAGATGCGGCGGAACCCGCCCTGTCCGATGAAGTACATGAGCCCCAGCAGGTACACGGCCACGAGCGCCACCACGGCGAGCGGCGCGATGCCGATGATCATGGTCTGCTCGGCGAACGTGCCGCCGATGAAGCCCACGTCGTGCAGCGCGTACACGATGCCGCCGAAGAACCCGTAGATGAACACGGGGTTGATGCCGCGGTCGCGCGAAGCTTGCGCGCATTGAATCATCATGAGCATGATAGCCACGCTGTACACGGCGTACAGGCCGCCGGCCAGCCAGCGCGCGTACTCCTCGGGCAGAAACGGCAGCAGCAGAAACGAGGTGATGACGAACGGGAAGAAGACGCGGTAGGCGCCCACCACGTTCACGCTGAGGTTCTTGAACTGCCACAGCACCAGCAGCGATATAGCCGCGGTCAACGATCCGCCCATCGACAGCACGTTCACGAGTGATCCCACCGCCGGCTCGCCGATGGCCAGGGAGCGCATGATGCCCGTGCAGAACCCCAGCGCGCCCACGCATAGCGCGCTTCGCCAGTAGTCGTTCACCAGGCGCTGGTACACGAGCGGATGGTCGCGCGGCACGTCCTGGAACATGGCTTGATCGAGGTCGATCTCGCGGCTTTTCAGCACAATGGTCAACCCGAATAGCGGCAGGAACACGAGCGGGATGAGAAACGCCGTCACCGCTTGCGGAATAAGGTACAGCGAGAAGTACAGCACCGCCGCGTATAGGGTACCCTTGATGAGGTCGCGGTTGCCGGTGTCGGAATCCTGGCTGGCGAACAGGCGTTGCCACAGCATGTAGAAACCGGCCGACCCCAGGCCCAGGAGCGCGCCGCCGCTGACGACGAGCGGCAGCGCCCATGCGTCCAGATAGATGGCCGCGATGAGGCAGCACCATCCCAAAAGGTAGGGCATGGTGGCCAGCCGTACGATGAATGTGCGCGTGGGGCCGGGGAAGAAGTACGATCCCAGGGCGCTGGCGAAGTAGCTGAACGAGAACACGAGCGATTGCGCGAGGAAGAACCAGAACACGATCTCGGTGGTTTGGAACTCCATCGGAAGAAACGGGAACACGCCGCCCCATACGCCCGCGGCGTTGATGGCCAAGAACAAGCCGTAGCCGAGCGAGGTGATGTTCGGCTTCATGATGCTGACGATGGTGGCTGCGTTCAAAGATCCTCCCCCGAGACCGCGCGCATATGCGGTTTTTCCGTTCCCGCACACTGTTCCCGTTGCATCAGTATAACGGTATTGTCAGAAGTATCGTGCGACGCATTACCCAAAGTGCTGTCTTGTGACCTGGGGAAACGATAAGTTCGCATATTTTATGTGACACGGCGGTCGCGGGGGAGTGCCACAATGCGAGGCGTTCCGCCCGGGAAGCGGAGCGCCAGACGAGAGAGGAAAGAGGGAGGGACCATGACGAACATGTTGGAGAACGCTCAGGTGTCTCGCCGCACGTTCATGAAGGGCTCGGCGCTGGCCGGCCTGGGTGCGGCCGCGATGGGCACGGGTGCCGTGTCGCTGTTCGGCTGCTCGCCGAGCGCCGACGGCGCGAAGGGCGGCGACGCCGCTGCGACGCAGGCCGTCGAGGAGACCACGACGTGGGGCCACTGCGCCATCAACTGTCCCGGCCGTTGCAGCCTGAAGTTCCACGTGCAGGACGACGAGGTCGCCTGGGTGGAAACCTACACGAGCAAGGACGCCGGCTTCGACGAGGTGCAGCCTCGCGCCTGCCTGCGCGGTCGTACGTACCGCCGCTGGCTCGCGAACCCCGACCGCATCAACTACCCCATGAAGCGCGTCGGCAAGCGCGGCGAAGGCAAGTTCGAGCAAATCTCGTGGGACGAGGCCGTTGACACGATCGCCAGCGAGCTCAAGCGCATCATCGACGAGTACGGCAACGAGTCCGTGTACATCCCCTACGCGACGGGCGTGAGCTCCACGACGGCTCGCTCGCTGCCGCGTTTCATGAACTGCATCGGCGGTTGCCTGGGATCGTACGGCGACTACAGCGCCATGCAGATGGAAATGATCGTGCCTCACACCTACGGCGCATCGGGCTTCAGCGGCAGCACGCTCAACGCCGCCGAGGACGCCGCGCTCATCCTCGCGTTCGGCACGAGCCCGACCGAGACGCGCCAGGGCGGCGCCGTGTCGCACTACGACTGGGTGCATCTGCGCGAAACCACGAAGGGCAAGATGATCTACATCGACCCCCGCATGAACGATTCCGTCATGGGCCGTTCCGCCGAGTGGCAGCCCATCAACCCCGGCACCGACGCCGCGCTCTGCTCCGCCATCGCGCACGAGCTGATCGCGAACGACCTGGTGGACAAGGAGTTCCTGGACACCTACTGCGTCGGCTACGACGAGGACACCATGCCCGAGAGCGCCAAGGGCCAGAGCAAGTCCTACAAGGACTACATCATGGGCACCGGCTACGACATGGTGGAGAAGACCCCCGAGTGGGCCGCCCCCATCTGCGGCATCTCCGCCGACCGCATCAAGGAGCTGGCGGCCGAGATCGGCGCTGCCAAGCCGCTGTACGTCGTGCAGGGCTGGGGCCCGCAGCGCCGCAGCAACGGCGAGCTGAACTGCTGGTCCATCATGATGCTGCCGCTGCTGACCGGCCAGGTCGGTCTGCCGGGCACGAGCAACGGCTGCCGCGAGGGTTCGTACTCCATCAGCCTGCAGTCCCTGCCGGCCGGTGACAACCCCATCAAGGCGAAGATCCCCGTGTTCCTGTTCACCGAGGCCATCGACCATGGCACCGAGATGACGGCGCTCAACTCCGCCGTGACGGGCGCCGACAAGCTCAACCAGAACATCAAGTGCATGCTGAACTACGCCGGCAACTGCCTGACGAACCAGCATGGCGACATCAACTACGCGCACGACATCCTTGCCGACGAGAGCAAGTGCGAGTTCATCGTGGTGTGGGAGACGGCCATGACGGACTCCGCCAAATACGCCGACATCCTGCTGCCCGACCTGTTCCGCTTCGAGCAGGTGTCGCAGATCGGCACCGGCGGCGACAACGCGTACATGATCAGCGGCCAGCCGTGCACCACGCCGAAGTTCGAGCGCAAGACCCTCTACGATGCCCTGACCCTCATCGCCGACAAGATGGGCGTGAAGGAGCAGTTCACCGAGGGCAAGACGCAGGAAGAGTGGATCAAGGAGCTCTACGAGAAGACGCGCGAGAAGGACACCGAGCTGCCGACGTACGACGAGGCCATGGAGATGGGCGTCTACACGCGCAAGAACCCGAAGGGCGCGACCATCGCGTTCGAGGCGTTCCGCAACGATCCGGCGGCCAACCCGCTGGACACCCCTACCGGCAAGATCGAGATCTACTCCGAGACGCTGGCCGGCATCGCCGCCACCTGGGAGCTTGGCGAGGAAGATCTCATTTCGCCCATCCCGGTGTACACGCACGGCTTCACCGAGACCGACGTGCCCACCGACGAGTTCCCCTTGCGTTGCAGCGGCTTCCACTATCGCGGTCGCACGCACTCCTCTTGGGGCGGCATTGAGCTGCTCAAGGAAGTCAACCCGCAGGAGGCGTGGATCAACCCCGCCGACGCGAAGGAGCGCAGCATCAAGCAGGGCGACAAGATCCGCGTGAAGAACGCGTTCGGCGAAATCGAGCTGCTGGCGAAGGTCACGCCGCGCGTGGTTCCCGGCACGGTGTGCATCTCGCAGGGCGCATGGCACGACGCCGACATGTACGGCGATCGCGTCGACAAGGGCGGCTGCATCAACACGCTGACGACCCATCGCCCGTCTCCGCTGGCGAAGGGCAACCCTCAGCACAGCAACATCTGCCAGGTTACCAAGGCGTAGGGCGACGAGCCGCAGAAAGGGTGATATACCATGTCTCAACAGGCATTCTACTTTGACGGCACGCGCTGCACCGGGTGCAAGACCTGCCAGATGGCGTGCAAGGATTACAAGAACATCGATCTGGGCATCTCGTTCCGCCACGTGTACGAGGTGACCATCGGCGACACCGTGAAGGACGCCGACGGCATCCTGACCACCACGTGCGTCAGCTATCCGCTGTCCATGTCGTGCAACCACTGCGATTCGCCGATCTGCTTCGAGAAGTGCCCGCAGAGCGCCATCATCAAGGACGCCGACACGGGCCTCATGTCCATCGACGAGGAGAAGTGCATCGGCTGCGGCACGTGCGCCATCGTGTGCCCGTACAACGCGCCGAAGGTGGACGAGGAGAAGAAGAAGGCCGTGCGCTGCAACGGCTGCGCCGAGCGCGTGGCCGCGGGCGAGAAGCCGGTGTGCGTGGAGGCCTGCCCGGCCCGCGCCCTGGACTTCGGCACGGCCGAGGAGATGGCGAAGATGGGCGAGCGCGGCAACATCGCTCCGCTTCCCGACCCGTCCGAAACCACCCCGAACATCTTTATCAAGGCATCCGCGGACGCTCAGCCGGTGGGCGCGGCGGAAATCGCCAACCCGCTCGAGGTCGCGTAGCAGGACTGTTCGCGTACGACGCCACGGCCCCTCTTCCCTCCGTGAGGGGCTCGTGGCAATCTGCGGCGCGAGGCGCACGTCTTGGCGGGGTACGCTAAAATACAGCGTACCCCGCTTTTTGGGATAGGGGGAGCGCTTGCGGTTCCGTGTTGACGAGAGGAGGTCGCCACATGTCCCAGCAGGCTTTTTTCTTCGATGGAACGCGTTGCTCAGGGTGCAAAACGTGCATGTTCGCCTGCAAAGACGCCTACGACCTCGACGTCGGCACCGCCTACCGCCGCGTGCTCGAATACACGGGAGGCGATACGGTTCGCAACGGCGACGGCACCTTCGGCTCCACCTGCTTCTCGTACAACGTGTCGGTGGCGTGCAACCATTGCGACGATCCGGTGTGCGTGCGCGTGTGTCCCACCGAGGCCATGCACAAAGACGAGCAGACCGGGCTGGTCAGCGTCAACGACCGGCACTGCATCGGCTGCGGATACTGTCATCTGTCGTGCCCGTATAGCGCTCCGCGCGTCGATCGCGTAAAGGGGCACTCGGTGAAGTGCGACGGCTGTATCGAACGCGTGGCCGTGGGCGAGAAGCCGGTGTGCGTCGAGGCCTGCCCGGCTCGCGCGCTGGACTTCGGGCCGGTCGGCGATATGGAGAAGCTCGGCGAGCGCGCGGCCATCGCGCCGTTTCCCCGGCCCGAGGCGACCGTGCCGAACCTGTTCGTCAAACCGTCCGCCGATGCCCGTCCTGCGGAATCGAAGGACGGCGTCGTGGCGAACCTGTTGGAAGTTGGATTTCGGGCAACCGATAAGGAGATCATGGAATGAGCGAAGAAGCAACCGTGCCGCTGTCCGAGGATGTGCGCGAGGCCATCGCGTTCGTCGGCGAGACGCTGGGGCCGTTCTACCTGCAAGACCCGGTGAAGGGCGATGCCGGCCCGGCCTTCGCGGCCATGGCCGCGATCGACGTTGCGCAGGCCGCCGTGGAGTGGCCGTTCGTCGACGAAGCCGAGGCGCGGTGCGACCTCGATCTCATGCGCTCGGGGTTGGCGGAAGGCATCGACGCCGACGGCCTGGTGTGGGAATACCGCCGCCTGTTCATCGGTCCCGCGCCGAAGCCCGCGCCGCCTTGGGGCTCGGTGTACACGGATCGCGAATGCGTCGTGTTCGGTGCGACCACGTTGGAGCTGCGCGCGTGGATGCGCTCTCACGGCATCGCGCGTCAGACGGACGACAAGACGCCCGAGGATCATGTGGGCCTCATGCTGGTGCTCATGGCCTGGATCGCGCGCAACCAGCCGCAGGATCTAGGCGAGTTTCTGCGGCTGCATCTGCTCACCTGGTCGTCGCACTTCCTCGACCAGCTGATCGAGGCGGCCGGCCAGCCCTTCTATGAAGGTCTCGCGCGTCTCACGAAGGCTTCGCTCGAAGGCATTCAGGCCGAGTTGGGCCTGGACGTCGTCTACCCGAGGTTCTACCGCTAGGATAGCCTGCATGATTTCAGGATTCGATACCGCGCTCGGCGAGATTACGCTCGTGCTGTTCACGACGTTGGCACCGTCGGGCGTGGTTGCGTTCATCTGCATGGGGCTTCCCGTGCTGGGGCGCGGCGCGTCCGTTGCCCTGCGTCAGCGGCTCAACGTGTTCTTGGGGTTGCCCCTCGTGGTTGCCATGGTGGGTCTCGTCGCCTCGGCCACCCACCTGGGCAACCCCGCTAACGCGCTGTACGTGTTCCTTGGGGTGGGACGCAGCCCCTTGTCCACCGAGGTGTTCTGTGCGGTGGTGTTTCTGGCGCTGGCCGGATTGTATTGGCTGTACAACTTCGTCGAGCATCCCAAACCGCAGTTACAGCGAGCGTGGCTCGTTCTGGCCATGCTGGCGGGCGCGGTGTTCGTGGCTGCGGTGGGCTGCGCCTATGCCGCCGACACCATAGTGTCGTGGCACACGGTGTACGTGCCGCTCAATTTGATGCTGAACGCGCTGGTGGGCGGCCCCATACTCGCCATCGCGGGGCTGCGCGCCGCGGGTTACGAGCCGGTTGAAGGCCGTATGGGACGCGTGCTGACGATGGTGGCCGCTGCGGCGTTGGCCGTGAACGTGGTGACGTTCGGCGTGCAGGGTGCGGATTTGGCCTCGATCGAGAACTCGTATCTTACGGCGGCGGAACTGGTGCCCTCGTACGGTTTGATGGTATGCGCGTTCGGCGTGCTTGGCATGGCGGGCATTGGCCTGGACGCCGTCGAATTGTGGCCTCGACGGGTTCGGCTGTCGGTCGGGCGCGCGGCGGGAGCTGCCGTGCTCGTGCTGGCCGGCATCTTCGTCATGCGGTTCGCGTTCTACATGATGCACATGACGGTGGGTCTGGGCGTATAAGCCTAGGAGTCCTTGTCCGCCTCGAAGAAGCAGAAGTGCGCCTTGCCCTTCGATTTCGCTCGATACAGCGCGCGATCGGCGCGCTCGTACACCGTCTTGAACGCGATGCCGTCCTGCGGCACCATGGCGATGCCGGTCGACACCGACAGCTCGATCACGCGGTTGTCGGGCAGCGTCGCGTTCCAAGGGCCTTCCGACAGCTCGACCAGGCGCCTCTCGATATCGTCGCGCTCCATGTCCTCGCAGTACACGACGAACTCGTCGCCGCCCCAGCGGCAGATAAGGTCGCCCTTCCTGAACGCACCGCACAAATGCTGCGCCACGTCGGCCAGCACCGTGTCACCCGACAGGTGGCCGTAGCGGTCGTTCACCTGCTTGAAGTCGTCGAGGTCGATGATGGCGAACGCGCCGCGGTAACCGCGCTGCAGCGTGCGCTCCAGCGCGTTGGCCATGCGCACCGAGGCGCTTTGGCGGTTCAGCAGGCCGGTCAGCGCGTCGTGCTCGGCCTTGTCCTCCAGATCGAGCTCGCGACGCTTGCGCTCGTCGATGTCGGTGACCGACAGATAGGCGTACACGTAGCCGTCTTCCTCGAGCTGCACCATGCGGTAGCTCAGCTCCATCCAGCGTTCATCGTCGTTTTCGCCGAGTCGGTACTCGAGGGAGTCGTTGCGCTCTCCGTCGGCGAAACGCTGCAGCATGTCGTCGAAATCGAGGAAGTTCTCGATGGCTTCTGCGTCCTGGCTTGGGCCGATGTATTTGCCAAGGCGGTCTTCGAGCATGCTGCTCGACCAGTCGTCCAGCGAGATTCCGGCCCAATAGCGCCATGCGCGGCGATCGGCCGAGTTGAGGAAGCTCTTCGTGTTCACGTTGATATACCAGTGATCCACCGCGGCGCCCTTGAGGATGTCGAGCAGCCGGTTGTCGTCCGAGCGCGTCAGTTTCGCCCGCGAATCGTTCAAAGGATCTTCCAGGTAGCCGATGACGCGGGCGGGCTTGCCGTTCGCGTCTGGCACGATCTCGCGTTCTATATGCAGCGTCAGCGGCTCTCCCGTATTCGACCATACCTTGATCGTGCGAGAGGCAGGTCTGCCCCATAACGTTTCGCGCGACAGCCTCCGCAGGACATTGCTCACGTCGTCGCCCAGGCTGGCGGTGTCCTCCTCGTCCGCCGAGGCGGCCAAAAGGGAGGCGATGCCGTTCGACGAGAGGTTCTGGAACGACAGTCGGTCGGAAGCGATGTCGTACACCCACACGTTCAGATCCGATTGCTGAATGATGCGATGCAGGACCTCGTCTTCCAATTCGAGCACCGCCTGCGACTCGCGCAGCTCGTCTTCCTGCTGTTTCTGCTCGGTCACGTCCGCCAGCGAGGCGAAGAAGATGGTGCGGTCTTGCTCGCGGCGCAGGAAGAAGGCGCGCATGCGCATCCACATGATCTCGCCGTTCAGTCGGTACCGACGAAAGGTGGCTTCGGCTCCCGTGACGGGGCGCTCGTACGCTTCGGCGAACATGCTTTGTACGAGGGGCAGATCGTCGGGGTGCACTTGGCGTGAGATCCGGTTCTGTCGTTCGCGCAGATCGATCGAGTTGCATCCGGTGACGTGGTAGTACTCGTTGTTCACTTGCAGCAGCTCGAAACGGTCGGCGTACACGGCGTACACGGCTAAGCCGCCGATCAGGTTGTTTACAGCAGCGCGGCTTACCATGTCGTCGTGCAGCAGCGCGTTCACGTCGATGAGCTCCATGCTGGGGTTCAACACGCCTCGGTAGTCCACGATGCCGTCCTGCGACAGCAGTTGCTCGAGCGCCTCGGTAGACATGGGACGGTAAAAGTAGTAGCCCTGCGCGTAATCGCAACCTATGCCTTGCAGGAAGTCCACCTGCTCCTTCGTCTCGGCGCCCTCGGCGATGATGCGCAGATCCATGAATCGAGCCATGGACACGATGGCCTCAAGGATGCTTTCGCTGCGTTGAGACTGATCCTGTCGAGCGAGGAAGCCCATGTCGATTTTCAAGATGTCGACCGTGATGTCCTTCAGCATGTTGAGCGAGGAATAACCGCTGCCGAAATCGTCCATGAGGATGGTGAAGCCGAGTCCTTTGAGACGGGCGACCGCATCGGCCATTTTCTCGTCTTCTGCGTACGCGCTTTCGGTGATCTCGAGCTCTAGCAGGCGATGGTCGAGGTCGTATCTTGAGACCAGGCCTTCCAGCGCTTCGACCACGTCGATGGCGTACAGGTCGGCCCGGGAGATGTTCACCGATACGGGAATGGGCACACCGCCGCGATCAATCCATGAACGGATATGGCGGCACGCTTCCTCCCATACGTACAGATCGAGGCTGGCGATGAAGTTGTTGCGCTCGAGCACGGGGATGAACGCGCCCGGCATGACGATGCCGCGCGAAGGGTGCTGCCAGCGCACGAGGGCTTCGAGGCCCACGATGCGCTCGGTGCGCGTGTTGCATTGCGGTTGCCAGTGCAGCACGAACTCATGGTTCGTCAGCGCGCGCTTCACCTCGAGCAGGATCTTCGCCTCGGTCTCCATCTCCTCGGTCATCTCGGCTTCGTACCAGGCGATGCGCTTGGTGTAGGCGCCTTTGACGGAGTTCATGGCGATCATCGCATGGTCGCAGGCGGTGACTACGGACACGTCCGGGCTGTCGATGGCGCACACTCCGAAAGCGGGCTGGAACCCGATGGTGTCCTCGGAATCGAACGGCTCCTTCTTCAGCTCGCTTTCCACGCGTTTTTCGTCGATCAGGCCGTGAGGCAGCAGCAGCGTGAAATCGTCGCCGCCCAGGTAGCCGGCTATGCCGCCGTGCTTACGGGCGATCTCCCCGATACGTGAGGCGATGGCGCGCAAGATGGCGTCGCCTGCTTCGCGCCCATGCCACTCGTTGTATATTTTGAAGTGCTCGATGTCGATGTACGCTGCATCGTACGCGATGTCGGGCATGTCGGCTACCAGGTGTTCGGCTTTGTCGTAAAACGTAGCCGCATTGTACAGGCCGGTCAGCTGGTCGCGTTCGCGCAATAGCTGGATTTGCGAGCGTTCTGCCTGATCCGTGCGTCGCTGCATCTCTTCTTCGATGTCCGCGATGAAGCACATGACCACGCGCTCGCCGCTTCCGCCGCGCTTGACGGGTGCCACGGTCAGCGACGTCCAGCTCCATGCCCCCGATTCGAGGTGCTTGCGGAACTCTCCGCGCAGTGCGCCGCCTGCTTGTTCGATGCGGTCGAGCAACGTGTCGAAATCCCAGAACGCATGGAAGCGATCGCGGTCTTCGGGGTGGATCATGCGGTCGCGCACGTCGGGGAACATGTCGCTGATGCGTCCCTCGAGCGGAGGCGTCGTGAATTTTCCGGGCTCATGGTAGAGAATCTTGTATGCATCGTCGGTGAGGTTGAGTTCGAACAGCTCATCGTAAGATGACGGCTCGCTCAACGACGTGAACAAGCTGCGGCTGTGCTCGTCGACGGGATGGCCGGAGAACAGCACGCAGGGGCCTTCGTTGAACCAGTCCAGCTCGAGGCAGGTTATCTCGTACCAACTTCCCGTGCGCGCGCTGTAGATGACGCTTTGCGTCGCGTGCTCGTTCGACTCGGCGTTCCAGGGGCAGTCCTTGCACGGTTCGCTTTGCCCGCGGAAGCATTCGTAGCAGAGTTCGCCCACTCGTCCACCGGGGAATACACGACGGGCCGCACGGTCGAGATACACGACGCGATACGATTGGTCGATGACATACGTATGGCCTTGCGTCGAGGCGCTTTTTCGTCGGCTGCCCGGCATCGGATCTCCTGTCTCAAGCTCTTTGATCCATTGTAGGGCTTCGGCGACGGGTTGGGTTCGGCAGGCGCAAAATGATGCCATGGTCTCCGGTTGTTCGTCCGTGTGCGGACGCCCACGAGGCGTCCGCGCCGGCTTTTCCGACGACGTGAACGGGAAAAGAGGAGATGGTCGGGATCGGGGCATGAAGATGCCCGGCGGTCCGCGATAGGGGGAGGGGCGGACGGCCGGGCCGATGGGTCGATCTGGTTCGCCGCATGAGGGGAGGGGCGGCGGCGCAAGATCGAGGCAAGCGGGGCCGGGGGAGGGGGATCGCCCCGCTTGCCTCGATCGGTTCCGGGAAGGCTGCAGTTTCCTTCCCGGACCGCGACCGGGGTGCCGCCCGGCATCCGAAGATGCCGGGCGTCGTGCGGTTAGTACATCAGGACCACTGGGTAGCCCAGCTGGTAGATCAGCACGCGAAACATCACGGAGGTGGCCAGCGCGCCGATGGCGGCGACGACCATGAGCGTCTTGGAGGCGCCCACCTTCTTCTTCGCCACGAAGGCGCAGGCCGCAGCCACGATCACGGAGACGATGGAGCCCCAGAACATGGGCGCTCCCGCGCCGGACACCATGACGGTCATCAGGCTGTCGACGTGCGTGGGGGCCGTGGTCATCGATGTCGGGTCGGCGTAGTAGCCGAATTGCGCGATCTTCGCCATGGCGCAGGCGATGACGAACACCACGTCGGCCACGATCTGCACGAGGGCCGCGATGAACGTCAGCTGGATGCCCGTCGCCTCGACGGCCTCGTCCTTCTTCAGGATGGAGATCAGCCAGACGGCCGCGGCGCCCAGGAGGCACGCGTTGCCCAGATAGAACGCCACGAGCGCCAGGCCCCACGCGGGACGGGCCGGCATGAGGTAGGAGTGCGCGGTGGCGACCATCATGAGCACGGCAACCGCGAGGGTCGCCCAGGCCAGCGCCTTGGGAACGGGCTTGCCGCCTCGAAGGACCACGAACCATGCGACGATGACGATGGCCAGCGCCACGCATCCGATGAGCTCCTGGGTGATGCCCGACGTGATGTGCCCGAAGCCGTTGAAGATGCGCTCCCAGTGCTCGAGGTGCAGGAAGGCTCCGATGCCGCCTACCACCAGCGAGACGGCGGACGTGATGAGCGCGGTCATCTGCAGGTTCCTGCCCTGGCCCTTGAGCGCCAGGATGGACATGCCGCCCAGCGTGCCGCAGGTCAAGCATACGAACAGCGTGAAGATGACGAGAGGCCACTGCGTTTCCATTACTCATCACCTCCTTCCCAGTGATGGTCGCGTAGGATGTAGGAGTACGACGGCTTGTTGCCCACGTCGGGCAGCTTGTGCACGTCGGCGTCGGTGAACGGCTCCAGGAACTCCACCATCTTGCGGCGCTTGCCCAGCGGGTCCTCGGAGCCCTCGAACGACTCGTAGCCGGCCTCGGTGTCGCCGATCCAGCGGGCGTTGCCGCCGCACTGGCTGACGCACTGGGGCAGCTCGCCCTGCGACAGCTTCTGCTCGCACAGCGTGCACTTCTCGACGACCTTCTCCTCCTCGTTGAGGTAGCGGACGCCGTAGGGGCAGGCCATGACGCAGAACTGGCAGCCGATGCACTTCTCCTTGTCGATCTGGATGGAGCCGTCCTCGGCCACGTGCGACGCCTCGGTGGGGCACACCTTCACGCACTCGGGGTTCTCGCAGTGCTGGCAGCTGATGGGCAGGAAGTACATGTACACGTCGGGGTACTGCCCTGATCCGCCCGGGATGGGGTTCGGCCCCACGCGCACCACTTTGTTCCAGTAGCTGCCGATGGGCACGTTGTTGACCGCCTTGCAGGCGACCGAGCACGCCAGGCAGCCCACGCACCGGTTGAGGTCGGTGATGATAGCCTTCGTCATGGTTTACTCCCTCCCTTCGTAGGTAGGCAGCCATTCCTTCAGACGGGGGTCGTCGGAGGTATGGATGATGGGCGTGCCGGTGGAGTCGCACGGCACGGGGTTGTTGAACGGCGAGTTCTCGGGCGTGGCCTTGTAGATCTTCACCTGGTAGGCGCGCAGGTTGGATGTGCCGGAGTGCGGATCCTGGGCGTAGTGGTCGATCAGCTGGTTCACCTGGGAGAACTGCCAGCCGTGGCCGGCGTCCTTCACCTCGGGGTACCACCACGTGTGCTCGAGGTTGATGACGTCTTCCTTCACGCCGTAGTACAGGTCGGCCACTTCGCGGATCTTGCCCCATTCGGTTTCGATCCACACCCAGTCGCCCTGCTCGATGCCGTACTCGGCGGCCGTCTTCGGGTTGATCTCCACGCGCGGCACGGGCCACAGCTCGCGGCACCAGGGCAGCTGACGATGCTCGGAGTGGAAGTACACCGGGATGCGACGGCCGGTGGTGGCGGTCAGCGGGTACTCCTTGATGCGGTCGCCGTCCTTCGGGCCGTGAGGCGGCTCGGTGTAGGTGGGAAGCCTCCACTCGGGATGGTCGGGATGGTGCGATTCCATGACGGTGGACCAGATCTCCTGCTTCATCGTCGGGGTGAACCAGCCCGGCTTCCAGTCGCCGATGCCCTTGCCGGCCGTGTAGTCGAGGCGGCCCCACACGCGGTCGCGTGCGCGCATCGCGCCGGTCTGGTAGCGGCGGTACGTGCCCCAGTTGCGCGGCTCGATGTCCTTCGCCTGCCACCAGCCGTGCTCCTGGAAGGCCTTGACGTACTCGTCCCACGTCTTGTACTTGGGCGTGACCTCGGCCATCGGAACGCCGTGGCGCTCGAACGTGGGCTTGCCGTTCTCGACGTGCCACGTGGTGTAGGTCAGCTCGTCGTCGGTGAGCAGCTTGATGGAGTCGTCCAGCTGCCAGTTGATGTCGGGCCACTCGTTGCCCGGCTCGTCGGTCCACTTCCAGTTCATGCGGCGGGCGAGGTCCATGACGATCTCGGGATCGTACTTGGCTTCCGCGGGCGGCTGCACGCACTTGACCGTGGCGCCCATGGCGCCGGCGGAACCTTGGCTGGCGCGCGGCGAGTTGAGCTCGATCCAATGGGCCACCGGCAGGATGATGTCGGCGGTGTCGTTCTGCGGCGTGTGCCACAGGTTGAGGTCCACGTAGAAGTCAAGCGAGCACAGGGCCTCCCAGGCGCGCGTGGTGTTCGTCTGGCTCATGAAGTTGCCGGACTCGTTCCAGAGGGCGCGCACCGGGTAGGGGTCGCCCGTGATGACGGCGTCCCACAGCGAATGGCTGTCGCACCAGTACTGCCACCAGCCCAGAAGCGGGAACTTGTCGATGCCGATCTGCTTGCGGTTGACTTCCTCCGGCGGGGTGGTGGCGCCGGGGGCCCAGGCGCTGAAGCCCTGGAGGTCGCCGTCGATGGGGACGATGGTCGGGCCGCGGTTGCCGCCCGGGGTGTCCATGTTGCCGGTGATGCCCACGAGGTTGTCGAAGGCGCTGCAGTTCTGGATGGCGCTGCAGAAGTGCTCGACCGCCAGCATGTACTGGATGCCGCCGTTGCCGTAGCCGGTGGACGGGTCGATGCGCGTGCCGTAGGCCGTGGCCGCCGCCTCGATCTCGGAGGCGGGGATGCCGGTGATCTCGGCCGCCACCTCGGGCTTGTACTCGGCGGCGCGGGCCTTGTAGTGCTCCCACACCGGCTTGACCTTCACGGTCTTGCCGTCCTTCAGCGTGATCTCGAACTCGCCTTCCAGCGCGGGGTCGATGGCGGGGTCGAACGGCATGGGATCGGGCAGCCAGCCCTGCGTCTGGCCCGGCAGCAGGTTGTCCTGCGCGGCCTCGCGGCCTTGGCGCGCCTTCTCGGAGTCGTAGTTCTCGCCCTCCCAGAAGCCGCCGGTCTCGTCGATGACGCCTTCCTGGTCGGCGTTGAACCAGGTGAACGCGCCGTACTCGTGCTCGACGCCCTCGGCCTTCAGCTTCTCCCAGTTGTTGTCGTACACGAGGAACTTATAGGGGCTGCCGCCCTCCTTGATGTCGCTTTCCTTGAGCAGCGCGGTTTTCACGTCCCAGTAGGAACCGTCGGTGCGCACGGTGGGGAAGCCGGAGGGCTCCATGTCCTCGCACACGAGGAACGGGGCGTTCGTCCACTTCTTCACGTACAGCTCGTCGTAGAGCTTCTTCTCGATGATGACGTTCGTCCAGGCCAGGGCCAGGGCGCCGTCGGTGCCGGGGCGCAGGTGCTGCCAGTAGTCGGCTTCCTTGCCCATGTTGGCCATGCGGGGGTCGACGCTGATGTGCACGTCGGCGCGCGATGCCACGTCCACCGTGGTGCGGCAGGAGTCGTCGTAGTTGGACAGCTCGGACGCGCCGCCCCACTGCACGTACACTTTCGGGCGCGTGATGGTTTCCATCCACGACATGGCGAACTGCGACACCATGGTGGTGGCGAAGTGGCGCGGGCCCTTGCAGATCTGCCAGGCCTCAACGTTGTTCGGCGTTTCCAGCATGTTCTTCAGGATGGACTCCGAGTGCATGCACCAGATGCGCGACGTGCCCACCTGGCAGGCGATGGCCTCGCCGCCGTGCTTCGCCTTGATGTCCATGAAGTTGTCCACGATGGACTGCATGGCCTCGTCCCACGAGATGCGCTGCCAGCCGGGCTCCTCGCCCTTCGGGTTCGTGCGCTTCATGGGATAGTGCAGACGGTCGGGGTGGTACGCCGCCTGGATGGACGACTGCGACTTCGTGCAGCAGTTGCCCATGGACTGGAACGCTCCCTCGTCGCCCTCGACGCGTATGGCCCGCCCGTTCTGGACGATGACCTTGACGCCGCACTCCATCTTGCCGCAGCCGCGGCAGCACGTTTTCACGGCCACGGTGTCGTTGCCGGACACGCTGCTGTACGTCTCTTCGGCCAGCGCGGTGTGCGTCGAAGCGCCGAACGCCGCGGCTGCCGCACCGGTGATGGCGGCGGTCTTGACGAACGTGCGTCGTGACATGGTCAGGTTACCCATACTCCTCCTCCTTCTTTCTCCTCGTTCTCGTCTTGCTCGTCTTCGTTCGGGCGATCGGGGAGGGGGGCTTCCGGGCGAAGCCTCGGGCTCCGGACCGGTGCAAAGTCCCCGTGTCGCTTGGGTTGACCATACGGATGCGAGGGGATGCAGAGCATCGTTCAAAGGTTGGAAAGCGGGTTCGACCGCATCATAAATTCTTATGATCTTGTGATCATGAAAAAATCGATGACGATTTGAACTGGAAAAACATCAAACGAAGGTCATAAACTATTCTGAAACTAGAATAACTTCCTCAAAGAGGGATGCTCATCTTTTCCGTATAATCGAACCCGTCGACAGAGGGGTCGGCGCGAGCGACGTTCCGTACGGGCTCACAGGGGGTGGGGCATGGAAAAGCTTCGGAGTGCATGGGATACTGCGTTGGGGACGAGCCTTTCCCTCACGCGCATCGCGGGTGCGGCCTTGCAATGGCTTTGGATGCTCATGATGTTCTACAGCATCGTGCCGTACGGCTTCTCGTCGGACGTGCGCGGCTCGCTGTACGTCAGCCTGATCATATCGCTGGTGGCCATGGTGGTGACCATGCTGTTCGTCTCCGTCATCGTGCGGCGCGAGCGGGTGAGCGGCAACCGCTCCATCGTGCTGGGATCGGCCATCATGATGAGCGCGGGCAGCGTGCTCACGCCGTTCTCCGATCCTACCACGCCCGTCGGCATGCTGGTGCTGGGCCTGAGCGCGGTCATGACCGGCACGGGCTCGGCCGTGCTGTTCTTGTGCTGGATCGAGCTCGAGTCGGGGCTGGGAGGCCGCTTGGCGCTTGTGGAGCTTGCCTCGTCGCTGTGCATCGCGTTCGTCGTGGGGTTCTTGCTGATCGTAGGGCCGGCGATACCCGTCATCGTGCTCATCGTTGTCATGCCCGTGCTTTCGGCGGCAGCTCTCAGGCGCAGCGCGCCCGATACGCCGCAGCTGCCGCGCGAGCCCGAGCAGCCTTTGTCGCGCCATACGGCGACCCTGTTCGCGAAGGCGCTTCTGGGCGCGGTGCTCATCGGCATGTTGATGGGGTTCTTCGACGTGGTGTCGGGGTTCAAAACCTACGAGGTGCAGGACATCTTCGGCACGTACCTGTTTCTGGCGGGCTTCATCGGAGCGTTGGCCGTCTGCCTGATAGCCGTGTTCCTGCAGCGCGACAGCGTGTTCTTCTCGTACCGCGTCTCCATGCCGATGCTGTGCTTGGGGTGCTTGTCCACGCCGTTTATGGCCGACAACAACACGTATTCGAGCGCGCTTATCTTCGGCGGCTACCACTGCTTCGTGCTGGTGCTGTGCGTGGTGTGCATCGACGTGGCGTCCAGCTTCCGTGTGAGCCCGGCGCGGACGATCGGCCTGGGGTTCGTGGCGCTGTACGGCGGCGAGACTGCAGGCCAGCTGTTCGCCCATTCGCTGGAGGCGACCGGGGTCAGCATGTTCGACCTTACGCTGGTCACGCTGGTGGCCGTGTCGCTGCTGTTCATCGCGCATTTGTTCCTGTTCACGGAGACCGACCTCATCAAAATCGGCATCGGCGAGGTCAGCCTGATGGGCACGGTGCCCGAAGAGGCCGCCGACGACCCGGCCGACCCGGTGGATCCGTGTGCGCTGATCGCGGAGCGCTTCGCCCTGTCGCCGCGCGAGACCGATGTGCTTCCGCTGCTGCTGGAGGGGCGCACCATCTCGCGCATCCAGGAGACGCTGTTCATCTCGGCGGGTACGGTGAGCACGCACATCCGCCACATCTACCAGAAGACGGGCGTGGACAACCGCCAAGAGCTCATCGACCTGGCCCACGAGACGGCCGCGCAGGACGAGGCGGTCTGAGGCGATGGAGACGGCGTATCTGCACGAGTTCGCGAAGGTGGCCGAGTGCGGCAGCTTCACGGCGGCTGCGCGCGAGCTGCATCTGACGCAGTCGACGCTGAGCAAGCACGTGGCCTTGTTGGAGCGCGAATTCGGGGCCGACCTGTTCGTACGCGACCGCAGCGGCGTGAGCCTGACCGAGGCGGGCGGCGTGCTGTACGCGCAGGCGCGGCAGATGGAGAAGCTGCTGCGCGCCACCGAGCTGCTGGTGCGCGCGGCGCGCGACGGGCAGGCTGCGGGCTCGACTGCCGGTGTCGCGGCGGGCGAGGGTGCTGTCGACGGCTCGCCCGCGGCCGCGGGGGACATGGCGCTGCGCTGCAAGTGCCGGCTCGCGGCCGAGCGCTGCGGGCTCGACCGGCGCGAGCTGGGCGCGCTCATCCTGTACGTGGAGGAGCACGGCTTCGAGACGATCCAGGGCGAGCTGGCGCTGACGCGCGACGAGGTGGCCGACGTGCTGGGCAGCGTGTACCGCAAGCTGGGCGTGGGCGACAAGCAGGAGGCGCTCGATTTCATCCATTCCGTTTCGGAATGATGGTAGACGCGCCCGCGGCGGTTGGGCATACTGCGTAGAAGTGAAAGCGCTATGAAGCTGGGGGGCTTCGAGCAAAGGGCTTCATCCGAAGAATGGATGGAGACCGAATATGAGTGCTTGTACTGCTGCGTCCGTCGAAGACGCGGCGAACAATCTTCTTGAGGAACTGAATAGCGGCGCGAAGTGCTTGTGCGTGGAGCACGATGCGTCCGACGACGTTGCGCCGGCGTTGCTGCGCGCGGCTCGCGCTCGCGTCGAGGCGGGGTCGAACGTGCGCGTCGTGTGCGCCGACGCCGTTGCAGCCGCGCGCTTTCGGGCGCTTGCGGCCGACGATCCGCTGCTGGGCGCGCTCGACGTGGTGTCGGTGCGCGAGCTGGCCCTCTCGATTCTGGGCGATGCGCGGGTCGGCGACGCCGTGGGACGCGACGCGCGCGTGCTGGACGAGAACGAGCTGGCCGTGCTCATGGAGGACGTGAAGGTGAGCGGCCTCAAGCCGGGCCGGCTGCGCGAGATGCTTAAGTTCTTCTACAAGAGCATCAGCGACTGCGCCGACGATGACGAGCGCTGGCTGATCACCGCCGAAGAGCAGACCGTGCACGCCATCCTCACCGAGAACCTGGAGGCGCGCCGCGCGCTGCTGCCGTGCGAGGTTTCGTCGCTGGCGTATCGCGGCCTTGTGAAAGCCGAGGTCGAGCGCGAGCCGCTGACGCTGGTGGCAGACGACTTTGGGTCGCTCAGCAAGGCGTCGCAGCGCCTCGTGCGCCATCTGGCGACGGACGGCCTCGTGGCGGCCGGCCGCACGCTGGCCTCGTCCAGCTCCGAGGAGCCGTACCCGTGCTTCGACGGGTTCCGCGCGCTTGCCGACGAGGCCGACTGCCTGGTGACGCTGGCGTGCGAGCGGCCGGCCGCGGCGCGCGAGTCCCGCGCGCGGGACGACCCGGCGGCCGAGTTCGCGTTCGCGGCGGCGTCCGTGGGGGAGTGCCTGGTCGATGGCTTCCGGCCAGGCGACGTGGCTGTGGCCGTGCCGAACGCCGCTTGGGGCGAGCGCATCGCGGCTGAGTTGGAAGGGCGCGGCATCGCCGTGGAGCGCGGGTTCGACGGCGGGAAGATCAAGGGCGACCCGCGCACCGAGGGCCGTTACGCCGACCTCAAGCTGGCCGCGTTCCTGCGGTTGTACCTCGATCCGCACGATTTCACGTCGCTGCGCTCGTGGCTGGGGTTCGGCGATTGGCTGCTGCGCTCCGATGCGTTTTTGGAGCTGATGGCGTACGCGCGCGACCATGAGACGACCGTGCCCGAAGCCGTGGCGCAGCTGCGCACGCAGCGCGACGCCGACCGCTCCTCGACGATCTTCGGGAAGTTCGACGGCCCGCTGGACGAGCTGGACGAGCTGCTGCGCGCCTGCGCTGGCGGGTTGTCGCGCGATGCTGCCGTAGCGCTGTTCGAAGCGCACGGAATGCCGTTGTCCCCGCGCCACGTGGAGCTGCTGGGCGACGACCCTGCGCATGCGGACGTCGAGCGCTTGGCGCGCTGCGGGTTCGCGAAGCCGGTGGAGGACGTCGCGCGCGATGCCGTGCATGTGGTCTCCTACGCGCGCTGCCACGGGCGCCATGTGCGCACGGTGTTCGTCACCGGCCTGGTGAACGGCTTCTTGCCGGCGAACGACGCCGTGGACGACAAGTTCACCATCGACCATCGGCGCGTGGCGCTCGAACGCGAGCGCGCGCTGTTCCTGGACGTGCTGTCCTGTGCGAGCGAACGAGCGGTATGCACGCGGTTCGTGCGCGACCTTTTAGAGAACACCGCGTTCACGAAGGTGCAGACCTCGCGCGTGTTCGTGCGCGACGGCGAGCGCTTCGCGCGCGTGACGCCGTCGGAGTTCGCGTCGCTGACCGACGAGGTGCTCTCTCCCGCACCCGACGCGCCTCGCGAGCTGCCCACGAAGGTGCTGTACGCGTCTTCGACTTTGTAGCTCCAACGGTCTGACGACCGCGCGAACCTTCGCTGACTTTTCCTGACCGGTGATTTTGAAATGATGAAAGGACTGATAGATATGAGCGATGTTGATGTATTCGTGATCGATGACGATTTCGATCCCCTGGCCGACCTGAGCCTGGACGACGGCGAGCGGGACGATGCCGAGGCGGATTACCTGCCGCCCATCCCCGATGCCGACAAGAGCGTGGTGCCTCCCGTGGTGCCGTTGTCTGCGACCGAGCGCATCGAGAAGCTGCTGGCGGGCATTCCCGGCCAGCAGTTCCGCCTGCTGCACGCCGTGGAATTCTGCACCGAGCCGAAGACGATGGACGAGGCCGTGGCCAATTTGGACGCGGCGTATCCGAACACGACGAGCGTGTACGGCTCGGCGCAGGTGGTGCAGCTGCTCGAGCGCGACGGCGCGCTGGAGCGCATCGTGGACGAGGACGCCGCCCATGCGGCCGCCGGCGACGCTGCCGATACGCCCGCCGAGGACGAGGGCTTCATCTCGGTGACGCCCGCTCCGCCGTGTCACTACCGTGCCACGCAAGCGGGCCTCGATGCCGTCGCGGCGCACGTCAACGAGGGCCTCGTGGCGGAGCGGATCAGCGAAGACGAGCGCTATCTGCCCATCTTCCAGCGCGTGCTTGAGATGTGCGCGCGCGAAGGAGGCTGCCCCACCAAGGAGCTGGACCAGGCGGTGGACGGCGACCCGCTGTGCCAAGAGCCGCGCCGCTTCTGCGGGTTCTTCCGCGGCAAGCTGGAAGAAACAGGCGCCATCGAATGGCGCGACGCCTGGACCATCACCGATCTGGGGCGCAGCGTGCTCGCGTCCGGCTTGTTCGCCGCCGCTTCCCCGTCCGAACGCTAGAGAAGGAGCCACCCATGTCCCACGATCAGGAAACCACCATCGCCGACGTGCTGCGCGGCCGCATGGCAACCTACCAGTTCCTCTCGCGCCTGTTCCGCGTGGAGGTGGACCAGGAGCTGTACGACACGCTGATGTCCATGCGCTTCCCGGCGAACACCGGCAACGCGCTGGTGGACGAAGGCTACCGGATGATCTGCGGTTATCTGAGCCAAGCCGACGGCACGGTGCTCACCGAGCTGGCGGTGGACTACGTGCGCGCGTTCATCGGGTCGGGCAACGACGGCTTCTCGGCCGCGTACCCGTACGAGTCGGTGTACACGAGCCCGAAGCGCCTCATGATGCAGGACGCCCGCGACGAGGTGCTGGTGCTGTACCGCGCCTTCGGTCTGGACAAGCAGGAAAGCTGGAAGGAGGGCGAGGACCATATCGCGCTGGAGCTGGAGTTCGAGCAGATCCTATGCGAGCGCGCTATCAGGGCGTACGAGGCCGGCGACGAGGACGAGTGCCTGAAGCTGCTGCTGTCGCAGCGCAACTTCCTGGAGGACCACCTGCTGGCGTGGTACCCCATGATGGCGGCCGACTTGCAGAAGTTCCCGCAGACCGACTTCTACAAGGGCCTGGGCAAGCTGACCGACGGCTTCCTGCGCAACGACCGCGAATTTTTGGACGCCGTGCTGTCTGAGAACGAAGCGGATTGCCATCCAGAGCGGAGGCCGCAGGCCGAAGCCGAAGGATCCCGTGCGGCGTCGGCCGAAACCGAAGTCGAGGTTGCATGATGGACGAGCACGGCATCGAGCCCAAGCGCGATACGGGCCCCTGCGTGTCGCGCCGCACGTTCGCCCTGGGAGCCGTGGGAGCGTGCGCCGTCATCGGGCTGGGCGGCGTGAAGTACCTGCCCAGTGCCACGTTGCTGCGCCCGCCGGGCGGGCAGGACGAGGAGCAGCTGGCGCGCGGCTGCCTGCATTGCGAGAAGTGCCGCGAGGTGTGCCCGAAGCATGCCATCGCTCCTGCTCATCTTGAGGACGGCATCTTGAACGCGCGCACACCGCGCATGGACTTCAAAAGCGGCTGGTGCGATTTCTGCGAGAACGAGCCGGGCGGGCCGAAGTGCGTCGCGGCGTGCCCGACGCATGCGCTTTCGTGCCCCGACCCGTCGCAGGCGATCATCGGCAAGGCGGAGATCAACCGCGACTGGTGCCTTGCCGCGAAGGGCATGGGCTGCCACGAGTGCGTCGACGTGTGCAACTACGAGGCGCTCGAGCTGGGCGCCGACAACGTGCCGGTGGTGGACGTGGATGCGTGCAACGGCTGCGGCGCCTGCGAGCTGGCGTGCATCTCGCTGTCGGCAGGTTCCATCACGGCCGGCGCCACCGATCGCGCCATCGTCGTCCGTCCGACCGAAGAAGTGGAGGCGTGATCAGGATGAAGAAGCTCAAAACCTATCGGCTGCGGTTCCTGATCATGCTGGCGCTGCTGGCCGTGGTGGCCGTGGGGTACTTCACGGCCGGCGGCATCGGCAACTTCTGCGGCATCGGCTTCGAGTCCATCACGCTGCTGTGCCCCCTAGGCGCGCTGCTGGCCATGATCGCCGAGCGCACAGCCATCCCGATGGCCGTGATCAGCGTTGCGGTCGTGCTGCTGGTGTGTATCGTGCTAGGCAAGGTGTTCTGCGCCTGGGCGTGCCCCGTGCACTTCCTGTCGCGAGGAAGGAAGAAGGGGGATAAGGGGGACAAGGAGGGTAAAGGGGGCAAGGTTGCTTCCCCTTGCTCCGCGTGCGCTTCCCCTTGCGGCAAAGCCAAGGGCATCAAGATCGACAGCCGTCACGGCATCCTCGCTGCGGCGTTGGGCTCCACGCTCGTCTTCGGCTTCCCGGTGTTCTGCCTCGTCTGCCCGATCGGCCTCACGTTCGCCACGGTGCTGCTGGTCATGCGCCTGTTCGCGTTCGGCGACGCCACGTGGACGGTCGTCGCCTTCCCGGCCATCATCGCGCTGGAGATCCTGCTGCTGCCGAAGTGGTGCCAGCGCTTCTGCCCGTTGGGCGCGTTGCTTTCGCTGTTCAGCGGGCTGAACCGGACGTTCCGCCCCCAGGTGGACGCCGAGAAGTGCCTGCGCGAGGGTCGCGGCAAGGCCTGCAACCTGTGCGAGCAGGCATGCCCCGAGGGCATCAACCTGCACGATGTCGCGGCGGGCGAGACCACGCTCAACGATTGCAGCAAGTGCCGCGCGTGTGCCGACGTGTGCCCCGAGCACGCCATCACGTTCCCGTTGCTGCCGAAGAAGCAGGCGCAGGCGACGCCGCTGCCCGTCGACGACGAGATCCCGGAAAGGGGGTAGGTCATGTCCCTGATCAACGGCCTGCTGGCCCTGCTGGGCGAGATCGAGAGCGATGCCATCGCCGTGCACGAGGAGCGCTGCATCTCGGTGCGCAACCGCAATGCCGACTGCCTGCGCTGCGTGGAGGCGTGCACGTCGGGCGCGCTGGCGTACCGCGCGGGCGAGCTGCTCGTAGAGCCCGAGCGCTGCATCGGATGCGGCACGTGCGCCACGGCGTGCCCCACCTGCGCCATCGAGCTGCGCAACCCGACGGATGCCGAGCTGACGGCGCAGCTCAAGCACTCCATCGTGGCGACGAAAGGCCATCCGGTCATCGTGTGCGAGCAGGCGCTCGAGGCGGCCAACGTCGCGGCCGACGATGCGTCGGCCGCGTGCGCGGTGCCGTGCCTGGGGCGCATGGACGAGTCGGCGCTCGTGGGGTTGGCGGCGTACCGCGCCTTCGACGCGACGCTGGCCTGCGGTTCGTGCGAGACGTGCCCACATGCTCCGGGCGGCGCGCTCGTGCGCGAGGTGGTGGAGGGCGCGCGCAACCTGCTTGAGGCGTTCGGATCCTCCATGCCCATCGACCTGGAGGAATGCGTGCCCGAGCGCGTGTTGGAGCCCGGCGGGTCGCACGGCCAGGCAGGCAGCGACGGGGTGGGGCGGCGCGACTTCTTCCGCTCGGCCAAGGACGCATCGACCCGCGCAGCTGGCGCGGCGGTGGCCGAGGAGTTGGGGATGGTCGAGGCCGAGCCCGTTCCTGCGGCGTATCGCAAAGTGGGCGCAGATGGGACGCTGTCGCAGTTCGTCCCCACGCGCCGCGTGCGGCTGTACAACTACCTGCAGCACGTGGGGCAACCGACGGCCGACGAGGTGGAGACGCGTGTCATCGGCGCCGTGTCCATCGATGCCCAGAAGTGCAGTTCGTGCCGCATGTGCGCGGTGTTCTGTCCCACGGGCGCCATCAAGAAGCTCGACGAGGGCGGCGTGTTCGGCATCGTGCACCGTCCGAGCGCCTGCATGCAGTGCCGCCTGTGCGAGCACATCTGTCCCGAGCAGGCCATCGCGGTGAGCGGGCGCGTGCCTATCAAGCAGTTCATGGGCAAGGAAGCCGTGTGCTTCGCTATGAAGCGTCCAACCTGGACCCCGAACAAGCCCTCATCGATGTACGATAAACTGCACGCGACGCTCGGCGAACACTTGGAGATGTGCATGTTCTAGGGAAGTTCCGGCGGTTTGTCGGCCGCCGGAACTGCTCGACGCTGCGGAGCTCCCTGGCACCCGATCTCGCGTCGAGGCCGAGGACTCGCGTACCGAAGTACGCTTCGCCCTCGCCCTCCCCACGATCTCGGGCACCAGGGAGCCCCTCGCTGACGCTACGAACGACCGGTGATTTTGGAGGAACGAACGCATGATCAACTACACGCTGCCGGATTTCACGGTGGGGCTGGGGCTCAACCTGTTCTTCATCCGCTTGCTGGAGCAGCGCCCGGCGCTGTTCCAGGACGGCGTGCGCATCGACAGCGTGTACGGCTGCTTTCCCGCGTGCGACCTGAACGGCGGCCGCGCGTTCTTGCGCGAGCGAGCCACGCCCCGGCAGATGGAGGAGGCGTTCTCGCTCTTGGCCGAGCACGGCGTAAAGGCGCGTCTCACGCTGACGAACATGCTGGCCGACGAGGACGACCTGCGCGACGAGTACCTGAACGCGATGCTCGCCATCGCCGGCCGCTACGATGCCGAGGCCATCGTGTACGCCGACCTCGTGGGCAACTACGTGCGCGAGCGCTACGGCATGCGCTGCGTGCTGTCCACCACGCGCGCGCTGGCGGACGCAGCCGAGGCCAACCGCATGACGAAGCGCTACGACTACGTGGTGCTCGACTACAACCGCCACAAGGATCCGGCGTTTCTCGCGGCGCTCGAAGACCGCGACAAGGTGGAGGTCATGGTGAACGAGTTCTGCGCCTACCAGTGCCCGCATCGTGCACAGCACTACCTCCACAACAGCGAGGATCAGCGGTCGGGCGCGATGCGCCCCTTCGAGTGCGTTGCGAAGCGCGCCGATTTCTTCGACCACGAGCCGGGCCACCCGGTGATCTTCACCGATCAGGAGGTGCGCGACCTGCACGACGAGTACGGCATCGGGTACTTCAAAATCGTCGGCCGCGGCGTGGCCTTCCAAACCGTGCTCGAGGCCTACGCGTACTACCTCGTGCGCCCCAAGTACCGCGAAGACGTCAAGCGCATGGTCATGCGCGCCGCAGGGTAGGGGCGGCGGGGAAGAGCTGCTGGTTTTGCATGGGGTCAGGCGTCTGTTGCACAAAAACCCGTGACGTGCGATCTGAACCGATGTTTTCTTGTCGCCCACTCTGATCGGTTTTGAAGAATCCCCAGGTCGTTGAATCGCCCTCGATTGCAGTGCGCGGTGCATTCGCGAGAGACGGCCGTTCAACGGCCTTCAAGTCTCGTACGTCGCCAATTTTTGTGCGCTGAAGGGCGAATCACGTGCAGATGCCGTTCGCCGAAACGCTTTCGCGCTTTAAGCGTGGGACTTAGGCAGTTGTTCGCTTCTTGTGGAAACGCATTCGCGTCCACGCAGGCAAATCCGCGGCATCAGCTTTCAATCGGTTCGAGATCCACTGCCTGGTCGTCGTCGAACGCGTCACCCGTGGCAACGGCGGTGACGCCTTCGCTCGCTTGCAGTTCGAAGGCGATTTCGGCACTCGCATGCGCCCCGACGGCTTTGAGGGCGTACCCTCCCCGGTCGAGCGTGAAGACGCGGCTTCCGCGAGCCGTTCCTTCGCAGACGGTATCAACGTTCTTCTCATCGACGAATACGATCTTGAAGTCGCCGTCCGATACGGTCGCATCGTAGTCGACGCGAAACTCCCCGCCTTCGTTGGGGACGGAGATCCGAAGCCATGTTTCCAGGCCGGTCAGTCCGCCGATCTTTCTGTCGAACAGGGAGCCGGTTCTGTTCGCAACTGTGTACGTGTCGAATCCTTGGGCGATGCGGGCATCGTCGCAGTAGATCGATTCCTGCATCAGATTGAGGGGTCCTGCGCAACCGGCCAGAACCAGACACGCCGCCGCGAACGCCGTCGCCATGCCGCGTTTCCTGGTCATACGGCACCTCCTTTGCCGGGATCTGCCACTGTCTGGCATTCTAGCAGCTCGAAACGCGTCGGGGGGGGGGGGCACTTTTTGCCAAGCGGGGCTTCCTGTGGTACAAATGGCCGAATGGGATGACGGTGGAAGGGACGGGCGGATGACCGGGAAGACGACGAGCGCGCAGCGCGATCGCGAGCGGGCCGTGCTGGCGGCGGTCGAGCGGTTCGCGCCGCTGCGGCGCTTGGGCTGGGCGTTTCTGCTGGCCTGGGTGTTCTGCGTGTTCTACACCAACGCGGTGAGCGGCTACACGGGCGCGAAGGCCTCGACGTTGGCGGTTGGTGCGGGCTGGGATCTGTTCTTCACGGGGCTGCCGGTGTCCATGTCGGTGGTCATGCTCGTGCTCATCGTGGTGTTGGAGAAGCGGCTGGGCTCGCCCGCCCAGCATGCGGCGCTGTTCTGGATCGCGCCGCTGGCCACCGCGGTTTCCACGCCGCTGCTGTTCTGTGAGCTGCCCGATTTCGGCGCGACGGCTGCGCTGTTCGTGATAGGTGCGGTGCTCACGGGATTTGGCAGCGGCTTCATGTGGGTGATGTGGGGCGAGTACTACGCGAAGGTGACGCAGGAGGAAGTGGAGTTTCTCGCGCCGTCGTCGGCTGTGGCGGCCGCCGTTCTGGTGCTGGTGGTGTCGGCGATGCAGGGATGGATGGCGCTCGTGGTGGTGACGGCGTTTCCCCTGATGTCGGGCTTGTGCCTGCTGCTGTCGTGGCGGGATGCGCAAGGGCGCGACGCGACCGCCGAGTACCGGGGCGCCGCCGAGCAGCGCGCGTTCGCCGAGGCTCACGACAGCGCGCGGAAGGGGCTGCCGCGCGTGCTGAAGTCGATGGGGCGCGCCGGGTTCGGCATCCTCGCGGCGTGCCTGTTCGTGTGCGTGGAGGGGTCGTTCTGGTCGGGGTCGTCAGGGCAGGATGCGACGGCCGCCCAGGTGGCGCTCGTGGTGAGCATCGCGTTCATGCTGATGGTGGGTCTTTCGGCCACGGCGGGGCCGCGTCGGGTGTCGCTGTCGTTTCTGTACCGATGGATGTGCCCGACGCTCGTGGTGGGCTTCGCGGCGTTCATCGTGCTGGGGGAAACCGCGGGCGCGTACGTCGCCTACGTGGTGGCCATCGCCGCGCGCTTCGCGTTCTGCCTGATCACGCAGATGTATTTCGCGCGCTACGCTGTGCAGGGCGCGGCCACGCCCGTGCAGTCGTACGGTTTGGGATGGATCTTCGTGCACTTGGGCGATCTGCTGGGCGTGGTGACGCTCGTGCTGGTGGAGTCCGGCATGGCGGCCGGGGTGTTCTCGCTCGACCAGGTGGCGGTCGTGTCCATCGCGCTGCTGGTGGGCGCCACCATGTTCGTGCTCAGCGACGGCCGCGCGTTCGCGTTCGGCGCGCGCAACGAGGATGGCGTGCTGCACGATGCCGCTTCGAAGCGGTCGATGCCGGCGGGCGCGGATGCGGGCGGCGCG